>JBGUUU010000086.1:0-21847 GCA_045133775.1 Christensenellaceae bacterium
TATTGGAATCCTTTTGCTCTCTCACACTTAACAAAATACATCTCTTCATTTTTAATACCTCCTTTTGCGGAATGAAATAACCGCAACTAAATAAAATAAAAAAATAGAACAAAAAAAGGAAAGGGCGAGAATCTAACTCACAATAAACATACAAGCACAAATGTTTATCTTACAAACCTTTCCAAGTGGCGGTGATTATTATAGCCACCACCGACGGCATTATTAAAGTTGAAATATGCGAACTTCTAACTTCGCATTTAATTATAAACTCAACAATTTTAAAATATTTTTAAGAAAATACGAACATTTGTTTGACATTTGATTTTCATCGTAGTATAATAAAGAAAACAAACATTTGTTCGTGTTTGGGTAAAAGTTGAGAATTTACAGTATTTATCTGTGATTTTTTAAAAGTATGAAGTCAGAAACCAAACTTAGTCGATATTGGAGCGTTTAAAATGCTTGACTACGAAAGATTAAAAATTTTAACAGAAAGTGCTAAATACGACGTTTCATGCTCTTCTTCAGGCTCATCAAGACGCAATACCCGTGGTGGTTTGGGCAATGCAGATATGGCAGGTATTTGCCACTCCTTTACAGAAGACGGCAGATGTATTTCTCTACTTAAGATACTACTTACAAACAAGTGCTCTTACGACTGCCAATACTGTGTAAATCGCCGTAGCAACGACGTGCCGAGAGCCGAAGCAACCCCAGAAGAAATTTGCGAACTTGTCATAAGTTTTTATAGACGGAATATGATAGAAGGACTGTTTCTTTCTTCTGCCGTTGACCAAAACCCTGATACAACTATGGAAAAGCTTTTAGAAACGGTTATTCGCCTTAGAAAGCTTCATCGCTTTAACGGATATATTCATCTTAAAGGAATACCATCTGCCGACCAAAAGCTTATTATGAGAGCAGGCGAATACGTTGATAGAATGAGCTTTAATATAGAGTTGCCATCGGAGAGAAGCCTTAAGCTTTTAGCTCCCCAAAAAAGTAAAACGGGCATTCTCTCCCCTATGGGCTATATGGCTAACGAAAAAAGACAAGCCCTATCAATAAAATACAACAAATTTCTCCCAGCAGGACAAACTACCCAAATGATTGTTGGCGCATCGCCAGAATTCGACGGACAAATCGTTAGACTTTCGCAAGGACTTTATAAAAAATACTCACTTAAAAGAGTTTATTTCTCTTCTTACGTTCCAACTAACGAAAACAATTCTATGCTCCCCACAAACCCCGTAGGCTTACTTAGAGAGCATAGACTATATCAAGCCGATTGGCTACTTAGATTTTACGGATTTACTGCAGAAGAAATTTTAAACGAAAACGAAAACCTACCCGAAGAATACGACCCAAAGTGCCATTGGGCGCTTAAACACCCAGAATTCTTCCCCGTAGAAATCAATACTGCTCCACCCGAAGTTTTGGTTAGAGTGCCCGGTATAGGCTTTAAAGGGGCGTATAAAATAGTAAATGCAAGGCGCCTTGCTAAACTTGACTTTACAGACCTTGCTAAAATGAGAATAGTTTTAAAAAGGGCAATAAATTTTATAACGTGCAAAGGTAAATTTTTTGGCACACAAAACCAACTTGCAGTAAAAAACACCCTTCTTCTTACTAGCACGGACAGCGTTACTTTATCACAACTTTCAATGTTTTCAAACGACGAAATTAAATCGAGCGTTTTAATAGGTGAATTATGACAACTTATATTTTCGACGGAACAAAAATAGGATTACTTACTTGTGTTTTCGACTCATACTACGGCAAACTTATACCAAACAGACTTACTGACAAAGAAGTTCAAGTTGGCTTTTGCGATAAATTATATAATATAGAAAGCGATATTGAAAAATCTAACCGTGTAACAAGGTGCTTAAAATCCCTTGCAACGCCAAACGTGTTAAACGATATCGCCCTTGCCCTTAAAAGTGGACAAGAAGACAAATTTACGGTTATCTTCAATTATATAAAAGCTTGCATAGACAATAAAAAGATAGATATTTCTAAAAATTTTGCAGATAGCCGAGTTTTAGCCTTTTGTGATATTCTTAAAAAAGTTACCTACGAATTACACCGTTTTAAGGGATTTATTCGTTTTGAGCAATCTGTAGACGGTTACTACTACGCCCATTACAACCCCGATAACGATATCACTTGGCTTTTAATGCCACACTTTGCAAAAAGATTTGCAGACCAAGCGTTTATAATTCACGATACGAAAAGAAACGTTTTAGGTATGTATGACGGCTACAAAGTAACACAAGTAAACGCCGAAGATAGACAGGTTACCGTATATCTTTCTAACGAAGAAGTAAACTTTAAAAAGCTTTGGCAAACGTATTATAAAAGCGTAAATATCAAAGAACGTAAAAACCATAGGCTTATGAAACAGTTTTTGCCTATGAAATATTGGGAAAATCTCCCAGAAAAACAGCTTGAATTCGCAACCTTTTAAGGCGATTTAAGTAATAAAAAGCCGTAAGCTCTCCCCGCTTACGGCTTTTAATTTTATTCTATAATTTCTATATCGAAAAAAGTTTCGAACGTATTATTCTTCTCAACAACGCCGATATGTTCTTTAGTTTCAAAAACTTCAGGTGCTCCGTCAGGAGAAGGCAAGGTCATCCAAGGCTCTACGCAAAGAAATGGCGCATCGGTTTTAGGCATATGCCAAAGACCTAAATATTCCATCTCTGGGTAGCTTACTTTTATACTCCTTTGGGTGTTTTTGCCCTTAACGTAAATTGTTTTACAAACGTCTTGCATAATTATCGCATCGTTATCGAAAAGGTTATGCTCAAGGCGAATAATTTTACCGTCTTCTAAAGCTAAAACCTTACGTTCAGCCGTCATAAGCCCCTTATCGTTTGCAATAACTTGAGTAGGATTATGCTCACAAGCAAACTCCACGTAATAATCTTCAAACTCGCCACCATCAAAAGGAACGTTAAAGCCCGGGTGTCCGCCAAGACCAAAATACATAGTATTATCGCCTGTATTTTTAACGCCATAGGTAACTACAAGCTTTTTGCCTACTATTTCAAATTTTACTGTAAAAATAAACTTAAACGGATAGATGGCAAGCGTTTGCTCACTTTCTCTTATCTCAAAAACAAGAGAACTTTCGGTTTGCTCAACCATTTTAAATTCAGTTCCCCTTGCAAAGCCATGCCTATCCATTGCATACTCTTTATTCTCAACAACGTATTTACCTTCTGCAAATCTGCCAACGAAAGGAAAAAGGTTATATGCCCTACCCGTCCAATATTTTGCATCGCCTTGCCAAAGGTATTCTACGCCAGTTTCTTTAGAGAAAATACTTTTAAGTTGCGCGCCCTTTGTTTCAACACTAACTCTAATTACGGCGTTTTCAATGGTAAAAATCATACGTTTTCCCCTTCTTCTGCTTCAACAAACTGCGAAAAATACTTGCTTTTTAACATAAATTCGTTTATATCGCTATCTTGCATAGTTATTACAAAATCAATCATTCTGCTTGTAACGTCCATCATAGAAACGACAGGCGCGTTTTCTTCAAACTTATCTGCATGCTTTTGCATATGCGCGTATAAAGAGCCTGCTGTTTGCACGCTATATTCTTTAGAGTCAACAAAATCATAAAGGTCAAGCAAGCAGTTGAACGCCCTTATCTTGTCCCTATTTAAAAACCAAAATCTAAAGAATAAGTAACCAATAAACGTGATTACTGCACCTACTATTGAAAGCCAAGCAATTTCTTCAATAAACAAAGCTACGCATACCGTTGCAATTCCAAGCGCTAAAAAAATAGGAAACAATGCAATAAACACCTTATTTCTCTTTTCCTTTGCCATATATTCAGGAATCATTGCCTTTAAGCTTTTTTCAAGCTTAGCCTTTTTTATTTTATTAGTTTCTTCAGTATAGGATTGCAACTCTTCTTCACTTAAATTGCATTTATGATAATACTCTCTATACTCTCTTACTATTTCTTTTTTAGATTCTTCATCAGCACAAGCAATTGCCTTATTGATATATTCCTTATGCTCTTCGTCTTGTAAATCCGTATAATTTTTAGTTTTTATAGCAACCATAGCCATATAAACTTTATAATCGGTATCACTTAAAGATATTGCTTCATTAAACTTTTCTTCGGCTTTTTCCCACTCGCCAAGTTCAACAAGCCCTTTAATTTCATCTAAAATAAGCTCCAATTTGCGATAGTTTTCGCCATGCGCCTCTTTAGCGTCTTCATGGTTACTTGTTAAAGACTCGTAATATTTAATTGCCATTACCGCAGAAACTTCTGCATTGCAAGAAGGACAAGTTATTTTTGTATCGCCTTTTGCAACTTCAAGGTCTTTTCCACAGAAAGGACATCTAGCTTTTATTTGCTCATAACAATTTTCCATTTTTTTCTCCGTTAGAAATTGTAAACGCTTTTATCGTTTTCATCCTTATATTGTCTCATATCTCTTACGAAATAAGCGTATTTAGAAGTATCGCCACCTTGAGCTAATGACTTGTAAGTTTTTACCAACAAATCACCAAACGGCTTATCGTTTGTAGGGTCTGCTAAAATCATTGCCATCATAAGAACGCTTTTATCTGAATACTTATTCATATTTTTAATAGCAAATTTAGCAGCTTCTTCTTTCAAGCCCTGAGAATACATAGCCATAAACACGGTGTTAGCATAATAATCAAAGGTTGTATAAGCACCTTCTTCAATACTAGCATCTAAAGCCGAACAATAATTATAAAACACTTCAGAGCTACCGTAGGTGTTAAATAAAAGCGCGCCGTATTCAATAATAGTATCTTCCTTTTCTGCGTAGACAGCACTATCAATAACGGCAATTAAATCATCCAACTCCCCTGTCTTATGATAAACCCTTTCATAACAAGACGTAGACAAATTTTTCATGCCTAAATCATAGCTGATTTTAGCGGAAAGCCTTGGCGCAAATGCAAAGATTGAAAAAGCGCCTAAAAACAATGCGAATATAAGTGATAGAGCTGTAAAAAGCGCAGTTTTTATAATAGTTTTTTTCATAAAATACCTCAAATAACATTTTAACACAAAAGAGTTTAAAAATCAACGTTTTTTATAAAAAACGTTCATTATTAGCGAGCTTGAGCATAAAATCTATTAGGAGATAGACTTTTGAAAAAACTTTTAATTTTATTATTGCTAATTGTTACCACCTTGTTCACTTTTAGTTGCAAAGAGCGTAGCAAATACGACGACCAAATTTCACAGCTTAGAAACGACGTTTTAAAGTATGAGTGCCAAGAATATACTTTAACAGCATATGCAGAAATTATCGAAACACCGTTATCTAACGACGGCGTAAAGGGTAAAACGGAAAAAACGCTTATATTTAAACTAAATAACAACAACCCTTCTTGCAATTTTGAAAACTGCTCGCTTAGCTTTAGTATAAACGGAAAATCCTATGCAAAAAACTTTGATTTCAAACAAATTCCTACCCTTTTAAACTGTTCGGTTACAGTTGACAGCCTACCGAAAACACTTGACGTTACACTTACTATCAATGGCAAAAGTCAGACTATAACTTTAAAAAGTGTAAAAAACAAATCGACTAAAAGCTATGGCGAAGTTTTAAAAAAGCTTAAAAAAGAAGAATCGTTTTCAAACAAGTTAAAAAATGCAGAACTTAGAATTAGGCTTATAAACAACGATGGTCACGACTATTGGTACGTAGGACTTGTAACAAAAGAAAAGACTTCGTCTTACCTTTTAGATGGCGAAACGTTGGAAATAATCGCTAGAAAAGAAGATTAATTTTTTGTCGACACGTGTATTATTTTGCTTTTATGAAACACAATAATAGCGAAGGAGGTAAAAAGCTAACAATAAAAGGTTAGCCGATATTTAAAAATGAGAAATACTGAAACAAATAATAAGAAAACTTCAACTAAGTCTCAAAACAAGACTAAGTCTTGCACTTCTAAGGCAAAGAAAAATTGTTCTAAGAGTGATTGCTAATGAAAAAGAAACAAGTTAATAAACAAAAGAAAGCAATTACACAAAAGTTAAAGTCTAAATTTGACCCGCTTGGAAGTTACACAGGCAGTTATATTGCAGGTGAATACGAAGAGCCTGTTCAAGACGTAGACGACTTATAAAAATTTTTGCCTTAAATGCAAAACCCACCTTAAAAACTGACAATCAGTTTTTAAGGTGGGTTATTTTTTGTTTATATAGAGTTTTATTCTTCGTCTTCTAAATCTTCGTCTTCTTCAAACGAACAACCACTACAAGCTGAACAATCGCCAGAGCAACCTGCGCCGTCGCCATAAACTTCTTCATCATCTTCAAGCTCACGCATAAACTCTGCGTAAACTTCATCTAAAAGTTCTTCATCATCAACAGGAACAAGAACTTCTTTTTCGCCTTCTGCGCCAATCTTGAAAATAACGAGCTCATCAGGGTCTGTTCCTTCTATTGGCTCGGCTGGTTGGAAAAAGCAAAACCAATCGTTTTTATACTCGATAGTTCCAATATGATAAAATCTTAAAACGTCGCCTTGTTCGCCTGTAAGCTCAACAACGTCGGTAAGCTCTTCAGTTTGCATATTCTCTTGATATTTTTCGCTCATTATTTTTTATCTCCTTGAAGTTTAATCTTTCTTAAATAATCTTCTAATATATAAGATGCTGCAATTTTATCTATAACGTCTTTACGTTTTTCTCTACGCATATCTGCTTCTAGCAAAAGATTTCTCGCTTGCTTTGTTGAAAATCTTTCATCTTGAGTTACTACTTTAATATCTGTTTTTTCTTTAAGTTTTGCTATAAACTCTTCAGTTTTATCCGTTTGCTCACTTCTACTACCATCAAAGTTTACGGGAAGCCCACAAACTATAACTTCTGCAAACTTATCTTTGGCAAGTTTTACAAGATAATCTATATCTTTTTCAAAACCTTTACGCCAATAAGTTTCTACAGGAAGAGCCATTTCTCCAAACGGGTCAGAAATTGCAACCCCTACTCTTTTATCTCCTATATCAAATGCAATTATTCTACCCACAGCATTCTCCTTACTATAATATATTATAGTTAATTTCGCTTTGATTATATCATTATTTTGCGACGTTTACAACTGTTTTGAGAAAACTTACGACAAATTTAGACAATATTACATAGTTTTTTAACTTTTTCACATAATAAAATTGGGAAGAAAAGGAGGAATCATGGATAAAAATTTTGCTTTTGGTCTTTTCTTAGGAATGGTAGGTGGCGCGCTAATTATAGCAAATTCTTATAAAGCGAGAAAGCTTGTAAAAGACGGACAAAATTGCATAAAAGAAAAGGTTACCGAAGTAACCAAAAAGCACGAACAAAGTGACGACTATGACGAATTAGACTGATTTCTCAATAAAAAGATACGGCGAGTGGAAAATTTTCCACTCGCCGTATCTTATTTTGTTTGCCTTAATTAGTTAAATTTTATTCATCTTGATAATTATATATTATAGTATAATTTATTTTTTCATAGGAGCCAGATTCAAAATAAACATCCCAATTTTTATATTTACTAATAGCCAACCACTCAGCTTCGGTTCCTCTATATTTTATACTTTTTAAGCTGGTACACCAATTGAATGCATCTTTACCTATACTTGTTACACTATTTGGCATTACAACACTTGTCAATCCTGTGCAAAGATAAAACGCGTATTCATCTATACTCGTTACACTACGCCCTATTACTACGCTTGTTAAACTTACACAATCATAGAAAGTTCTCTCTCCTACACTTGTAACGCCATCTCCTATTACCACGTTTATTAAACCTGAACAATTAGAGAATATACCATCCCCCATATTTGTTACACTATCTGGTATTTTTACACTTGTCAAACTTGTGCTATACTGAAACGCTCTTTCCCCGATACTTATTACACTGTCCGGAATCGTAATACTTGTCAAGCTTGAACACCAAGAGAATGCATAATCACCTATATTCGTTACGCCATTTGGTACGGTCATTTCTTCTATATAAGAACACCCCTTAAAAGCATTACTTGCAATAATTACAGTATCGTTATGTATTGTACAAGATGTGCCGTCTTTATCTATTACCTCCATTAACGCATAGTATGGGTTATTTATAGTTCCCAAATATTTACAGTTACCATATTCATAATATTGTAGGTTAGCGCAATTGCCGAACACTTCTGCATCTATACTTGTTACTCTATCTCCCATTACTACACTTGTCAAGCTTGTACAATTAAAGAATGCCCATACCCCAATACTTATAACGTTATCTCCTATTACCACACTAGATAAAGAAGTACAATTTTGGAAAGCATGATCACCTATATTTATTACACTATCTGGTATTACTACACTTGTCAAACTACCACAATCGTAGAAAGCCTCAGAACCAATTCTTGTTATACTGCCACCCATTTCTACGCTTTTTAAGCTTGTACATGAATAAAACACATAAGAACCCATACTTGTTACACTATCTGGTATTTCTATACTTTCTAAGCTTTTGCAATATTGGAACGCTGCATAACCTATACTTGTTACACTATTAGGTATTACTATGTTTGTTAAATTTTCGCAATATCTAAACGCCATTTCACCTATTGCCGTTACACAGTCTGGCACAACAACTTCTGTTGCGGAACTTTCTTTTAATCTTGTTATCTCACAATCTGTTTCAGTTGAATTAAAACTGAAATAAGACATTTCTTCTTTTACTGCAAATTTTGCAACAACGTCTTTATCTGCTGTAAAGGTATAAGTTAAATCGGTAGAAAGCAACACATTACCACTATACCACCCTTCAAATTCATACCCCAAAAATAGAGAAACAGTCGTATCAAATTCACTTGTGCCATACGAATAAGAGCCTGCATTAGTTAAAACACCTGCTGATGAATTATTTATAGACAAGGTATATTTATTCCTTGTATAATACACCCTTAACACACTACTGCCGTCGCCATTAATATTACATTTTATTGTACTCTTTTCTTCATTATAAGTAAAATGCTCAAAAGTCTTAATTTCAGCAGTTGCAGTTGTGTCGGTTGCACCTTCTAACTCGTCGGTATGGTCTAAGGTATAATTATCGTCTTCTAAATTTTGAAGATAATATTCAACGGTATACTTAGTATTCGTGTGCGCTGACCAACTTGCATTTATAGTCGTGTTATTTGTTATTGGGCATGCAAAATCATAATCCCAACCAGCAAAATCATAACCTGCTCTTGATGACGTAGGCTCATTTGCCAAACTATCTTCTTCTATTTGTTGACTTTCTACCCACGAGCCACCATTTGTATTAAACCAAACGGTGTATATTGGTCTACGACGAATTGTAATAGTATACGTTTCTACAACTTCGTTATTAACCATAGCAAAAACGTAAAACACGTTATCGCCTATGCCTAAAGGTACTATTTTAGTTAAAAACGTTTGCGAACCGTATACGTCACCAGAAACAACGTAACTTGCATCACCATTTATTTTTATTTCGTTTACAAAAGAAAATTCCGTAACACTATTAGCAACTTTTCCGTATACGTTAAAGCCCGTTGCTTCAAGGGTATTAAATTCTAAACCTTTGTATTCGCTAAGAATAAAACCACAAATTGAACACTCTTTTACACTTGAATTTATGCTTTCTTCCGTCCATTCGTGAGCTTGATAATCTATTTTTGCACCACAAGAACATTCGTGATAGTGCTTTTCGTTATTATATCTCCACCCTGTTGAAAAATCGTGTGGAGTTTTTTCACCGTCAATTTTGCCACAAGCACACTCGTACCAATGGCTAGCCCCATCTTCTTTTAAAGTACTAAAATCGCATACGTGCTCAACGCTTTCGCTAGAAGACGTCGCATTGCTAGATCCACTAGAACTGCAAGACACGGCAAAAAGCATAGTGCATGCCAACAAACATAAAACTAAAACTTTAAGTAATTTTATTTTCATATTGCCTCCTTTGCGCATGAATTCATAAGTATTATTTTTCGCCTATAAACTCACGAATCAATGATTTTTCTGGCACTAAATTAGAGTTTTTACCATTGTAAGACTGTAAAAATTCTATTAAAAGCTCTAACACCCTTTCTTCTTCACCTTTTGCTAAACCCCTAGTTGCAAGCAGTTTTGCAAGCATCTCGTCGCGATAAACGAGTGGCTCATACTCAATGAAAGTATCAATTGAGTAGTCTGCATAAATTTTGTAAGGACTGACAAACTTGTCAACGCCATCTTCAACGCTTTTAAAATAACCGAGCGTTTCAATAGGCTCTCTACCCCTAAAGCGCATATCTCTACTCATACGCCTTAAAAGTCTTATATATCTAGGGTGTAAAAGCTTGCCGTCGCCATATTCTACCCTAGACCTTACGCTTATATACATTTTCGATTCGCCTTCTAAAACTGGCGTAGCCTCAGGATTTAAAGCGTGAATACCTTCAAAAACAATAATTTCGTTAGGTTTACGCCTAATCTTTATACCAGACTTTAACTGCCTTGTGTTTACAAAATCAAATTCTGGAAGTTCAATTTCTTGACACTTTAAAAGCTTGTCAATATGGTCTGCTAAAAGTTCGCTATCAAGCCTTTCAGGCGATTCTAAATCAACCTTACCTATCAATTCTCTAGGCAAGGTGGAAAAATAGCAGTCTAGAGAAATAGTATGCGTTTCTACACCATAATTCTCTAAAATACTTTCTATTCTTTGCGCAGTAGTAGTCTTACCAGACCCAGACGGACCTGAAAGAAGTAAAATTGGATGAGTTTGACTTTTATTTTTTATGTCTAAAGCGATTTTTTCTATTTGCGACCAATATCTTTCATCTTCTCTTAAAAAATCACTTTCAGTAGAATATTTATTATAAATTTCGTTTGTTGAAACTATTTTCATATATTTCCACCTATTTAGCGCAATGCTGATAGCATTTATCGCTTATACGTAATCAACTATATCATTCAAGCTATTTAAAATAAAATCTGGCTTTCCTTCTGTTTTTCCTATATCTGCAACGGTAGATTCTCCACTTAAAACTAATATGGTTGCAAAATCACAGTTATTACCAAAGGCAATATCCGTATGAAGCCTATCTCCAACCATAATAAATTTATCGCTAGAAAGACCTAAAGAACGCATCAAATTTTGCCCCATTCCACTAAAAGGCTTGCCGATAATTTCTGCAGGTAATTTACCCGTAGATGCTTCAATAAGCTTTATAAACGCCCCTGCATCTGGAATAAAAACTTCTGGATGCGGACAGTTTACGTCTGGATGAGTTGCTATATAATATGCTCCCCTTTTTAAATAGGTTACAAATTTACAAAGTTTATCATAGGTAAGCTCTGTATCGTATGCAAGCACGCAAACGTCTGGCGTTTGGTCATCAACGAGATTTACTCCCCTTTCTTCAAACTCTTTTTTAAGAGCTTCCGTGCCCATTAAATATACTTTTTTGCCTGCAAATTTTGCATTTAAATATTCAGCTGTTGCAATACCAGAAGTATATACCCTATCCTTTTCGTTAAACAAGCCTATTTTTTGCAGCTTTTCTTCATACTTTTGCTTACTTTTTGAAGAATTGTTTGTAAGATATATTATTTTCTTTCCGTTAGCTCGCAAAAAATCGAGAGTTTTATCCATTTCGCCGATAAGCCCGTCACCAACGTAAAGCGTTCCGTCCATATCAAGCAAAAAATACTCTGCGTTTTTTACAATCTCTTTTAAATTATCTTTTACCATATCTTTTTATAAAGCTCTATAACTTCTTCTTTTGTAGGCACTCTTGGATTTGTAGCAGTGCAAGCATCTTTTAAAGCTGCTTCTGCCATTTCATCAATAGCGCTCAAATAATCTTTTTCATCTATACCCATTATTTGCGATACTTTAAGTGGCATATTCATCTCTTGCATCATAAATTGCAAATAACTTACTATTGCTCTTACGGTAGTAACTTCGTTTAAGTTGCTAACACCTAAAATTCTTGCAATATTACAGTATTTTTTAACACAAGAACGATATTCCTTTTGACTTCTAGAAGAAGACCTAATATCGCTATTATACTCAATTATATACGGTAACAAAATAGCATTTGCCCTACCGTGCGGTATATGAAATCTAGCCCCTAATTGATGCGCCATACCGTGATTTAAACCAAGCGACGCAGAGTTAAAAGCAAGACCTGCAAGACAAGATGCAATATGCACCTTTCTTCTAGCATGCGTGTCGTTACAATCAGCATACGACCTAACCAAAAACTGACCGCAAATCTCTACGGCTTTTTCAGCGAGCGCGCCTGAAAACTCGTTGTTATTTATACTAACGTAAGCTTCAATAGCGTGTGTCATTACGTCCATACCAGTATCGGCAGTAACCGTTGCCGGAACGCTCTTTACTAAAATTTCATCCAAAATAGCTTCATCTGGGAGCATATCTTCAGAAGAAAGTGGATATTTGCCCTTTTCCCCATCAGAAATAACTGCAAAGGACGTAACTTCACTACCCGTTCCTGACGTTGTAGGTATACATATAAGCTTTGGCATATAACCACCGTCTATGCCGTTTGCAAACTTACGTATAGCCTTTGCAGTATCTAAAGCAGACCCGCCACCTACGGCTAAAAGATAATCTGCCTTGCACTCTAAAATAGAGTTTACACCCTTTATAACCTTATCGATAGGGGGATCAGGCACAACGTCGCTAAATAAAGTTATCTTTGCATTAGTAAACTCTAAAGGTCGCTGAATATGCTCTATAAGCCCACTAGACACAACGAAAGGGTCTGTAACGATAAATACTTTATCAGTCTTAATTTCTTTAAGCCTTGCTAAAGCATTTTCACCAAAGCTAATTTTAGTTTTAATATCAAAGCTTTTCATATTTATTTCCTTAACCAAGTTCTTGGTAATAAAGTTAATAAAATTGGATAAATTTCTAATCTACCAAGTAGCATAGCAAACGTTAAAACGACTTTGCTAAACACAGTATATGCACCGTAATTTAACGCAGGACCTACGCTAGCAAGTCCCGGACCTATATTGTTAAAACACGCAGCTACCGCGGTTAGGTTTGTTTCTATGCTAAACGGCTCGAAAGAAATAAGTAAAAATATAAATATAAGACAAGAAACGTAAACTGTCAAATAACTCATTACGCCCCTTACTGTTTCTTCATCAACACGTTTTCCATTTGATTTTATAACACTTGTCATTCTTGGATGGAGCACACGTTTAAACTCTCGACCTACACTTTTACCCAAAAGCACTACTCTTGAAACCTTAAAGCCACCTGCCGTTGAACCTGCGCAACCACCAATAAACATAAGTATAAACAATATACTTTTTGAAAGAGTTGGCCACATATCAAAGTTTGCCGTTGAGTATCCTGTAGTAGAAATAATTGAAGAAACTTGAAATGAAGATAATCTTAAAGCTTCGCCAAAACTACTACACGTATTTAAAATATTTATTGCTACAACAGCAATTGAAATAAGAACAATTGATAAGTATACCCAAAGCTCTTCGCTTTTAAAAATATCCTTTATTTTTCCAAGTAAAATTAAATAGAAAAGGTTAAAGTTTATGCCAAATATAAGCATAAATATAGCAATTACCCATTGGCTATACGCGCTATACCCAGCAAGACTTGTATTTTTTATGCCAAAACCGCCAGTTCCCGCAGTTCCAAACGCGTGCAACAAACTTTCAAACAAGTTCATATCTCCACACAAAAGCAATACGGTGAGAACAAGCGTTAATGCAATGTAAATTAAATAGAGTATTTTAGCAGTATCTTTAGCTCTTGGCACTATCTTATCTACTGTAGGTCCTGGCATTTCTGCTCTTAAAATGTGTATTGACCTATCGTTATTTTTACTTGTTACAGCCATAACGAATACGAGAACACCCATACCACCTATCCAATGTGTAAAGCTACGCCAGAATAAACTGCCATGGCTAAGTGCCTCAACGTTAGAAAGGACTGATGCACCAGTAGTTGTAAAACCACTTACAGTTTCAAAAAGAGCGTCTTCAAAAGAAGGAATTTCGCCACTAATTACAAAAGGCAAGCATCCAATTAAAGACATCGTAACCCAAGCAAGCGAAACGATAATTAAACCTTCTTTGGAAAATATCATTGTATTTTTAGGAGTAAAGCAAAGCCTTGATAACAAATATACTGCAAGAGCAATTGCTACAGTTATCGCAAAGCTTGTTGCTATCCACCACTCTGCGTATACAAGCGCAGTAACGAAAGGCAATAAAAGTAGCACAGCTTCAATAAGAACTACCTTACCTACCGTATAAAATATCATCTTGTAATTCATAATAAGAATTTATCTTCCTTCAATTATTTCAGTAAGCGAATAGAGAGATTTTCCCTTTGATACAACTATTACCTTATCGTTTACGTTGATAGTATCGTCACCACCAGGAATAAACGCCTGTTTACCCCTAATAATACCTGCAATTAAAACGTCTTTTTTAAGCTCCATCTTTTTAAGTGGAATTTGAGCGTATTCAAAATCTGGCATTACAGTAAATTCTAACGCTTCGGCTTCGCCGTCTAATAAACTATATAACGACTCAACCTTGCTACCAACCGTAGCGTTTAATGCTCTAGCGTATCTAACCAAAATATCTGCAATTATGTTCTTTGCAGAAATGATGCAGTCAAGCCCAAGTTTTTCAGAAATAAGGGACAATTCGCTCTTGTTTACCTTTGATATAACCTTAGGAACGTTATGGCTCATTGCATAGAAAGATATTAATATATTCGATTCGTCGCTACCAGTAAGAGTTACTAAAGCGTCGGTAGTCATTATTCCTTCTTCTAAAAGAATTTCTTGCGACATACCATCGCCACAAACCACGTCTACGCTACTTGGCAACGTTTCGCAAAGCTGTTCGCATCTCTCTTTGTTTTGTTCTATTATCTTAACGGACGTATGCCCTTCAACTAACATTTCCGTGAGATAATGAGCAATTTTGCTACCGCCTAATATAATTACGTCTTTAGATTCTTTTTGAACAAAGCCAAGCTCTGTAAGAACCTTGTGAGTATCTGAAATTGCGCAAACTACACAAATCTTATCACCTTCGCAAACGGTCATAGTTCCGTTTGGAATAAACACGTCGTCGCCCCTTTCAATAACTGCGATAAGGAATTTACCAGAGAATTTCTTTCTCATTTCCATAAGCGACATTTGGGCAATTTTAGAGCCTTTCTTTACGATAAGCTCAACAATTTCGAATTTTCTACTTGTAAACGTATCAATCTTTATCGCTGATGGAAGTTTTAAAAGGTTATAAAGAGCTTCTGCCGTAAGCTTTTCTGGATTTATCGCCATAGAAAGATTTAAGCTATCTTTTATAAAGCCCATGCTCTCGGTGTTATATTCAGAATTTCTTATTCTTGCAACCGTATGCTTAGCACCTAACTTTTTAGCCGCTAAACAACTGAGCATATTAAACTCGTCAGAGCCTGTTACAGCTATGAAAAGCTCAGTTTTTTCAATTCCTGCTTCTTTTAAAACGCCGTGTGAAATCCCGTTTCCGCAAATAGCCATTACGTCGTAACTGTTCGTTATTTCGCTAATAACCACAGGATCGCTATCTATACATAAAACATCGTGACGCTCTTTTAAAAGACTGCCTATGATTGCATGTCCTATTTTTCCGCATCCAACTACAACAACTCTCATATTGGTCTCCTATTACTTTAAATTTACTCCGTTAGCCTTTGCAAACACGTAGATTGCCTTAAGCGAGCTTACAACGTCTGAATTATCTTTCAAATCTGCTAAAGGGTCGATAAATTTAAGATTAAAAGCAATTTTTACGGTTGCATCAAGCATCGTCTTTGTAACGCCAAGCCCCCTTGCGCTATCTATTGCGCCTGAAAGCTTAAAGCAAACCGGAACTTCTTTTAATCTCTCTTCTGCCTTTTGACAAATTACTTCTCTCATTTCTTTAGCGCAATCTGCAAATAGAACAAAATCCGTTCCTTCAACCAACTTGCCATAATCTGCAACGTTTTCAACGAAGGTCATTGCATCTTTAGAAAAATCGCCCTTTATAGAACAAAGCTTAATTAAGATTGCTTGGAGATATGAGTCGTAATCGGCAAAAAGGTCTTTTCTTGCATAGCCAAACGACGGGTCTTTAGAAAAGATCCTATCATACATATCTCCTATTATTTTCAATACTGCGTTATAATTAATTTTGGATTTCTCAATCAAAATATCCGTTCTAGTTTTTTCCATCATTTCTCCAGACACAACTTCATTTTCGTCTTCTTTTGTTTGTAACAGCTCAACTTCATCACAAGATTGTTCTTGCAAAGAAGTAACTTCTTCATCTAAGAAGGAAGGCTCCTTCTCGTTGTTTTTTTGGGGCTCTTCCGTCCTAGATATTAAGTTTTCTTCACTAGACTTACTTTTGCCCCTTGAGACGAAAGGAATATACCCCTTTTGACTTAATAATGCCAACGCTAGGCAACATTTTTCCTTTGCCCATACGGCTTTCAAGTGGAACTTCTCCACTTACAGAGTGATACATATTACCTTCTTCATCTTCTATTGCAAGATAAATTTCGCTATCGTCCGCAACGGCTTCTGCAAGGAGAACTTTCTCCTTTCCTTCTCTGCCAAGGTCTGCAATTTTTATACCTTTTCTTGCTCTTGGAAGTTTGCCTAAAGTGCCTAAAAGCACCTTTTTAAACGTTCCAAATGACGTTGCTACGATAACGTCGTATTCTTTATTTTCGTCAATTTGCATTGCCGTTATAAGCTTGTCGCCGTCAGCAACGTCTACGCCCTTTACACCACCAGATACTCTTCCGTATTCTGGGAAAGTATCGTGACAATGAACGCACATACCGTATTCGGTTGCAAAGAAGAATTCGCTACCTGCTTTTTCAAGCTCAACGCCGATAACTTCGTCTTTTTCTTTAAGTTTAATTGCTTGGAATGATGCTTTCGCAACCTTAAATTCGCTCCAAGGCGACAATCTTACCATACCACTTGCAGTATAGAATAAGAGCTTTCCTTCTGGCATTTCTTCGTCTTTTACAGCGAAAAATGCTACAGGTTTTTCGCCGCTTTCGACAGCTTTTACAACTTGATTAAACTTAACGCCACCACTTTGACCACCACTACCTTCTGGTATAAGCTCAAGGTCAATCTTATGACAATTACCTTTATTTGTAAATGCATAAACTAAATGTTCGTTAGTCGTTTCTACTTTAAACTTAAACAACTCACCCTTTGCAGGAGTTTTGTTGTTTGCATACTTTTTGTAAGTTGTAGCTTTAACCTTTCTTACAAGGTCGTTACCGTTTACGCCAACAACGAAATCTTCAACGTATTTTTCTTGAACGTTACCCATAGAAATCTCTTCGGCAGACGATACGATAATCGATCTTCTGTCGTCTTTGTATTTCTTCTTGATAACGAGAATTTCTTTTTTAACAACGTCTTTTTGCTTTCTCTTGCTATCAACTATAGACTGCAACTCATCAATGAGCTTTTTAAGAGCGTCAAGCTCATCTTTAAGATTATTAACTTCAAGCTTTGTAATTCTTGCAAGTTTTAAATCGAGTATTGCTTGAGCTTGTCTTTCACTTATATCAAATCTCTTGCGAAGATTTTGTTTTGCAGTTGGAGTATCTGGCGAAGTCTTGATAATCTTTATAACTTCATCAATATTTGTTACTGCTATAATAAGACCTTCTAAAACGTGCGCTCTTTCTCTGTTTTTAGCAAGGTCGAATTTTGTTCTTCTAAGTATTACGCTAATTTGATAATCAACGTAGTATTTTAAAATTTCCAAAAGCCCCATAAGCTTTGGCTTACCGTCGGCAATTGCAACCATGTTGATACCGTAGGAAACCTGAAGTTGGGTATTTTTGAAAAGAAAATCTAAAATAGGTTTTGGATTTACGTCTTTTTTAAGCTTTATAACAGCTCTCATACCCGATCTATCCGATTCGTCGGCTATATCTGCAATTCCACCCAAAATATCTTTATTAACTTCTTGAAGGGTTGCAATTTTAGAAAGGAGTTGCGCTTTGTTTACTTGATAAGGAATTTCGCTTATAACGAGATTCTTTTTGCCGTTTTCAGCGTTTTCAAGCTTGATTCTAGCTCTAATTTGAACCTTACCCTTACCTGTTTCGTAAGCCGTTTTAAGGTCGTTACCTGCTATGACGTAGCCACCTGTTGGAAAATCCGGTCCTTTGATGATTTTCATCATTTCATCTAAGGTAATCTTAGGATTTTCAAGATATGCAACTGCTCCGTCTATAACTTCGGCTAAATTATGAGTTGGTATGTTTGTTGCAAGACCAACTGCAATACCCGTTGCGCCGTTTACCAAAAGGTTAGGAAATCTACCTGGCAAAGTTTCAGGCTCTTTAGTAGAGTCGTCAAAGTTAAGTTGCCAATCAACGGTATCCTTATCAAGGTCAGATACGAGCTCTAAAGCAAGTGGCTGAAGCTTAACTTCGGTATATCTCATTGCTGCGGCGCTGTCGCCGTCGATAGAACCGAAGTTACCGTGGCCGTCAACAAGAGTGTTTCTCATATTGTAAGGCTGTGCAAGACGAACCATTGCGTCGTATACTGACGTATCGCCGTGTGGATGGTATTTAGCAAGACAGTCACCAACTACTCTCGCACTCTTTTTATATCCTTTGTCTGGGGTAATTCCAAGGTCATACATAGAATATAAAATTCTTCTTTGAACAGGCTTTAAACCGTCTTCTACTCTTGGAAGGGCTCTATCTAAAATAACGTATTCCGCATAAGGAATCATAGAGTTATGAAGAACTTCCTCTAACGGGCTTGATATTATTGCATCTTTAATTTCTTCCATCTCTTACTCCTCCTTTGCCTTTACTCTATCCATAAAGGAATCTTCCTTATTGAAATCTGCATGCTCTGCAATGTAAACCTTTCTACCTTCTAAGTCGTCGCCCATAAGGGTTGTAATAAGCTTTTCAGCAGCTGCAGCGTCTTCTATGGTAACTTGCATAAGCATTCTCTTCTTAGGGTCCATAGTAGTATCCCAAAGTTGCTCAGGGTTCATCTCTCCAAGCCCTTTGTAGCGCTGTATTTGATAGCCCCTACCAACCTGCTCTATAGCCTTTTGAAGTTCGCTATCATCATAAGCATAAACGGTAACGTCTTTTTTATAAACCTTATAAAGCGGCGGCATACCAATATAAACGTGTCCTTCTTGAACAAGCTGTTTCATATAACGGAAGAAGAACGTCAAGAGAATTGCTCTTATGTGTGCGCCGTCTTGGTCGGCATCTGAAAGTATAATAACCTTGTTGTAATTTAAGTTATTGATATTGAAATCGTTACCAATACCCGTGCCGATTGCAGTTATTATCATTCTAAACTCGTCGTTATTTAAAACGTCTTCAAGCTTTTTCTTTTCAACGTTAAGTGGCTTACCCCTGAGTGGCAAAATTGCTTGGTGTTGACGGTCACGACCTTGTTTTGCGCTACCGCCTGCAGAATCTCCTTCAACTATAAACACTTCGTTAAGCTCTGCCTTTCTGCTTGAACAAGCGGCAAGCTTACCGATAAGCTTTGCAGAATCTGCTCCACTTTTGGCTCTTGCAATTTCTTTTGCGTGACGAGCGGCGTTTCTAGCCTTTGCAGCGCCGAGCGCTTTTTTAATCATAGCTTCGAAAATTTGCTTGTTTTTCTTATTTTTGATAAGTCTGTCAAGTTCTTCGATAGTTGCGCTTTCTACTGCGCTTTTAGCTTCTGGATTACCAAGTTTTGTTTTAGTTTGTCCGTCAAACTCAACGTTTTTCATTTTAACGGAAACGATTGCCGTCATACCTTCTCTAAAGTCTTCACCTTGAAGGGCAACGTCTTTATCTTTAACTAAATTGTTAGACTTAGCAAAATCGTTTAAAATTCTAGTAACTGCAGACTTAAAGCCAACTTCGTGAGTTCCACCTTCTGGAGTTGGAATGTTGTTAACGAAAGAGAAAATGCTTTCGGTATAACCGTCTGTATGTTGAATAGCAAACTCTACTGCAATACCGTCTTTTTCTGCCTTTGCATAGATAGGCAAATCGTAGAGCTTGTTTTTACCTTCGTCAAGATATAAAACGTAGTCTATTAAGCCACCGTCGTATTTGTATGTTTTACTGTAAAACTTTTCGTCATCTCTAAGGTCTGTAAACTTAATTGTTAAGCCCCTATTTAAAAACGCAAGTTCGCGAAGACGCTTTGCAATAGTGTCTTGAGAAAAATTAACAGTTTCAAAAACTCTTGCGTCTGGCTTAAAGCGAACGTAAGTACCCTGCTTGTCAGTTTTCTTTCTAGTATTCTTCATTGGGCCTACAGGCTCGCCTGACATTATCTTTTTCTTCTCTTCGTTATAGTAGCTATGGAATTCCATTTGATATATAGTGCCCTTATACACTTCAACCTTAAGCCACTCTGAAAGAGCGTTTGTAACTGCAGCACCTACACCGTGAAGACCACCCGAAAAGCTATAGTTTTTATTATCGAATTTACCGCCAGCATGGAGCTGTGTAAATACTACTTGAAGTGCAGAAACCCCTGCCTCTTTGTGCATATCGATAGGAATACCTCTACCGTTATCCTCAACGGATACACTACCATCTTTATGCAAAACTACTTCGATTTTATCTGCATAACCGTTTGCAGCTTCATCGATAGCGTTATCAACGATTTCCCATAAAATATGATGCAAGCCCCTAGGTCCTGTAGAACCGATATACATACCAGGTCTTACTCTTACCGCCTCAAGGCCTTCGAGTATTCTGATTACGTCTGAATTGTAAGTATTGTTAGACATCAAAACTCCTCCATTTTGTATACTAATAATATAAGTATAACATATATATAGTATTTTTTCAAGTTATAAAGATAAATTTACAAATTTTTTTTGTAAATTTAAAGCATAAAAAAACGGCGAAAATTTTCGCCGTTTAATAAAATATTTTTAATTAAAACGCTAACAAATCAAGATACTTTGACTTATCGATTGCAGATAAGAAAAGGTAAAGTCTTGGGCCTTTGTCCGTGCCAAAAAGAACGTTATAGAATACTGCGAAAAATCTTTGTTGACGAACAGTATTTTCTTTTTTGGTAAGCTCTGGCTTATTGATAAGCGTGTAAAGGTATTGTTGAATTTCTTGTTCTGTAAAGTTATCGTTAGTTACAAGGTAATCGTATAAACCCTTAATTGCGCCCTTCTCTTCATCAGAAAGTTCAGCATAGTAAGCATCGTTTCTCTCTGCTAAAAGCTTATACATTTTAGAAGGTTGATGCTTTGTAATCCAGTTTTTAACCCTTAAAAGTCTTTCTTCATCACGAGTATCAAACTCTACGCCGATTTTAGCAAGAATATCTCTAACAGCTTCTGGATTAAAGTCAACGATAGTCGCAACAGATGCTAACACGCCAAAAGGAACTTTAGCCTTTACGTCTACGCCGTTAAGCATAGAAAGGTTGTAAACCGAAGTGTTATATTCATCTGCTTG
The DNA here is from genome assembly GCA_045133775.1 of Christensenellaceae bacterium. GTDB lineage: Bacteria > Bacillota > Clostridia > Christensenellales > Borkfalkiaceae > UBA10281. The sequence goes on from JBGUUU010000086.1 coordinate 21,560, forward strand.
ACCAGCTTTTACAGCTTCTAAACCTTTGTCAAACTCGCTATAGTGACGGATAATCGTATCGTCAAAGTTAAAAGCAAAACCATCGGTTGGCGCATACTTTGCAAAGAGCCATCTAATCATATCAGGCTCGTAAACTTCAAGCACCTTTCCTGGGGTAATATTGTTACCTGTTGAAGAGTGCATATCGCCAAGACCTGCAATAGAAAGCCAGCCATAAGGTTGGAATTTAGGTGCTTTTACGCCATAAATTGCCTTTGCGATATCCTTTGCAACAACGTATGAACCAGA
>JBGUUU010000087.1:0-3090 GCA_045133775.1 Christensenellaceae bacterium
ATATACGCGGAGCGAAAATTAACGTCGCTCCGCGTTTTTTAATTGCTATATGTAAATATTTATGTTAAAATTGTTTTATTAAAAACACAGGTGAGAATATGAAATTTACTGAATTTACAATTTCTACTACAACCGAAGCGCAAGAGCTTGTTGCAGATATTATGTGGCAATACACGTCTTACGGCGTGGCGATTAGCGACGTTAAAGACGTTGTAGAACTTATAAACGACAGGAAGTCTACTTGGGATTATTTGAGCGACGACGTTTTAAAAGAACTTAATTCTACCGTTACTTTAGTTAAGGCATACGTTGCGTTAGATATTGCAGAGCAAACGCTTGTTCAAATAGAAAACGACCTTGCCGCTTTAAAAGAGAGTTGCAAAGGTTTTACTGAAACCGGTAGCTTAGAAATAGTTAAGCGCGTAGTAGACGGCGACGATTGGATTGAAATTTGGAGAAAGCATTATCGCCCTATCGAGCTTGGCAAGGTTGTCGTTTGTCCTGCTTGGATAGAGCATGCCGTAAAAGAAGACCAAGTTGAAGTGCTTATCGATAGCAATATGGCTTTTGGAACAGGTGAGCATGAAACGACTTCTATGGTTATTGAAATAATGCAAAATTATATTAAAGACGCTAACACCGTTATCGACGTGGGCACGGGTAGTGGTATACTTGGTATTGCCGCTGCAAAGCTCGGCGCTAAAAAGGTTGTTATGACTGATATCGATTACGTTGCAGTAAAGTCTGCGCAGCACAACTGCGAGTTAAACGGGGTTGCAGATAGGTGTGAAGTTGCCCTTAATAACCTTTTAGACGATAAGAGCGTCGTTGGCGAATTAGTGCTTGCAAATATTACTGCAGACGTGTTATTGATACTTTCGAATACCATTACTGGAAACGTTGCTCCAAACGGCGTTATGGTTATGAGTGGTATTATCAAATCGCGTGAAAACGAAGTTATAGATAGATATTCTTCACTTGGCTTTACGTTAGAAAACAGAGTAAACAAGGGCGAGTGGGTTGCTATCGCAATGAGAAAAGTATGAAAGCCGTAGTATTTACTTTGGGTTGCAAGGTCAACTCTTGTGAAAGCGCGTCGCTTATGACTGGGCTTAAGGAATTAGGTTATGAAGTAAGTGATAAGCTTGGCTTTGCAGACCTTTACATAATCAATACGTGCGCTGTTACAGGCGAAGCGGAAAAGAAATCTCGTCAGGCAATAGCAAGGGCTCGTAAATTTAATAGTGGGGCTAAAATTATAGTGACAGGTTGCGCGTCGCAAAAATCCCCGGATGATTTTTTAAAGAAGGAAGGCGTAACGCTCGTTACAGGCACAAATTCTAAAGATAAAATAATAGACGAACTTGAAAAAGAAGGGCTTATTATTTGGGAAGAAAAGGATTATTATGAAAAGTATCTTCCAGAAAATCCTGATAAAACAAGGGCGCATATTAAGGTGCAAGACGGCTGTAATAACTTTTGTAGTTACTGCATCATACCTTATTTAAGGGGGCGCACTAGGTCGAGAAATCCTGAAAAGGTTATAGAAGAAATTTTAAGGCTCAACCCTGCAGAAGCAGTAATTACAGGTATAAACCTTTCTGCCTACAACTATCAAAATATAGGGCTTAAGGGGCTTATAGAAAGGCTTTCCGTTGTAAAGTGCCGTATAAGGCTCGGCTCGTTAGAAGTCGGCGTTATAACCGAAGAGTTTTTGGTAGCGCTCAAGGGGCTTTATAATTTTGCTCCACATTTCCATTTATCCCTTCAATCGGGTGCAAATGCAACGCTCAAGGCGATGAATAGAAAGTATACTAGAGAAGAGTATTTTGAAAAGTGCGAGCTTATCAAAAAACACTTCCCAAACTGCGCTATAACAACCGACGTTATCGTGGGCTATTCTACCGAAACGCAAGAAGATTTTAACGATAGCATAGACCTTTGTAAAAGGGTGGGCTTTGCAGATATCCATTGCTTCCCTTATTCAAAGAGAGAAGGGACGGTTGGGGCTAAGCTTAAAGAACTTCCGCCTAGCGTTAAAGATGAGAGAATGGACGTTATCTTGGCTGTTAAAAAGCAATTAAAAGATAGCTATATAAATGCAAATATGGGCAAGGTTTTAGAAGTTATTCCCGAAGACGTAGAAGGCGAGTATCTTGTTGGCTACACCGAGAATTATATTAAGGTGTATTTAAATCGTAAAGACGTAGATGGCGCAGTAAAGGTTAAACTTATAAACGCATATAAAGATGGCGCTATCGGCGAGATTGTTTAAGGAGAGAATATGGAAAACTGTTTATTTTGTAAATTTGTAAGTGGTGAATTTAACGTGGATAAGGTGTTCGAAAACGAAGACTTTATTATCATTAGAGATATAGCCCCAAAGGCTAAAAATCATTTTTTGGCAATTCCAAAGGTTCATTTTAAATTTTTAGCTGAAATGACCGAAAAGGATGCTGAACTTGTTGGCAGAATGTTAAAAACAATCCCTACGCTAACAGAAGTTTTAGAGCTTAAATCAGGCTATAGACTTGTTATCAATCAAGGTGATGACGCAGGGCAAACTGTTCCGCATCTTCATATTCACATTTTGTCAGGTCAAAAAATGGAGTGGAATCCCGCTTAAAATGTTTTTGATAGGTGGTTAAAATGCTTGACATACGCTAGTATGGTTTGCTATAATAACCAAGCAATTATTATGAGCCGTAGGGCAAAGGAGGGTTGAAAAATGTCTACTGTAAGAGTTGGAGAAAACGAGTCTTTAGATAACGCACTCAGAAGATTTAAGAGAAAGTGCTCAAGAGATGGTATCATCGGCGATTTACGTAAGAAGGAACATTACGAAAAGCCTTCCGTAAGACGTAAGAAGAAGGCTGAAGCTGCTAGAAAGAGAAGTATTAAAGGCTAATTTTTAAAGGTTTATATACTTCGCTAGCCGTCGTTTACTGTAATCCTTTTTCGACTGGGATGACCACAAAGGTCTATCCCATCCGTAAAAGTCTTACGAGCCTTGGCTATCTCGCATCTATTCCTTTAAAAGCATTTGATATGGCTAGCAAGCCTAATTAAACAAAAAGATTTACACCCGAA
>JBGUUU010000088.1:0-3131 GCA_045133775.1 Christensenellaceae bacterium
GCATTGGTCTTGTTGGTATTGCTCTTACACTTACAACGTATCCTATTTTTAAGGCAACAATGAAAAGAAGAAGAAAAAAATATGCAAGGCAAATTTTCGAGCTTTCTGATAGCTTATTAAATAAATAAGAAATGTTTTAAGGAGAATTTAAATATGGGAATTAAGCAATTTTTTAAAAATGCTTTTGCTGATATGAAGCAAAGCGCAAAAGCACAACACGAAGTAGATAAAGCTAATTTTGCCGCAGCAAAGGCAGAATCAAAAGCGCAATGGGAAGAAGCAAAAATGAGCCCTAAAGCGCGTCAAGCAAAAATGCAAGAACAGCGCGAAAAGCAAATCGCTGAAGCCAACGAAAGAAAGGCTATCGCTGACGAGCGCATTAAAAAAGCAAAAGGCTCGAATGCTTGAAGGTGGAAAATTATAAAAAGTTGTATTTGATATAACGGCTAAATAAAAAGGATAACGAAAAAGCGAACGCCCAAAGAAAATATCTTTGGTTGTGCGTTTTATAATTCGTTATCCTTTTTGCGATAATCGGCTTATAGATAGGCTTATAAAAGCTTTTTAAGACGCTCTTCGTAGTCTTCTTCTAAACGAAGTAGCTCGTTTAAAAAGCATTTTGTCTTTTCGCCCAAGTCGTTTTCGTGCCCGTTTTTAATTTCAATGAGTTCGGTAATGCCCATAACCGTGCCCTTTATCATAAGCTCTGCGATATGACCTTTAGAGTCGTCTGTTAGGGTGTTCATTTTTATTGCCGTAAACATAAATGCCTTTTTTAAAGCGCCTATATCTTTTGGCTCTAGGTCAATGCTTTTCATATAGGCAGAAAGCTCGCCTATAAATTTTTCATAACCTTCGTATTCTTCGTTTAGTTCCTTTTTCATATCGGGGCTATCAGTTTCGCCTATAACGTTAGAAATAGATTGAAGAGCAATGTGTGCGTTTTTGTAAATTGAAGTTAAAACTTCGTGATCGATATTCTTATAATTCATAGCAATCTCCTTTTGCTGGTAGTATGCTTTTTATATAAAAAAATATGCAAAAACCTTAAAATTACTAGTTAAAATAATTGACAGTAGGCGTTAAAATATATATAATAGATAAGAACCGCTCGGAAAGGGTAATAAAGACGTGGCTCACCACCGCCCAAAAAAATTAAGTTCCGGCGAGATTAGACAGGAGGTCTATTTTTCAATGTACGCTATTATTGATAACGGAAACAAGCAGTACAAAGTTGTTGTTGGCGACGTAGTAAGACTTGAGAAACTTGACGCTGAAGTAGGCGCAAAGGTTGAGCTCAACGTTGTTCTCGTATCTGACGAAAACGGTATTAAGGTAAAAGAAGAAGCAGCAAGCTTCAAGGCAGTTGCAGAAGTACTTAAGCAAGATAAAGATAAGAAGATTATCGTGTTCAAGTATAAAGCAAAGAAGAACGAAAGAAAGAAGCAAGGTCACAGACAACCATTTACTGAAGTAAAGATTGTTGAGATTGCTAATAAATAATCGGAAGGAGGACAAGAAATTATGTTATTCATCAGATTGTTTGCACATAAGAAAGGTGTAGGTAGCACTAGAAACGGTCGTGATAGCGAAGCTAAGCGTCTTGGACCAAAGCGCGCTGACGGTCAATCAGTTCTTGCTGGTAACATTCTCGTAAGACAAAGAGGAACTAAGTTCCACCCAGGAAAGAACGTTGGTATCGGTAGTGACGAAACTTTATATGCTCTTATCGACGGTGTTGTTAAGTTTGAAAGACTTGGCAGAGATAAGAGACAAGTTAGCGTTTACGCAGCTGAGTAATTGAGAAATAACGGGTACGTGTTAAACGTATCCGTTTATTTTTTACTATTTTTCATTGCAGGTTATTTATGGGAATTATTGAGTTTTCAAATGAATATTTTAATATTAAAGATACGCTCGACTCAGGGCAAATCTTTCGCTATAAGCCGTTTAAAGACGGTTTTTTAGTGTTTTCCGTAGATAAGGCGTGCTATGTGTATGAAAAGGATAATAAGGCTTATATTCAATGTGAAGACGACGAGTATTTTAAAAACTTTTTCGATTTAAATAGAGATTATTCTACCATAAATAAATTTGCTATTTCTAGCCCGCACGATATTGTTTCGCGTTCGGCAAAACTTGCAAAAGGGGTAAGAATTTTAAATCAACAAAAAGAAGAGATGCTCTTTTCGTTTATAATCTCTCAAAATAATATGATACCAAGGATAAAGGCTATAATCGAGCGCACGGCATCTATGCTAGGCGAGAAGAAGACCTTTATGGGTGAAGAGTATTATACCTTTCCTACGGTAGAAGTGCTTGCAACTAAAACGGAAGAGTTTTACAAAAACTTAGGCTACGGATATCGCGCAAGATATATCGTAGAAGTTGCAAACGCCATAATAAACGGCGATATCGACTTAGATAAAATAGGCGAACTCACGACGCTAGGGCTTAAAAAGTCGCTTATGACGCTTAAGGGCGTTGGCGCAAAGGTTGCCGATTGCATTGCGCTTTTTGGTTATCATAGGGTAGATAGCTTTCCTGTTGACACGTGGATAGAAAGGCTTTATAAAGAAGATTTTAAAGGCGAACTTACGGATAGACAAAAGATAACTGAGTGGTTTTTAAATGAGTTTAAAGAATATTCTGGTTACGTTCAGCAATACGTTTTTTACTATAAACGGAGCTTAGAGAAAAATGACAAGAATTGAGTATAATGAAATTTTTAGAATTGCTGAAGATGCAATTTACTATAACGGTGGTAAAATTTCATTTAGCGATATAGTAGAAAAAGACGGATATCACGGCGAAGAAAAATTAGCAGGCGGTGAGTTTATAATTGAGCTTAATTGCGTTGAAACAACTGTTATAGCTTTTCCTTTTAGGTTGTTTGGTCAAGGTCAAAATGCTGTTGCTAGTGCAAGGGCAAAGTGTGGCTCTTGTTCGCTTTTTTTAAATGAAGAGGGAATAAAGATTAAAGAAATAGGCTCTATCACAACTCGTGACTGATATTTAAAGGTTTATCTACTTCGCAATACTAGACTTTTTACTGCTTTTTGCAATTCCGATTACCAACAAGGTAATTCCCTTGCAAAAATCTCGCAAAAATCCCGTCTTGCTCGTATCTA
>JBGUUU010000089.1:0-14615 GCA_045133775.1 Christensenellaceae bacterium
TTTACTGTTTCGCTTTCAAAACCTTGGTGACCGGCAAGGTCAACCAAGTCTTTTCAAGCTCACGAGCCTTGGCTAGCTCGTATCTAACCCTTTAAAAACTCACCTTGTAGGGGCAAATAAAAGTGCATGGATGCAACGTCACGTTGCTGACCAACAAGGTCTATCTCATCCGTCTCCCTTTTGTGAGCCGTTCGCACATAATCTTTTAAACAACTTTTATAAAAGTAAAAATATGAATTTAAAAGAAAACGAAACTTTAGAAGACCTTTTAATAGACGGTCTTAAAATAATTCAACATAAAAATCTTTACCGTTTTTCTAGCGATGCCGTGCTTTTATCAAGGTTTGCAAGCTTTAAAAAGGGTGACGTAGTGGCTGACTTTTGCGCGGGTAGTGGAATTGTCGGCATGCATTTCTACGCCTTAAATAAGGACGTGAAAAGGGTAGATGGCTACGAAATACAAAGTGAGCTTGCAGACACTTTTGCAAGAAGTATTGAGTATAACGGCTTACAAGATAAGATTTTTTGCTATAATACACCTATTCAAGAGATTGGTAAAGATAAAAACGGTCAGTATTCGCTTATTCTTTGTAATCCACCGTATAAAAAGAAGAATTCTGGTGGGACAAATCCAGAGGGGCATATTGCTATTTGTAGGCACGAAATAGCCGTTACGTTAGAAGAAATTATCGAAATTTCTGCAAAAAAACTCAATCACGGTGGAAGGCTTGCTATGTGTCAACGTGTAGAAAGGCTTACCGATATGCTTAGCATTATGCGCGCAAATAAAATCGAGCCGTATAAGCTTCAGTTTGTAACTAGTGGCGACGACCCAAAGCCATACCTTTTTTTAGTTGAAGGTGTAAAGGGCGTTTGTCGTCAACTTACCGTATTAGAAACTATAAGGAATTAACTATGTTATATTTAGTATCTACCCCGGTTGGGAATCTTAAAGATATAAGCTTTAGGGCTTTAGAAGTTTTGAAAGAAGTCGATATAATAGCGTGTGAAGATACTAGAACGTCGCTTAAACTTCTTAACCATTACGAAATTAAAAAGCCACTCGTTTCTTATCATAAATTTAACGAAAAAGTTGCAGGCGAAAAGCTTCTTGCTGAGTTGAATGCAGGCAAGAATATTGCTCTCATCACCGATGCGGGCACGCCAGTTATTTCAGACCCAGGTAACATCCTTTGCAAAATGCTCGTCGAAAACGATATAGAATATACGGTTATTCCAGGCGCAACAGCCTTCGTGCCAGCGCTTTTATTATCTGGTATGGACGCTTCAAGATTTAGCTTTATCGGCTTTTTGCCAGAAAAGAAAAAGGACGTAGAAGAGCTTTTGTCGGGTTATAAGCATCTAAACTCAACCCTTATTTTCTATTGTGCCCCACACGACGTTAAAAAGACCGTTGAAACTCTCCATTCTTTTTTAGGTGATAGAAACGCTTGCGCAGTCAAAGAAATAACAAAGCTTCACGAAAAAGCCATAAGATTTAACCTTAAAGACGGTTATCCAGAAGAAACCCCAAGGGGAGAATACGTAATAATCGTAGAAGGTGGCAAAGGCGAAGAAAACCCTAATTTAGAACTTAGTGTAAAAGAGCATATCGAGTTTTACGTTAAACAGGGTATGTCAAATATGGATGCCGTAAAGCAGGTTGCTAAAGAGAGAAAGCTCCCAAAATCAGAAGTGTATAAGCACTCCATTGAATAATTGCATATTATATTGTATAAATATACAAAAACGTATTGTATAATGAATAAAATATAAATATTTTTAATAATTATGCAAAAATATTTGACATATATACAGTTTGGTTGTATACTTATTCAGGATTAAAGAAAAGACCTTTACTATTTTAGTAAAGGTTTTTTTTAAGGAGAAAACCAATGAAAAAAGTTATCGTTTTTTTGTTGTGCTTGTTAACTATTTGTTCGGGTTTGGTCGTAGGAACGTCTTGCAAGAAACAACAAGAAGATAAAGTTAAAATCGTTGATATTAAGCTTACGGATGAAAACTACGCTATAGCAATAGGAAAGGGAAAATTCGAGCTTAAAAATCAAATAAACGAAGCTTTGGCTGAAATTGACGTAAAAGCAATCGTTGAAAAATATCAAGATATGGATTCCGTTACTTCTGGATACGTTTTACCTAGTAGCGCCGACGGGATTGAAAACCCACTTATCGTAGCTACAAATGCAGAGTTTGCTCCGTTTGAATATAAAAAAGGAACTCAATATTTTGGTATTGATATTGAAATTGCAGTTCAACTTGCTAAAAAGCTTGGTAAAACGCTCGTTTTAGTAAATATGAATTTCGATGCTATTATAACTTCAGTTGCAGGCGTTGCAATGGATGAAGGCGTCGATAACGATGGTTACGACAATTATACTTATTGTGATATAGCTATTGCAGGGCTTTCCGTAACCGAAGAAAGACTTGATATCGTAGATTTTACTGATACGTACTTTAAGTCTTCTCAAGTTCTTATTGTAAACGGCAACGATACTACCTTTGATAATTGTAAAAAAGCTACGGACGTTGAAGATATTCTTGCTTCGTCTAGTGGAAAAATTGCAGGCTCGCAAAACGGAACGACAGGCGAGTATTACGTTAAAGGCTCTGGCGACTGGCTTGCAGGGTTTGAGAATATTAAATTCAAAGGGTATGCGTCGCAAGCTCTTGCCGTTCAAGATTTAATCAATGGCAACGTCGATTTTGTCGTTTGCGATATAGAAACGGCAAAAGCAATTGTTTTAAAGTATTCTAAAAACGTTTCAAGATGGCAAAAATTCGTTGAGTTTTTCTATACCTATAAAGGTTACGTCGACGTTTTAGACGGCTTAAAACACACTCTTATAATCGCAGTTGTCGGCTTACTTATCGGTATACTTATAGGCGTGGCAATTGCTACGGTTAAGATTATTCCTTATAAAAATCTCTTCCAAAAAATTCTCGCATCAATCGGCGATATTTACGTTTGGCTGTTTAGAGGGACGCCTATCGTTGTGCAACTTCTTCTTATTTATTACGTAGCGCTTCCGCTGATGGGTTTAAAAGTTCCAGCCATTATAGTTGCCGTAATAACCTATGGAATGAATAGTGGCGCATACGTTTCAGAAATAATGCGCGGTGGGCTTAACTCTGTAGATGGTGGACAAATGGAAGCAGGTAGGGCGCTTGGTCTTAGCTATCCAAAGTCTATGTTTAAAATTGTAGTTCCACAAGCAATAAAAAATATTTTACCAACCTTAGGTAACGAGTTTATTGCCTTGCTAAAAGAAACTTCTGTAGTAAGTTTTATTGCGGTAACTGATATAACAAAAGCTTTTCAATCTATTGCAGGTGGCTCGTATGAATACGTTATTCCGTATTGCATATTAGCGCTTTGCTATCTTGCTCTTGTTAGTGTTGTTACAATTTTGGTAAAATTAATGGAAAAGAGGTTTAAGAAAAGTGATAGAAGTTGTTAATCTTGAAAAGTCGTTTGGCGACAAAAAAGTTTTAGACGGAATAAATCTCTCTGTTAAAAAGGGGGAAAGAATTGCTATAATCGGCACGTCGGGTAGTGGTAAAAGCACCTTGCTTAGATGCTTAAACTGTTTGGAAGACCCAACCGGTGGCGCAATATATTTCGGTGGCGAAAACATAGCAGATTTTAAGGTTGATATAAACAAGCACCGTAGACATATAGGTATGGTTTTTCAACAATTCAATCTTTTTAACAATAAAACGGTAAAAGAAAATATAACCTTAGTTCCCGTTTTATGTGGTTTAGAAAAGTTACGCAAAACAAAGCGAAAAAATCTATTTATAAAAATTGGCAATTTGTTTAGGGGTAAAGATAATAAAAAAGAGCTTATTTTAGTTACGGAAACAGCTAAAGAAATTAAGCAAAAAGCAGACGAAAAAGCAGATGAACTTCTTAAGCGTATTGGACTTTTAGATAAAAAAGACGTGTATCCATCAACGTTATCTGGTGGTCAAAAGCAAAGAGTAGCAATAGTGAGAGCGCTTGCTATGAACCCAAGCGTCATGCTTTTTGACGAGCCTACTTCTGCGCTTGACCCAGAAATGGTAGGCGAAGTTTTAGCCCTTATCAAAGAAGTTGCAAACGAAGGTATGACAATGGTTATCGTAACACACGAAATGGCTTTTGCTCGTGAAGTTGCAACAAAGGTTTTGTTTGTAGACGAAGGTAAAATCGTTGAGAGCGCGCCCCCTGAAGAATTCTTCACAAACCCAAAGTCAGAAAGACTTAAAGAATTTTTGTCCAAGGTTTTATAATCAATAACGTTAAAGTCTTATACGCATTGCAATATTTTAGTATGCTTGTGTATAAGGCTTTTAAAATTTTTCTTTTAAATTCGACGTAAATGTTTAATTAATTGCTAAAAGTATTGACAAAAAAGCAAAGATAAACTATACTATTAATATATATAATTGTAGGGGTATGCTATGAAGAAAAGAGTTTTATCTATATTTTTCATATTGATAATATCAATGCTTGGTTTAGTTTCTTGTGACGTTGTAAAGGGTAAAGACTACGTGGCTACAGGTAACGAGTATTTTGAGTTTATTGAAAGAGAAGGCGATACTTACGCTTTAGACGTAAAAGATGGTGTTACTCTTCCTGAAAAAGTTAAACTCCCTAGCGAATATAACGGCAAGCCAGTAGTAGAAATCGTTGCTAACGCATTTAAAAATAACGCTACAATAAAAGAAGTTATTATTCCCGTAGGCTACGAAATAATCGGCATTGAAGCTTTTGCATATTGTGCTAAATTAAGTTCTGTAAACGTTGGTCAATATGGCGTAGGCGATGCTAAAGGCTTAACTATAAGAGCATCAGCCTTTAAAGGTTGTTTAAATCTAACAAGCGTAACTCTTGGCGAATGTGTTGAAAATATTGATGCTTATGCTTTTTATGAAACAGGCGTAATCGAAATAAACAATCGTGGTCTTAAAAAAGTAGGCTACTGCGCGTTTGGTAACTGTAGTTCACTTAAGAGATTCTACGTTCCTGCAACGCTCGTTCAAATTGATGAAGGCGCGTTCAACGGCTCTAATGGCGTTTCTTTTGAAGTGTCTTCTAGCAATCCGGTTTATACACAATCAAACGGCAAGCTTGTTCGCAAATTAATATAACAAATAAAGCCGCACCAAGTGCGGCTTGTTTTTTCCTTGGAGGGTATATGGAATACGATTTTTTTGCCTATCTTGGCAGAATGAATTATATAAAGCGTTGGGCGCTTATGCGTTCTACCGTAGATGAGAATATAAAAGAACATAGCTACGACGTTGCTATGATTGCGCACGCTTTAGTTTTAATCGAAAACAAAATGTATGGCGCGTCTATAGATGAGCATAAAGTTCTTTGTCTTGCCCTTTATCACGAAGCAGGCGAAGTTATAACGGGCGATTTGCCTACGCCTATTAAGTATTTCAATACTCAAATCAATTCGGCTTATAAAGAGCTTGAAAAGCGTGCTTGTGAAAAATTATTAAGAACTTTACCAGAAGAACTTAAAGGGGAATATTCTACATACCTTTTAACTGATGAAGAGTCTTTAGAGTATAGAATTATGAAGTGGGCAGACAAAATTTCTGCTTATATCAAGTGCGTAAACGAAGTTAAAAGTGGAAATAAAGAGTTTGTAAAGGCAAAGGCAAGTATTGGTAAATCATTGAAAAAGAGTGATATGCCTTGTGTTAAGTATTTTGTAGATTATATTTTACCTTCTTTTGAAAAAACCTTAGACGAGCTTGATTTTGGCGTTGAATAAGCCGTTTATAGGCTTGTAAACATTATATAAAGAGTTGACTTTCTAGCAAAACCATTGTATAATAAAGTCAAGTTAATACAGACGCGAGTTGCCACGTTTTGTGGCAGAGAGTAGGGGAAGAACGGTGTAAATCCGTCGCAACAGCCATTACCGTATAGTCGGATAGCCTACCGTGTCGTAGTAATCTCGGGCAAACGGAGAGCGATATAAAGTATCGTCTATTTTAGTTTGCTCCAAATTTGGTGCAAACTTTTTTTATTAAGGAGGTTATTTAAAATGTTAAAAAAAGTTTTAGTTGTTTTTATTGCATTTTCATTATTATTGTGTTTTGCGTCGTGTGACAAGAAAAACGAACAAGTAACGTCTAAAAACCCAGAGCTTGCTAAAACGTTAGTCAGCGTAGAAGGTGACGTAGTAGTAATTACTGTAGATAGTGATTATTTAGATATTACCGAAACAACCGTGTTATTAGATTATATGAAGGCGTTAAAAAACGACGGAGCATTAGATTATACTCTTTCGAAAGATGGAATGATAACTGCAATTAACGGTAAAGAAAACCCTGCAGACTGGTCTAAGTGCTGGATGCTCTATTCTAACGATACGGAGCTTTCAAACGGAGAGTGGGGCACGGTTACCGTTAATGGGGTTACTTATTTATCTGCAGTGCTCGGCGCAGAGAGTTTGCCTATCAAAGATGGAAAAATTTACGTTTGGGAGTTTAAGAGTTTTTAATGTTTAGGTCGGCAAAGGAAATAGCATACACAGGCGTTACGGTAGCCCTGTTAATCGGTGGACAGTTGGCATTTTCGGCTATTAGTGGTGTAGAAATTGTAACTGCAGTCTTTGCCCTTTATTGCCTTGTTTTCGGCGTGTTAAGGGGTGTTGTTGTAGCTACGGCTTTCTCACTTGTAAGATGCTTTGTTTTTGGCTTTTTCCCAAATGTAATATTGTTATATCTTATATATTATAACTTATTTGCCATAGTTGTAGGGATTATAGGAATTCTTGTAAAAGGCAAAAGCGACGTGATAAAAATCATTATTCTCACGTTTGCCTGCGTTGCTTTAGTCGGTTGTTTTACGGCGATTGATAATCTTTTAACTATATGGTTATTAAAGTTACCTAAGGTCGCAATAAAGATTTACGTGGCGCAATCCGTGCCAGTTGCAGTTGCTCAAATGATATGCGCGTTTATAACCGTGCCACTATTTTATTTTCCTTTGCACAAGGTCTTTTCAATAGCTAAACAAACAATAAAAAATGCTTAACAAAAAGTTAAGCATTTTTTTATTTGCAAATATTTTTAAATAAAAGCGAGAACGAATTTCGTTCTCGCTTTTATTATCAATTAGTTGTTTTCAGGATTTTCGTAATCGTAATCCTTTGCTTTGTCGTCTTCATCAGGAACAGCAACGTCGTTATTTCTAGAGTATTTGTTCTTGTTGTAGCCTTGATAGTAGCTTTCAGTATTCTTTCTCTTCTTATTCTTACCTTCAGCAGATTTTCTAACAACTACTGCGATTAATGCAAGAACGAGAACGAGTGCTAAAAGGATAGAAGTTACTTGGAGCCATCCGTAGCTCTTAGTTCCTTGAGTTGCAGGGTCTACTGTAGATTCAGGAACAGCTGGGGTTTCTGGAGCTTCGATAACGTATCTATCGTCAAGGTTTAATCTGTTATAAATAACAAGTGTAGAAGCACCGTCAAAGCCTAACGTAGCGTAACCCTTGTTAACTTCTTTCTTTGAGCTAACTGTCTTTCTAACGTTGCCGTTGTCATCCTTTAATGCAAGGCTAAGGTTGCCTGCATGGTTTTCATTTGCAAAGTAGTAAGTTGTTGTAGCAAGCTTAGATTCTTCAACAAACGTGTAGATGCTGTTTGCGTTAAGAGCAGTTTCAAGAGCTTCAAATGAAGAGTAAGAGCTGTTAGTAGAACCAGGGAGTATATTTTGGAATAATGCAACGCCGTTTTCACCTTCAACGCCAAACTTAAGTCTTACGTCGTAGTTTTCAAAACCAGTTGTAATAACAAACGTAACAGTTGCAAAACCATCTCTTAAAGTGTTAGAGTCTGCAGACTTAACTGTTGTGCTATAGTTAAGGAAGTCTGCGCCTTGGTTATTGATGTCAACGAGTTTTACGAATGCAGTAGCATCGCCGTGAACGTATACCTTAATAGTGAATACGTAAGTAGTGTTCTTAGGAACAGAAATTGTATTACCTAAAACGTAGTTTGCGCCACATACGTTATGGATTGCAAGTGCTTGAATATATTTGTTAACGTTAGTTTCGCTATCTCTCATAGCATCAAGTTTAGCTTGAGCGCCGTTAAGAGCAGCAGCGATATGTGAGTTGTAAGAAGATACGTATTTACTATTTACAACACCGATAGTTGCATCGTTTTCAGCTGTGTTTTCAGATCTAAATAACGTTGCGCTTGTAAGTTCGTTGAGAGAAACAACGTTGCCTTCTTGAAGTAATACTTTGCCGTAACCAGTTAAGTTTACGTTGTAAGAATCGTTTGTTTCGTCGTCTTCAGTTTCTTCAGTTTCTGGAGCAACGTAGTCGCTTGCGTAACCACCAATTAACGTAGCCTTTTTAGCTCTTGTATCAGTAGTAACGTCTGCAATGTTGTAGTTGTCTTCAGTTAAATATTCAATTTCAAAATTCTTGAACGTAGCAGTTCCGATAGGAAGAGTAAGTTTACCACCGAGTTGGTTGATAACGCTTTCATCAGTAGGACCGAAAGAAATCTTTAATTGATATTGCATTGATTCTTCAAATTCAACCACGCCTTCTTTTTCGTAATAGAAGTTGTTTGCAACGTAGAAGGTAAATCTTGCAAAGTTATCATTGTTTTCATCTTCGAAATCTTTAGTAGAAACGTTTTCAAACACCGCAACGTTTTCGCCTTTTGCTACGTCGTAGAGAGCGATAGTTGCTTGAGTGTGATAATCTTCAGCCTCAATCTTTGCTAAGAAAGAAATTCTTACGTATTTGCCACCAGCTAAAGTATGAGTTGCAGACTCGTAAGTGTAAGCAGCGCCGATATTGTTGAAAGAAGTGAAATCAAACTTAAGCGCGTCTTCAGTAGCGTTATAAGTTACGTATTTGCTTGCAAGTTCTTCTGGGTAAAGTAAAACTGCATCTGCAGCAACGTCGCCACCAAGGTTAAAGCTTGTATCTACGTTACCTTCAGTAAGGTCGAATTTTACAACTTTATTAGCTTGACCGTCAATTCTGTCGTTTGTTAAAGCATACTCTTCGTTAGTAGTATCGATTTCGATAGTAGTATCGGCAGTAGCATTGCTATAGGTAGCGCTATCGATAAGTTCGAAAGATACGTTATCAAAGAAAGCAAAGCCTTTAACGTGATTTTCAACGTTGAGCTTGTTACCTTCGCCAAGACCAAGAATAACTGTGAAGGTCGTAGACTTGCTTGTGTTTGGTGCAAGGTAAATAGTATATTGAGTCCAAACGCCGTTAGTGTCAATGTTTTCTACAACGATTGGATCGTAAGTAGTGCCTTCAACCGTTGGGTTAGTAACGCTGTTTCTTACCTTTATATAAGCGCCAGCATCAGAGTTAACTGTTCTTTCAAGGTTAAGAGTGTAAACCCAAACTGTAAGCTTACCGTATTGACCAGCAGGAACTTTAAGAGATGTTGTAGAAGTTACGTATTGAGCAGCTAACTCTTTGTTGTAGAGCATCAATAATCTTGTGTAATCTTCGCCAATTCTAAGACCATCTTCAGTAGCCTTTTCAATTTCTTCTTCAGAAATTAAACCGTTAGAAACTGGAGTGCCTGGGTTAGTAGTAAGAACGTTTTTGTAAGTTGTGTTTCCTTGAAGTTTATCAAATGGATCATCTGTAACTTCTGGGTCTTCGCTATCAGCAACGTCAATAATACCTCTCTTAACAGTTGAAGAGTTGATTTGGTAACCAACTTCACCGTCAACGCTACCAGTCCACTTAGTAGATGAGCTACTTAAAGTAACAGGGTCTTTGCCAGGATGCTTGTTTGTAGGGTGTTCAAAATCACCGTTTTTAAAGAGCTGTTCATCGTCTTCTGCTTCTTCTACTGTAGACTCTGAAGTTGATTCTTCTGAAGTAGGAGTTGAAGTAGATGTTGCTCCACCATTAGTACATGCCGTTGCAAGCACCATAGAGAGTGAAAGAACGAGCATGGTTAAAAACATAAACAATGTTTTCAAGTTAAATTTGCTTTCAATTTTGTTCATAAGTCACCTTTTGCACAAATGTGAATTTTTAATCCTTTACATTATACAATATTTTTCTATCAATTGCAATTTTTTTAAGGCATATATTGCTATTTTTTTATAAATAAAAAAGGTTTTTTTGGCGAGTGCATATAAAAAGCGTTAAAAGGTAATACTAAAATGCAAATAGAAATAAAAAACTAGCTTTTAAGGAGAATTATGCAAACAGAAGTAACTGATAAATTATATTTGGCGCTAACAGGCGCGCTCACGGGGCTTGCAAATGGTTTTTTCGGTGGTGGTGGCGGTATGATAGTCGTTCCGCTTATGACGTTTTTACTAAAAGTAAAGGCAAAAAAGGCTCACGCAACTGCTCTAGCAGTTATTCTTCCTATCAGCATAGTCAGCGCCTGCATTTATTTTATAAGTGGAAAGTTTGATTTTGCTGTGGGCGTGCCGTCTGGCGTGGGCGTCATCGCAGGTGGAATAATAGGCGCATGGTTGCTTGGTAAAATTAGCGCAAAATGGTTAACTAAAATATTTGCAATAGTAATGCTCGTTGCGGGGGCAAAGGCTTTGGTGTTCTAACTATGTTAAAAATTGTGTTTTTGGTGTTGGTTGGAGCATCTGCAGGCGTGCTAGGTGGTATGGGTATGGGTGGCGGAGCTATTTTAATCCCACTTTTGACAACCTTTTTCAAAGTTGACCAAATTAGCGCTCAGGCGATAAATCTAGTGGCGTTTATACCTATGGCGTGCGTTTCGCTTATAATCCACGTTAAAAATAAGCGCATTGAAAAACAAGGCCTTCTTTGGATTATTTTGCCTGCTGCGGCTAGTTCGCTTGCAGGTAGTCTACTTGCATTAGTTGTAAAGATGAATTTGCTTAGAAAATTCTTTGGCGGATTTTTAATAATTCTAGCATTTTTGCAGTTTTTTTCTGATAAAATTGCTCAAAAGTTGCAACAGAAAAGTGAAAAGTGAAAAATGTGAAAAAATTATTAAAAAGGGGTTGAAAATCTTCGCGCGTTAATTTATAATTTATTAAGAAGATTATATGTAGAGCATATTGCACAATAAAGATAGCTAATTGCATAAAAAAGCAAAAAGGCTCTTTTCAAATGGCTATTTGTGTGTTATTATATTTGCGTTAATATAATGCGTTATTATGTAAAAAGTAATTAGAAGAGGTATCTAGGTTGGAAAAAATTGGTATCATTGATTTAGGTTCGAATACTGCCAGATTAGTTATCGTAGAGATGCTCGGTGATGGTCATTTTATCGTTATCGACCAAATTAAAGAGAGCGTAAGGCTTGGCAAAGATATGGAGAGAGATGGCTTTTTAAAGCCACAGAGAATAACTGAAACGTTAAAAACTCTTAGAATGTTTAGAAAGCTCTGTGATGCGCACGGTATCGAAAAGATTATTGCAGTAGCAACTGCTGCTGTAAGGCGCGCTAAAAACCAAAAGAGCTTTTTAGAAGAAGTTGCTACAACTTGTGGTATTAAGCTTCGTGTTCTCACGGCAGAAGAAGAGGCTATGTACGTTTATAAAGGCGTTATCAACACTATGGATATACCTAAAGGTATTATCTTTGAAATCGGTGGCGGTAGCACCAAGATTGTTAGATATAATAGAAAGAATTTGTTAAATTACGAAACTCTTCCTTTCGGCGCGGTAACGTTAACGGAGCTCTTTGCTGGCGACGGGTTATCTCCAGAAGAGCAAGCGGCTAAGATTGAAGAATTCTTTACAGAGCAATTGAAGAGAATTGAGTGGCTTAAAGAAGTTGAGCCGGAAACTCAACTTATCGGCGTAGGTGGTTCGTTTAGAAGCCTTTGTAAGATAAGTAAGATGATGAAAAAGAGCCCACTCAACACAATACATAACTATCGTATCGACGTAGAAGAGTTTGATAACATTTATAATATGCTTAAGGTTCTCGACCTTGATAAGAAAAAGAGAATTAAAGGCGTTTCTTCAGCAAGAGCAGATATTCTTCCTTCTGCGCTCGCAGCAGTAAACAGCTTTGTTAAGTATATGAATTTCAATCAAATGGTAATTTCTGGTTGTGGTCTTAGAGAAGGTATTATGTTTAACTATGCAATGCCTATCACAATCGAGAAGCCTATTTCAGACGTTTTATCTTATAGCTTACAAACACTTATTAGATATTATGACTGTAATGCAAAGCACGTTGAACACGTTGTAAATCTTTCCGTTCAACTTTTCCGTCAACTCAGAGTATTGCATAAATTCCCAAGACAATATCTTAAGATATTGAAGGTTGTTGCAATGCTTCACGATGCAGGCACGTCTATCAAGTATTACGATTATCAAAAGCATACGGCTTACATTATACAAAATGCAAGTATTTACGGTATGACGAGTAGAGAAATCGTTATGGCGTCGCTCGTTGCGTCGGTGTATAAGGGTGACGACTTGTCTATGAGCGAGCTCGCTCGTTATAAGTCGTATATCGGCGAAGAAGACGTAGATTCTATTAGAAAGCTCGGTATTATGCTCCGCATAGCAGAGAGTTTAGATAGAAGCATGTCGTCTTGTGTTCAAGTTATCAACTGTGACGTTTTAGGTGACTCTGTAATTATGAAAACTGTAGTTGAAGGCGATGCGTCACTTGAAATAAAAGATGCTTTAGCTGCATCTTACGATTTTAGAAGAATCTTTAAAAAGAATCTTGAAATCTTATAATTTTAAATAATTGAATATTTGTCGAATTTGCGCAATTAGTTGGCTTATAAGTCGATTAATTGCGCTTTTTGCTTGTAATTAGGGGTGTTTTGTGGTGGTGGAACACCCTTTTTAGTTTTGCTTTTCGTTCAAAGGTTTGAAAAAGGGAAGTGACAAAACTTAACTAAATAAAACAAAAACGCCGTTAAAACGATTTTTGTTAAGCGTTAAAATGTTGTTATGGTTGTATACGTCGAGTATGTGTTTTTAGATAACTTTATAATAGACTACGCTCTCATATCGCTTGCAAGGCAAAGCCTAAAACTTCCAACAAAGAGAACGGGTAATATAATATCTTCTGTATTTGGCGGGTTGGTTGCCGTTATAACTCCGCTATTAAATTTTTCTCTAGGCGTTAGCTTTCTGTTTAAAATACCTATAGGGTTTTTGGTGGTTTTGCTAAGTGGTAGGTTTAAAAATTTGTCGCAATGTTTAAAATGCTTTTATCTGTTTTTATTTTTTACTTTTTCGCTAGGTGGATTTGTCACGGCAATTTTTTGGGGGCTTGGCTTAAGCTTTAACCCTGCAAGTTATTCTCATGGAGGGGAGATTCCTTTGTTTTTAATTTTAGTGTTAGTCTTTTTATCTTATCGTTTGTCTTTAACGGTAATTCGAAATATTTACAAGCGTAAAAGGGTTACAAGCTTTGCTATAAGTTGTGCAATCAAGATTGGTGGCAAAACTTTCGTAAGGCAAGGTTATCTAGATAGTGGCAATACTTTAACGTATAAAAACCAAACTCCAATTGTGGTTTGTTCAAGTAGGTTTGCAAACGAGCTTGAAAAACAAGGGGTTTTAAAGGGCGCTTATAAAGATACTGTTAAAATAAACACCGTTTCTGGCGAAGATGCTTTGCCAATATATAAAACCGAAAGATTTTTGATATATCTTTCAGACAAAGCGAATATATTAAATAACGTAATGATAGGTGTGGCGAGTGGGAGTGTTTTTCCAAACGGAGAATACGATTTGCTATTAGGTCCAAGCTTGGTTGAGGTGTAAAATGTTTAAAGTTTTAAAAAGGTTGATAAGCATAATTTTCGGTGGAGAGAAAAATTTTGTCAATTATTTGTCTGGCGCAGAAGCTCTGCCACAGCCCTTTACTGCAGATGAAGAGCAAGAACTCTTAACAAGGCTATCTGATGATGAAGAAGGGGTTAGGGGTGCGCTCATAGAGCATAATTTAAGATTGGTTGTATACATAGCTCGCAAATTTGATAATACGGGCGTAGACCTAGAAGACCTTGTTTCCGTAGGAACGATAGGGCTTATAAAGGCTGTTAAAACCTTTAATACGGATAAGAACATAAAGCTTGCAACTTACGCTTCTAGGTGTATTGAAAACGAAATTTTAATGCATTTAAGAAGGGTTGTAAAACTCAAAGGCGAAGTGTCTTTAGACGAGCCGTTAAACGTCGATTATGAAGGTAATGAATTGCTCCTTTCCGACGTTTTAGGAACTGATAGCGACGTTGTGTATAAAGACATTGAAACGAGTGCAGAAAAGCAAATGCTACGCGAAGCTATTGCAAAATTATCCCCAAGAGAAAGGCAAATAATGGATTTGAGATTTGGGCTTTCAGGTGGCGATGAACTTACTCAAAAACAAGTTGCAGACCTACTAGGAATATCGCAAAGCTACATATCAAGGCTAGAGAAAAAGATAGTTGCAAGACTGAGAAAAGAATTTCTAAAACTATCTAAAATAGCCGAATAATCAACCTATACGCTAGTTTTTACCTGATTTGTATAAAAATATTTAAAAAGAGCATACTTAACTTACGGCATTTGGTACATACTTTCAAGGAGGTGCAAATGCGTAAAGTAGAAATATGTGGTATAGATACGT
>JBGUUU010000090.1:0-4333 GCA_045133775.1 Christensenellaceae bacterium
AAGAAAAAGGGTTGTATATTGAATATTTCATCTATGAATGCTTATACGCCACTTACTAAAATTCCTGCTTATTCAGCAGCAAAGTCGGCGATTTCCAACTTTACTCAATGGCTTGCAACTCACTTTGCAGGCACGGGTATCCGTTGTAACGCTATTGCGCCAGGATTTTTGGTTTCAGCACAAAATAAGGCTTTACTTTTTAACGAAGACGGAACGCCAACGGCTCGTTCTGCTAAAATATTAAACGGAACGCCAACTCGCCGTTTTGTTGATTCTAGCGAACTTTTAGGCGCAACGTTGTTCCTTTGTCACGATGAATCTGCGTCTGCAATAACAGGCGTTGTTCTTCCAATAGACTGTGGATTTTCAGCATATTCGGGGGTATAATATGGATAAATTTATTCCGGTAGTAGTAATTAAAGAATTACAAGAAACAGACAAGATTTTAACTGCTTTAAAAAATAGTGATATAAATTGCGCAGAAATTACTTTTAGAACTGCTTGCGCAAAAGAAGCTATCGAATACGCTTGCAAAAATTATCCTGATATGAATATCGGCGCAGGCACGGTAATAAATGCTAAACAATGTAAAGACGCGTTGAAAGCAGGCGCAAAATTTATTGTTTCGCCAGGTCTTTCTCCTGACGTTGCTCGTGTGTGTAAAAAGGCAGGCGTGCCTTATTACCCAGGTTGCGTAACGCCTACTGAAATTATGGCTGCGCTTGACCTTGGTATTACTACGGTAAAATTCTTCCCTGCAAACGTTTATGGTGGATTAAAGGCGTTAAAAGCATTATCTGCTCCGTTCCCACAGGTTAAGTTTATTCCTACAGGTGGGGTAGATAGGGCTAATATAGATGAGTTCCTTGCTTTTGACAAGGTGTTTGCAATTGGTGGCTCTTTCTTTGTGAAAGAAGCCCTTGATAAAATGGAGACTAAATAATTATGAAAAAAATAGTTACTTTTGGCGAACTTATGCTTCGCCTTGCCCCAGAAGGGTATTTAAGATTTGTTCAAAGCGAAAAATATGAAGCTACTTTTGGTGGTGCAGAAGCAAACGTTGCCGTATCTTTGGCAAACTATGGATTGAACGCGTGTTTTGTAAGTAAACTTCCATCACACGAAATAGGACAATCTGCAGTAAATTCGCTTAGAAAATTTGGTGTTGACACGTCGCTTATTACTAGGGGTGGCGAAAGAGTTGGTATTTATTACTGCGAAAAAGGTGCAAGCCAAAGACCATCTAAGGTTATTTACGATAGAGCATATTCTTCTATCGCAATGGCAAAGCCAGAAGATTTCGACTGGAATAAAATATTCGACGGAGTAGAGTGGTTTCACTTTACAGGCATAACCCCAGCCCTTTCCGATAGCGTTGCAGAAATTTGTTTAGAAGCATTAAAAATTGCTAAACAAAAGGGAATAACCGTTTCTTGCGACCTTAACTTCCGTAAAAAGTTGTGGTCAAAACAAAAGGCAGGCGAAGTTATGGGTAAACTTTGCCATTATATAGATTATTGTATTGCCAACGAAGAAGACGCTAAAGACGTGTTTGGTATTGAAGCAGAAAACACCGATATTTATGGTGGAAAGTTAAACCGTGAAGGTTATATTTCCGTTGCAAAGCAACTCACCGAAAGATTTAATTTTAAGGGCGTTGCAATTACCTTGAGAGAGAGTAAGAGCGCAAACGATAACGATTGGTCTGGTATGCTTTATACGGGTGGAGAAGCTTATTTCTCAAAGAAATACGGTATGCACATTGTAGACAGAGTTGGCGGTGGCGACAGCTTTGGCGGTGGACTTATTTATTCGCTTGTAAACGGGTTTGATTCTCAACAAGCAATTGAATTTGCCGTTGCTGCAAGTTGCTTAAAGCACTCTATCGAAGGCGACTATAACATGGTTTCTGTAAGCGAAGTTTTAAACTTGGCAGGTGGCGACGCATCTGGCAGAGTTCAGAGATAATCGACATATAGGCTAAGATTTACAGCTAAATATTGATAAAAAAAGCCCCGTAGCCAACTTGGCTACGGGGCTTTTGGTACTCCCAGCGGGAATACTCGCTATGCTTGTGCCTACGCAATATTTTATTGCTTGGTGCGAACTTTTTTAACTAGCCCTTAGGAGTGCAAAGTCCTTGTGAAAGTTTTGTAAAAAACGTTCAATTCCGTGCATTTCGGTGCATTTTTATTAAAAATGCGAGGTTTTTTATATTAAAAATATCGCTTTTCGTTGCATAACTTTCGTATCGTTAAGTAACTTTTAAACTAAATTTATACCAATTTTATACCAATTTTGAGTTCTATAAAAAAGGAAAACGTACTGTAACATGTCTTCATTTTTTTAAGATTGCTTACTAAATATCATCTACAAACCCTAATAATGTATACTTTGTAGCGAATAATTGATTTAGAATGTTCTTACAAGTAAACTTCACATGATTATCATCAAACAATTTTTTATCAATAGTCATAAAACCCATCCTAGGATATCTATTCCCACTAACAATCAAATTGTTTCCATACTTTTCGATTTGTTTTTTTGTATATTCTTGTAATGTGCTTCCATATAATTTGGGGGTAAATTGTTTTAAGACTGTCAATTGTTCATATTTCTTAGCAGAAATAAAACTACTTTTTAACTCTTTTTCAAAAAATGTTTTGTACATACCTAAGTATAGATTATTTACAATACTTATATCGCCAATATTTACATTACCTTTAGTTTTCGTAGATTTTGAATATAATAAAATTCTACATCTCACACTACCGTCATCCATAATTTCTATAAAATCGTTAACACCTGCATTTATTAAATGATTATTCCCTCTATCGTCAGAACAGGTTATATCTCCAATGCTAATTATAAATGACCTACCAACTCTTGAAAAACTATATGGATTTTTTTGTTCCTTTAAACAGTCTATTATTTTATTTAAATTATATTTATAAAAGTTGTTTTGTAGTTTTGTTCTAGAAGAAAAAGAAACATGAAAACCCATATCTACATATCCACATAAATTGCTTGGTGCTGTCGATATGTCTATTTTATCTATAAATAATTTTTTCTCAATTAGATTCAACTGCTTCTCGTTTTTGTAATATATTTGTTGTAATTTGTTGGAATCTTTTATAGCGAATGAACCTGACGAAACTCGCTCAAATATTTTTCCACTATTTGTAATGTATGGAGGAAATTCGCCTTCCTCTATTTTTACAATAAAAACCATTTTTCCAAATAATTCAAATTTTTTAACATCAAAAACAGGTGTCGGGGTTATGCAATCGTGCATAACAGAATGAATCCTTTGTTCTGTCCATTGACTGCACCCACCAATAGTTTTATCATCATTAATACCTAAAAATATATATCCTCCATAAGTGTTTGTTAACGCCGACACTTCTTTAATAAACTTTTCATTTGATGTTTCATCTGATTTATATTCAAAAAAGAAAGACTCCTCATTATAACTAGATAGATGAATTTCTATATCTTGTATCGTTAAATTTTCCCAAGTAGTATTATTTATATTAAGCAATGTATTTTCTCCTCTGTTTTTCTTTTGACTTTTTGTGTCCTGTACAATAAGGACAACCCGTTCCTTTGTTTCTATTGTTAATTGTTGCTTGCCATTTCGTGTCTTTTGCTACATTTCCACCAAACTTTTTTACCACTACCACAAGTTAACATTTTAGGGTCTAAACCTAAATCATTATTCTTTTCCCAATTCCATTCAGCCATTAAAGTAGGGTTATCTATTAAATACTTTTTCTCTGACATAGTTATAACCTTAAATAAAATTTTAGTTTATTATATCATATCCTATCATTTTTTTCAATCGCTTATAATATGTGGCTGGCTATTAAGCGAATAAAATTTACATAAAAACAGCCTTTTTCGAACTGAAAAAGGCTGTTTTTTTGGTCTTCCCGTCGGGACTTGAACCCACAACGGTCCCTTAGGAGAATATATCTGACCCTAATGTAGGGTTTGCAAAATACCTAAAATGCATATTTGCACGATTTTCGCCGTTTACTCGCCGTATTTTGCGTAATTTTCACGCCGTTTGATAACTTTTATGGCATTCAAAATAACAAGGCAACCAAAAAGGTCACCAAATTTGGTGGCAAAATCCTAAACAAAATCAGGCGATTTATAAAACCTGGGCACCAAAAGGTTCATAATCGGGTTGATAGTGAATAAAAGTATTTTCTATTTGCATATTTTTTCAATGGCACTCATGATGGATTTACACTTTGTAATAGACAATCTGAATTCCTTGGCTACCGCAAGCAAGTCATCCTTAGTAGGGTTACCGTTGCCGTTAACC
>JBGUUU010000091.1:0-8555 GCA_045133775.1 Christensenellaceae bacterium
TGGAACGAAAACGGCTATTGCGCAAACTGTGGAACGCAATGTTCGCACGACGCAATGGCAGAAGGCTCGCCTTGTCCTGACTGTGGTTATAAACCTTTCTTCTTCCATGAATACGAAATAATGTTATATTTTGGACACTGGGACGGAATGGATTCGTTTATGGAAAGCGGAATGTGGACTACTTTGACGAAATTAGAAACTTATGAGCCAAACGTTACCCTTTCTATGATTTTAGAAGGCAATGGCAACGGCGACGCGTATATGGTTAGAGATTATATCGAAAGAGCTTATAGCTGTGGATATGATTTTATTTGGACAGTTGACGGAAATAGAGTTTCTGAAAGCCAAACGATAAGAGATAGAGCTACTATTGTAGGCGTGTTATCAAGAGTAAAAGTCGAAACTATTTCAATAACAGTAACTTCTGAAGACTTTGGCTCAAAGACCTACTACTATGAATATCCAGTTAGAGTAAACACCGCTTTTGAAAGGTTTTTAGCAGACTTAGGTCTTGAAAACGGTAGTTTCTACTATAGCGTAAGCGACGGCTCTTTAAATGCCGAAGGCGAGCTTGCTATAGGTAACTGTAGCATTACTTGTAACGAAAACAGAAACTTGCTCAGATATCAAATTATTGATGAAAACGGCTGTGGCGAGTGGCAAGAATTTTGGTATAAAGCATCTAAGCGCCCTACCTTAAGAAGTTTTGCAAATGAAATAGGCTTAAGTCTTAACAATTACTTTGCTTACTATGGCAGCGTTCAATTAGTAGAAGAAGATTCTCTTTACGAATCTGTTACGTTCTTAAAGAAAAATGTAAAACAAAGCTCTTACGAAATAACTATAATTTATCAAGAAAGCAGATATAGCGAAAAAATAACTTATACTACTTCGTATGAAGAAGTTATGAGCTTGAGTGAAATTATAAATAGGGGTATTTGCGAAGATGAAAACGGCGTTTCTATGAGCATATTCGTTGATTTTAACAGGCAAATTTGTAAGGTAAATTCTTACGTTGTAGGTTCAAAAAATAACGACCCTTATTGGGAAATAAACAACTTCCTTATCTACAATGATTGCACGATAGAAATTAAGCCTGCAACAATATATTACGTAGAAATTAAAGCGGGTTACGAATATTACAGCAATCACGTTTTAAGCGACAGAAATTTAACTGGCGAAGAGATTCTTGAAAGAGTAGATCTTTTAGACGAAGTTGACGGATTAATCTTCTTCGTTTGCGATATGCAATATTCTGCTGAAGAGTTTTTATCTATGACAATTTCTGGCTTTGGCGAAGAAATGGATATGATAAATATTCGTATCGTTAAGGGTAGCGTTCGCGCTTGGGTTGAAATTACCGACGAAATGGGTATGACACACGGAGAAAGGTTTGAAGATTTCTGCAAGCTTTCTCTCGATTTAATTTACATATTAGACAAGGTAGATGGATATACTGGAATAATCAATTTGCCAAACGGCGAACAGATAGAGTTTAGCGAGTCTGCATTCCCACTCACTTTCGATAGCGACTATTGGTATCAAGAAGGGGACTTCTGGTATAGTGAATATACCATTATTTTAACTGCTACTACCTTTAGAGTTTCCGTTTCAATCGACGACCAATATTTAGGCGAGAGAATTCTTCAAAAAGGAGATTATACGCTTGAACAAATTCTTTCTCAATTTGGCGAGTATAAAGTAGCCGATTACAATTGGAATATCTCTGCGCATAGCGGCGAGTGGATTGACCCTAACGGAATTATAAACAGGGGCGCTACAATTTACGGTTACGATGCAAGACCAAGAGTAGTTGTAAACGTTGAAGGTATGCAATACGTTATACACCACACTAGCGAGCTTACACTTCAAGACATATTTTATGCTATAAGAGAGAAATACGGAGTTGAATATA
The DNA here is from genome assembly GCA_045133775.1 of Christensenellaceae bacterium. GTDB lineage: Bacteria > Bacillota > Clostridia > Christensenellales > Borkfalkiaceae > UBA10281. The sequence continues at coordinate 1,916 of JBGUUU010000091.1, forward strand.
AATACGAAGATTACGCTTGGAATTACAGCTTAAACGTAATAGTTGCAAAGCCAGGGGAAACGGTTCACGTTCAAGGTAAAATTTTAACTAAAGTTACCGTAACGTTCTTTAGCCAATATGGCATGGTAGAACATGTATGGGACGAAAACGGAAATTCTGCTTACGTATATGAAAGAGATTCTTATTGGGATTATCCAAGTGTTGACCTTTCTTCTTGCTACGGCCTTATGGAAGTAGAAGATGGAAGTTGGATGTATTATGGCGAAGAAGGAACTAGACTCGTAACGTGCGTTGCAGACTTGTTTGAAATAGGAAAAGAAAAAATAGAGCTTTGGGCAGTCGTTAACTTAATCGAAGAGAAACTCGTTGGAACGTATGCCCTTGACTCAAACAACGCCATCGCTATAATTGGTAAAGACCGAACGATAACTTATAGAGATGAAAACGGAGTGTTTTTTACGTCAAACTATGAAGTTGTCGAAAGTTCAATGAGCTTTGCTTTAATAATAAACGATTATGGAATCTATATCGAAGGTCTGTTCTTGCAAGAGCATTACAAGGTTAACGAAGATAGAATAATTATTTTTGTTTATACCCCTTACGGAGATTACCGCTTTGAAGATACGTCTGGCTTAGAAGGGCTTAAAAACACTTTGGTAATAGACGTCGTTTACAACGTTTACAACGAAATAGTCGAAGAAATGACTTACGGCAACGTTTATTACGTTTATATGAGCGAGCCATCTTTGCACGGAAAAATATCCTAAAATTTTAAGGTCTTTATTGACAAAAGAGCTATTTATATATTAAAATATACTTAAATTAAAACTTATTTGGCAAAAAACACTCTACTTTAAACAAAACGGAGGAAATTATGGAAAAAGAAAGAAAGACTTTTTACGTTACTATTAGCAGACAATTTGGTTCTGGGGGCGCGGAGGTTGGCTCTAAGCTCGCAACAAAGCTTGGCATACGTTGTTATGACAAGTCTATTACCGAAATGACGTCTGCCGTAACGGGCGTTTCTAAAAAGACGGTAATTTCTTCTGAAGAGCAAGTTGCGAATACTTTTTGGTATACTGGCTTTTTGGGTGGAGATTCTGCCACGTATGACAAGGTAAACGGAGCGCACGAAGAAGTTATTAAAAAGCTCGCTCAAAAGGGCTCGTGCGTGTTTATCGGCAGATGCGCTTCTCACGTTTTAAAAGATGAAGAGAACGTTATAAGAGTATTTATTTGCGCCCCAATGGAAATTCGTAGAAAGAGAGTTGCAGAAGGGTATAAGATAACTCCAGCTGAAGCAGGCAAACTCATTGCTAAAAACGATAAGGCTCGTTCTGCGTATTATAAAAAATACACTAAAGAGCAATGGGGCAAGCCAGAGAATTACGACCTTATAATTAACACGAAAATCGGCATTAAAAAAGCAACTGCTATTATTGCCGACTACGTAAAAGAAATAATGAAATAAGTAGGAAAGATTATGAAGGAAATATTTTCCCAAGCTATACAAAAAATGAAGAGAAAGGATTTTCTCGACGATATCGTAAGGGAAAAAACTGCAGAAATTAGCGAGATTACTGCCGAAGTTGCCGTTTGGAGAAAGAAAAACGGTGTAAAAACTGGCACGGAGTTAGACATTAAGATTTTTCAAGCAAATGCTAAAAAGGCAGAACTTGAAAAGCTCATTTCTAAGTGCAAGGCTGAAGTTAAGACTTTAAAGGCAGAGATTTTAGAGCTTCTAACAGATTGTTACGCTAAAACCGACAAGCCTGAAATTATCGCAAAGATAGAATCTGCAGCTTACCATGCTTTCGATGGAAAAATCAAGCTCTTATCTGACAAAGAAGCAGGTGGGCTTTGGGGAGATTGCGAGATAATAGGCGCAATTATTACCCACGACAAAAAGAAGAAAAACACTACTGCAAAGCTTGTAAACGCAGGCGCAGTAAATTCTCAAGGCGTGCTTTTAAAACGCCCTAAAATCTACGTATACGCTTACGACAAAAAGAAGGAAGAAGGCATTTTACTTCCTGAAAACGACAGCTTTAAAACAAGAGCAAAGCAGAAAAAAGAGAATAAGTTTTTAAAGCATCTTGCTAGCACTTATTTAAACGAAAACGTTTATTTTGCTTTGGCTTGCGTCGTTTTATACGCCGTATTTTCTATTTGGGCGGCGGTTGGTGGCTTTGCAGGCAAGCTTTATAGCGAGTTGCAAATAAGATATTCTCTCGTGGTTGGGCTTTGCCTTGGCGTATTTACCTTGCTCACGTTACAAACGGCGAAAAAGGGTGGAATTGCAGATTTTTTACCAGTTGTAGCAATAGATATTTCTCTAGTTGCTTTTGGTTGCGCTTTTGGCTACAAAAACGTGTTAAGAGCAATGTTTTTCCCTACAATTTTATTTGCTTACGGTGTTATAGCCATAGTTTTAAGATACAAATTCGGCAAAGAAGAGAAAGAAAAAACTTCGCTCGAGTATTTATTACCTGTAATTTCCGGCATTTTCTTAGCATTGATATTTAGAAAAGCAGGTAAGGCGTATACTGCATACTGGGCAACTATGCTCGGCGTATTATGCGCATCGTTTATCGCAGGCGCAGCTTTATCAATTATAATGAGAAAGACTAAAATTGGCGAGCAGGGAAGGGCTGTTGCCTTTTGTGGAACGGCGTTTTGTATTATGACGGGCTTATTTGTTCCAAATACGCTCATTGCGACAATGTTCTTATTTGGCGCAGGAATAACTGGACTAGCTCCTGTTTTAGCAAAATATTTAAAATGAAAAAATATAAAGCAATTATAAGTGACTTCGACGGAACGCTAGCTTGTTCTGACAAAACCGTTAGTCAAGAAAACTTAATAGCAATAAGCGAACTTTTTTCCAGCGGAAAAAGGTTCGCTCTTTGTACGGGAAGAATGACTACTTCGGCTTTAATGCTTGCCGAAAAACTCCCTTTTAAGCCCCTTATTGCCACGTATAACGGTGGAGAGATAGTGGATAGCGCAACGGGCGAAATTTTGTCACGCCACGTTTTAGAGCCTGATATTATGCTCGAGCTTATAGAATACGGCAGAAGTAGGGGGCTTTATTATCAAATTTTTACAAATGAAGTTATCGTTGAAAAAATTACAGGCGTTACCGAGTTTTATTGTTCTATTTGCAAGGTAAAAGCAGTTGAAGTGGGCGACCTTAAAGAGTATATTCTCCGTGAGAAAAAAGGCTCGCCAAAGCTCATGCTTATAAATTTTCAAGGCGACGTAAATACTTATATCGACGAGATTAACGAGCTTTTCGGCGATAGGGTTGAAGCCGTTCGTTGTTACGAAGGTATGGTAGACGTTACTCCAAAAGGAGTTAACAAGGGCTTAGCCGTAAAGGACTTTAGCAAAATTTGGGGTATTACCCCAGAAGAATGCGTTGCCGTTGGCGACGAGGGTAACGACGTTGCAATGTTTAAGGTGGCAGGCGTTGGCGCGTGCATGATAAACGCTCGCGAAGAAGTAAAAGCACACGCCGATTACGTAACCGAAAGAAACAACGATGAAAGTGGCGTTGCAGAAGTTATTCGCAAATTTTTATTATAAAGGTGTTTAAGATGAGAATAAGATTAAACGAAGACAAGCAAATAGTTGCAACTGTTAGAGAAGGATTAATTGCAAAAGGGGGCTTTTGCCCTTGCAGAGTAGGGAAAAAGCCTGAGTATAAGTGCATGTGCGAAGAGTTTAGAAATCAAATAGCAGACCCTAATTTCGAAGGGCTTTGCCATTGCAAATTGTTTTATAAAGAGAAATAAAAATGAATAAAAAAATAATTATCGTTGGCGGTGGCGTATCTGGTCTTGCAACCGCCATTTATTTACAAAAAAACGGATATGAAACTCTCGTGCTTGAGAAAAACCCCGTAGTTGGTGGCGCGTGTATGGGTTGGCAACGTGAGAGCTGTTATATCGACGGTTGTATACATTGGCTTGTAGGCGCAAACCCAAAATCCCCTACGTATAAGCTTTGGCAAGAAATTGGCGCGCTTACGCCTGACGTTGAAATTTTTAATCAAGACGATTTTTACACTATCGACTTTGGCGAAGGTAAAAAATTTACCTTATGGTCAGACCTTGAAAAAACTCAAAACGAGCTTATTGCCTTTGCGCCTGAAGATGAAAAGCAAATAAAGAAGTTTTGCAAGCTTGTTAAGAGATTTGAAAAGATAAACGCCCCAACCGATAAGCCGATAGACCTTATGAATCTTTTTGATTTCATCAAAATTGGCGTTACGATGGCAGGGGATTATTATCATTATTTCAAGGCGTGCAAAACGAGTTGTAAGGGTTATGCAGATAAGTTTAAAAATCCGTATTTAAGAAGATGGCTAACAGAGCATATGGTTGCAAATTACAACCTTATGAGCTTTTTGTATATGTATGCGCACGTAACGTCGAAAGACGGCGGTATTCCTATAGGTGGCTCGTTAGAGTTGACAAATAGAATACGAGATTACGCGCTTTCTCTCGGCGCAAAAATACAATGTAACGCAGACGTAGAAACCATAAACGTAGAAAACGGTATAGCAACGGGTGTTACTCTTAAAAAAGGCGACAGGATTGATGCCGATTGGGTTATATGCACTATTCCGCCAGAGTTTGCGCTAAAAAATCTTTTAGGTGGTAAATATCCTTTAAAAGAAATAGATTTTAGAGTAAAGGATAGAGAAACTTACCCCGTATATACGTATACGACTGCAGTTTTTAAGGTTGACGCAAATTTTGAAAAAGAACCCCTTTCGCAAAGAATTTATTTCGACGGAAAGATTTGTATGGAAAAAGATTATGATGCGGTAACGTTTAGAAATTACGCTTATGATAAAACTCTTAAAGTTTCCGAAGGAAGTTCTGTCGTTCAAGCTACGATAGGTGGTAGCGACGATATGTATTTTTGGTGGAAGCAAGTTAAAGAAAAAGGCAATTATGCTGAGAAAAAGCAAGAAATTGCCAATGAGATGCTAGCTGTTTTCCTAAAAAAATACCCAGAGTTAGAAGGCAAGGTAAAAATTATTGATATGATTACCCCTATTACATACGAGCGTTATTTAAACGGAAGAAACGGCTCGTTCCAAGGTTTTGTCCATACTGCAAAAGGCAAGTCAATGAATAAAAAGGGAGAGATTAAGAGTGTTAAAAATCTTTTATTCTCAGGTCAATGGTTTTTGACGAGTGGTGGTCTTCCTACTGCGGCAATTACGTCTAGATTTACAACGCAACGTATATGTAAAAGAGATGGAGTTAAGTTTAAAAGCTAACATATTTATATAATTTAAAAGCTAACAAATTTATATAATAAGAGCCGTGTGGAAAACCCACACGGCTCTTTTATCATTTGTGTTAAATTATATTATACTCTATATAAGAAATACCAAGAAAGGCTATCTGTTAAACTCTCTGCATTTTCTTCAGCGTCTTCAACGTCTATACTCCAACCGTTTGTGTAATTAGTTTCTGAAGTGCAATGCCAGCCGTAAGGATTTGCAAAATTAATTTCTAAAAGGTTAATACAATCTGTAAAAGCATACCAGCCTATTTTGCTAACGTTTAAGCCGATATCAACAGTTTTTAAGTTGTCGCAACCCCAGAAAGAGTAAGGCCCAATTGTAGTAAGACCGTCGCCTGTTGTAACGTTTTCAATAAAGTTGTTATCCCTAAACGTTTCGCGTCCTAAATAAACTAAGCTATCAGGAAGAGAAACGCTCTTAATATCTTTTCTTTCTGCAAAAAGTCTATCTGCAATACCTTTCGTGCCTTCGTTTACTTGAATATCGCGTGGGGTTTCGCTTTCTTTAACTGCGATAAGCCAACCATCAAGATACAATTCGTCGCCATCCCAATTGCTTTCGTCATTGTAATAACCAGACTTATAAAAAGCTTTTTCGCCAATGGAAGTTACGCTAGCAGGAATGCTTATCTTAGTTAAAGCAGGGCAGTTTCTAAAAGCGTTTTTATCAATTACTTTGATATTGTCAGAAATAACCACTTCTTCTAATTTTTTAGAGTCGCCATAAGCCCAAGGCCCTAAGGTTGTGATAGTCTTCCCTTTAAATTCTGTTGGAACGTTAACTACTTTCTTGTTAGTTTTAGGCGCTTTGTAAGTGTAAGTAACGTTATCGGCGTTTAACATATAAAAAGATTTAGTATAGTGTCTGCGATAAGCCGTAAACATTGCAACGACAAGTATAAGAATAGCAACTACTGCAATAATAACGTTGCTCTTCGTATTTTTTTTCTGTAACTTTTTAGCAAGTTCAGAAGAAGAATTTAAAGTAGGATGCATAACTTTCTCCATTTAACGCTATTTATAACGCGCACTTTGTAAATTTCTAACTTATTTTAACATTTTTAAATATAAAGGTCAAGAGTATTTTTAAAAAAAGTCATCGCCTATTATTATATTATAATGAAACTATATTTTGTGGTGTATAACTATACGATATACAGTATTTTGTAAAGGAAAAATTTTGCAAAAAAATTTTATAAAAAACCACGAAAAAACTGTTGACAAAGCAAAATTAAAATGATAATATATGCAAGCACTTGTGAGAGCGACCTAGAAAGCGCACAAAAAAATAGCTGTAAAAAAAGTTTGAAAAAAA
>JBGUUU010000092.1:0-2089 GCA_045133775.1 Christensenellaceae bacterium
TAGTTGTAAATACATTGGCGATTACGCTTTTTCTAACTGCACGATAAAAGAACTTACTATTCCTAAAAGCGTAATATATTTTGGCGACAATGCTTTTTACGGGGCGTCTATAGAAAAAGTATTTTACGAAGGTACGGCACTCGAATGGTGCAATATTGACTTCTTTGCGCAAATACATTACGTTGAAGTTTACCTTGAAGAAAATTACCCAAGTTATTCAAATCCACTTTGCGCTGGCGCAGACCTTTATATAAATGGCGAACTTTTAACCGAAATGGTATTCCCAGAAGGAACTACTAAAATTAACGACGCTGTTTTTCACGGATACTCCAAGCTTACCAAGGTTGTTTTGCCTGATACTATTACAGAAATAGGGCTCGCCTCCTTTGGCAAGTGCGCCAATCTTGTAGATATAAACTTGCCAAGCAGTATTACTCATATAGGCAAATGGTCGTTTTACGGTTGCTCTTCTTTAGAAGAAATTTGTTTGCCAAACGTTGAAGAAATTTTAGAAAGGGCTTTTTATAACTGCGCAAAATTAAAAACAGTTGTTTTAGGAAAAAACGTAAGCACACTGCAAGACAAAATTTTTAACAACTGTGGTATGCTTACTAAAATCGTTTACGACGGAACTATGGAAAGTTGGGCAAGTGCTTGCGGTAAATATTCAATTTTCTATAAGCCTGCTCAAGATATCGAAATAGAGTGTAGCGATGGAACGATAATTTTAGAAGCGTCTGTTTAAAATGATTACTAAATGAAATTTCTTATAGATCTTTAAAGATATGTAGCAAAACGCCGAGCGAATTTTCGCTCGACGTTTGTCTTTTATAGCGCGGAAAAAGTGGGGGCAGACGCCCCCACCAAAACTTTTAGCGCGGATATACAAAAACAAAATTACCCGAAGGAAAATTCCGCGCTATTTTTATACAGTTTTTTGTAATAACCAACCTATAAGTTGATTATTTGCATCTATCTTAGAAGAAGGAGTGATCGCTTTGCGCTTAAACAAGTTGTAAAACGCACTTTAAAAACCACGCACATTAATGCGTTTTTCTCTTTTAGTCGCTATGCGTCAACTCCCCCTCGAAGAAAGCTAAATAAGAAATATTATATTTATAGGTTATCAAATAGTTTTCGCGCTTTTGCGCCTTCACGTTTTTACAACGTGACTACGCACCCATAATTACTTGTCATTCTGGAGTTTTCGTGAGAAAACGATAGAATCTCACTTGTTGTTTTAGTGGACTCTATCGCTTTCGCTCCAGAGTGACAATGGAAAATCTTTTCGCCGTGTATATGTTTTTTTAAAGGTTTAGATGCGAGCAAGACAAGGCTCATTTTGTTGACAAGGGTTTGGTAGACCTTGCCGGTCACCGAAGTCTTGACAATAAAATAGAAACGCTGTATTGCGACGCAGATAAGCCTTTAAACCATTGGGATTTCTTCTTCTTTTACAATACCAGCTTTTCTATTTTGATAATCTTCTATCGCTGCTTTGATTGCTTCTTCTGCAAGAACTGAGCAGTGAATTTTTTGTGGTGGTAAACCTTCTAACTCTTCAACTACCTTTTTATTGGTAACTTTTAAAGCTTCTTCAATAGTCATACCAATAATCATATCGGTTGCAGTAGAAGACGTAGCGATTGCAGCTGCGCAACCAAAAGTTTTGAATTTTGCATCTACTATAACGTCGTTTTCAATCTTTAAAGAGATTTGCATAATATCTCCACAAGATGCATTACCAACCTTGCCAAGACCGTCGCAATTTTCAATTTCGCCTACGTTTTTTGGGTTTTTAAAAGCTTCCATTACTTTATCGTTATACATTTTTTATTTCTCCTTTAAGATTAAAGAGTGGTGACATTTCTCTAAGTCTTTGAATAGTATTTTTTAAGGTGTCTACAACGTAGTCAACTTCTTCGATAGTGTTTTCTTTGCCGAAAGAAAATCTTATTGTGCCGTGCGCCTTTTCTTCTGAAAGACCAATAGCTAAAAGAACGTGTGAAGGCTCAAGTGAGCCAGACGAACAAGCCGAACCCGAAGAAACGGCAATTCCGTCGATATCTAAGCTAAAAAGTATTGATTC
>JBGUUU010000093.1:0-23687 GCA_045133775.1 Christensenellaceae bacterium
TCAAAAATCCGACCACAATGACCAACAAGGTCTATTGTGTCCGTATTTTTTCACGAGCCTTGTCTAACTTGTTTCTAGCCCTTTAAATCTCACTTTGTAAGAGTTGGGTTAAATACACGGATGCAACGTCACGTTGCTGACCAACAAGGTCTATTGTGTCTTGTGAAACAAAGCGAGCCTTCTTTTGCTCGCACCTAAGCCTTTAAAACTTCTTTATATAAAAGTAAAATTAAAACAAAAAGCCCCGAATAGGTCGATTATCAACCTATTCGGGGCTTTGATTCTAAAAGTAATATCACAAAAACTAGTAAAAATAACAAGAATTTACTTGCTATTGTTCGAGATTTGGAATATAATATATGTATCATATTTGAGGTGTTTTTTATGCTTAGTTATATTTCAGCAAAAGAGGCAGCAGAAAAGTGGAATATCTCTCAAAGACGTGTTGCGGTTTTGTGTGCAGAAGAGCGTGTTAAAGGTGCTATGATGGTTGGTAATATTTGGATTATTCCAAGCACTGCTGAAAAGCCTATTGATAAGCGAACTATTAGATACGAAAAACAAAAAGTTGTTGAGTTAAAGCCTTTTGTTAAGTGGGTTGGCGGAAAAGGTCAACTTATTGAACAGTTGGAGAAATATATTCCTGCGGACGGTGAAAAGATTTTAACAAAGTATGCAGAGCCTTTTGTTGGTGGTGGAGCATTACTTTTTAATATTCTTTCCAAATACAATTTTGAAAGTCTTTATATTAGCGATATTAACGCAGAACTTGTCAATGCTTATAACGTTGTAAAAAATAACGTTGATGAACTTATAAAGAATTTGATCGAAATTCAACTTGCGTTCGTTCCTATGGATGAAAACGGACGCAAATATTATTACTATACAGCAAGAGATAGATTTAACGCTTTACAAATTACGGAAGAAACAGCAGTCGAAAAAGCCTCTTTGTTTATCTTCTTAAACAAAACTTGCTTTAATGGTCTTTATCGTGTGAATAAAAAAGGACAATTTAACGTTCCTATGGGTGCGTATAAAAACCCGACTATATGCGACGAAAATAATTTGCGCAACGTTTCTGAGGCTTTACAAAATGTTAATATCGTTTGTGGAGATTATACTCTTTCAAAAGAATTTATTGATAAAAATACTTTTGTTTATCTTGATCCGCCTTACCGTCCTATTTCTGAAACAGCAGGCTTCACAGCGTATAATGCCGATTGCTTTGACGATAAAGAACAAATACGCCTTGCAAGATTTATTGATGAAATAAACTTAAGCGGTGCAAAAATTATGTTAAGCAATTCCGATCCACAAAACGTAAACCCCGAAGATACTTTCTTTGAGGACTTATATAAAGCATATACAATTAACAAAGTCGATGCAACAAGAGCAATAAACAGTAAAGGCGACAGCCGTGGAAAGATAAAAGAATTGCTTATTTGCAATTAAAACAAAGGAGAAATAAAATTGAGTAACACTTTAGAGATATTTAAGAATAATTTACTTGAAACAAACAGGGGCTTTAATTTTTATGTTGATTGGAAAAATATTTTAGGGCTAGAAAAATATGATATTGAACTCCATGCATTAGATTCTTTAATAGGCAAAAAAGATGATTTTGATAGCACTTTTAAGGATTTATTAACGAAAATCCCAACGGTTGTAACGGTATTCCCGTATCTTTTTGCTTTGTCAAAAAAAGAAAGAGAATCTGTTATTTCTGGGGAAACTGAATTAAAAGTTGTTGGTGTTGAATTGGACAGTGAAGATTTGCAAAAATTTAGCTTCAAACCTCAAAAACAATATACGGAATCACAAATTAATGAATACTTAACATTTTTTGATCAAATGGGTTTAAAAAATCTTTTTCAAAATTTAATCGAAAAAAGTACCGTTGATTATGTTGTAGGCGTATTGGTTGGATTAGATTCAAATGGCAGGAAAAATCGTGGTGGAAGTGCGTTTGAATTAGCATGTGAACCAATTATTACAGAAATATGTGCAAAATATAGAATAAAAGTTTTATCTCAAAAGAAGTTTGAAACATTAAAAGAGTATGGATTTACTATAAACGAAGATATTGCAAAAAGAAAAGCTGACTTTATTTTGGTTAAAAATAATAAATGTATAAATATTGAAGTAAACTTTTTTGACGACACAGGATCTAAGCCAGAGGAAATTATAGATTCTTATATAAATCGACAAGCAGATTTAAAGAAAAATAATATTTCGTTTGCATTAATTACAGATGGTCAATGTTGGAAAAAAGCAACAAATCAATTACATAAGGGTATAAAATATATATCATATTTGATGAATTATAAAATGGCTAAAAACGAAAGATTAGAAAAGATTATAAAGGAAGTTTTTGAGAATTAAATGGCAAAGAAAATTCCTTTACAACCTGAGAATTTCGAGCTCGAAACAAATACCGTTTGGGCGTTCCCTAACCGTGGGAAATGGGCAACTCACGACGCTAAATATCGTGGTAATTGGTCGCCTTATATCCCCCGAAACGTTATTTTAAGATATTCTAACGAGGGCGATACAGTTTTAGATCAATTTGTAGGTGGTGGCACGACTGCCGTTGAATCTAAACTAACAGGCAGAAATTTTATCGGTGTTGATATAAACCCTAATGCGGTAGAATTATCTCGTAATAAATGCAATTTTGAGATTGATTCTAACGTAGATATTTCTATTCGTCTTGGCGATGCTCGAAAGTTGGATTTGCCTGACGAAAGCGTTGACCTAATTTGTACCCACCCACCTTATGCCGATATTATAAAGTATAGCGAAGATATTGACGGCGATTTGTCGCACTTGCCTATTAAATCGTTTTTAATGGAAATAGGTAAAGTTGCAGAAGAAAGTTTTAGGGTTCTTAAAAAGGGTAAATATTGTGCAATTCTTATGGGTGATACTCGTAAAAACGGTTTGGTGCAACCTCTTGCATTTGAAGTGATGCGAATTTTTGAGCTTATGGGATTTAAAACAAAGGAAATAATTATTAAAGAACAACACAATTGCAAGGCGACAGGTTTTTGGAAAACAAATAGTATTAAGCATAATTTTTTATTGCTTGCACATGAATATTTGTTTATATTTAAAAAGTAAGAAAAGCCCCGAATAGGTCGATTATCAACCTATTCGGGGCTTTATTATTATACTTTAATCAATTTCTATTAGTTCAGAACGGAAAACGTCGTCGTCAAGGAATTCCATATACGTCATATCAAAACCCCTTGCTAATTTATAAATGGTTGTCAACGTAACAGTTTTGTTTTGCCCATTTAAAATTCTATCAAGCGCACCATGTATTAGCCCTGATTTGCGTTCCAATCTATACTTGGTCATCTTTTTATCTCTTAAAAGTTTTGCAATTCTTTTTGCTACAGCATCGTTTAACGTCATAATAGTACTCCTATTTTTTATATAAATAGTATACTCAATTACGCATTTCAAAATGCGTTATTAAAAACACGCCGTTATAATCTAGTATTTGCTTGACAAACAACCCCTTTATAAAATATATTGTTTATGGGGGTGTTGTTATGATAGTTAGCTTTTTTGGGCATTCTTCCTATTTTAGCAAAGATATTACTGTTGAAAAAGTTGTAGCGCTTTTAGAAAAAGAAATAAAATGTAGCGACGTTGATTTTTATCTTGGTAATTATGGTAACTTTGATAATTTTGCCTACAGCGTTGCAAAAGAGTATCAAAAAAGGCATACAAACTCAAAACTCGTTTTTATAACTCCATACTTAAACAATGCTAGGTGCAACGATTTTGCAAAAAAGTGCGATTGTTCAATCTATCCAGAAATAGAGAAAGTCCCCTTAAAATTTGCTATTATAGAGCGAAATAAATGGGTAGTGCGACATTCTGACCTGCTAATTTTTTATTATAAAATAATTGGTAGCACTCGAGATATTTACGAATATGCTATTTCTAAAAATAAAAGAGTGATTAACCTTGCAGAGCAGTTTTCTTAATCAGTTCTGCTATTTTTTCGTTTGGGATCGTTTGGTTATACGCCTTGCAGTTTTCAATTAAATTATTTGCATTGTTTTCAAGCTTTGCTAAAGCATTTAAAAAGGTGTTTTCGTTTAAATTTTCTTCCATCAAAACTTCTATTAACTTGTGTTTTTTAAAATATTCGGCGTTGTCTATTTGGTCGCCCCTTGAATTTCCTTTTGGTAAGGGTATTGCAAGGGTCGGCTTTTTTAATGCCGTTAGTTCAAAAAGAGAATTTGCCCCTGCTCTAGATACAACTAGGTCTGCAATGCAAAAAAGCTCGCCAATATTATCTGCATATGGCATTTTTATATAGCCTTTTTCTCGCTCGTTTTCGCCTTTGCCTTTACCACATATATGCACTACGTCATAGCGATTAATTAGCTTATATAGGCACTTTTGAGTGATTTCATTGATAGATTTACTGCCTGAGCTACCACCAAATATAAGTAAAATCTTCTTTCTGCCTGAAAGCCCGTATTTTTTAAGAATTTGCTTTTTGTCAGGGCAAGCAAAAAGGTTTTCTCTTATTGGGCTACCCGTAAAAACAGTTTTTTCGCAATCTACCTTAGTGCAGTCGAAAGACGTTAAAAACAGTTTAGAGTATTTTGCTCCTATTTTATTTGCAAGCCCAACCGTCATATCCGACTCGTGAGAAACGACGGGTATTCCTAATTTTTTCGATGCTATAACAACTGGGAGTGCTACGTATCCACCCTTAGAAAAAACAACGCTAGGCTTTATATTTTTAAGCAGTTTTTTGCTTTCTCTAATCGCAAGTAGTAATTTTGCAGGCACAAAAGCGTTTTTTAAGGTAAATTTTCTTTCTAATTTTACTGTTGGCACGTAGTAAAAGGTCAAGCCTTCTTTTTTTGCAAGTTCTTTTTCTATTCCGTTTTTACTACCTACGTAAACTATTTTATCAAATCTTTTTCTAAGCTCGGGAAGAAGCGCGAGCGACGGCGTTACGTGTCCTGCCGTGCCCCCACCGGTCAATATTAAAACGTTCATTTTATTCTCCTTTGTATATAATATGTGTAAATTTAATAAATTTAGCAAAAATATTACGATAGGGCTTGAAAAAAGTTTGCTATTAGGTTACAATTGTTTTATAAATATAATTAAAGCATTAAAATGCTTTAAGTGGAGAAAATATGAGTTACATTATAGCAATAGATGAAGGGACAACGTCGACAAGAGCAGTTTTATACGATTTAGAGCAGAAGAAAATCGTAATGCAAAAGTCTTCGACAATTAGTCAAATTTACCCTGAGCCATCTTTTGTTGAAGAAAACGCCAACGAAATTTACGCCGAAACCCTTTCTTCACTCATAGAAATTTTAGAGAGTGCAGACGACGTGAAAAAGGTTAAGGGCATAGGTATAACCAATCAGCGTGAAACGGTTATTGCTTGGGACAAGGTTACGGGCAAGCCCTTATATAACGCTATCGTTTGGCAATGCAGAAGAACTGCTGACTACATAAGCGAGCTTAGTAAAACCCACGGCGAAATTATACGCCAAAAAACTGGGCTTGTTATGGACGCATATTTTTCTGCAAGCAAGATAAAGTGGCTTATAGATAACGTTCCGCAAATTAGAGAAAAGCTTGCTAAAAATGAAGTTTGTTTTGGCACGGTTGATAGTTTTTTGATTTATAAACTCACGGGTGGCAAGGCGTTTGTAACAGACGTAACTAACGCGTCTAGAACAATGCTTTTCAACCTTCAAACTCTCTCTTACGACAACGAACTTTTAGATATTTTTGGTATCCCTTTAAGCTCGTTGCCTAAGGTGGTTTCTAGTGATGCTATTGTTGGCGAGTTTGAATATTCTGGGGTAAAAATTCCCCTTTGTGGAGTTGCAGGCGACCAACAATCTGCGATGATTGGGCAAGGTTGTTTTGACGTTGGAACTAGCAAAGTAACCTACGGCACAGGGCTTTTTATGCTTTATAACTTGGGCGAAAAGGCTGTAATTTCTCAAAACGGACTTGTAACTACGGTTGCTTACACTATAAATGGCAAAACTGCATACGCCTTTGAAGGTAGCGTTTTTAATGCAGGTAGCACTATTCAATGGCTACGCGACAACCTTGGATTTTTCAATTCTTCAAAAGATAGCGAATCTTTGGCAACTTCGGTTGAAGACAACGGTGGAGTATATTTAGTGCCTGCGTTTACAGGGCTTGGCGCTCCAGTTTGGAATAGCGATGCAAGGGGTGTAATTTGTGGGCTTACAAGGGGCGCAACAAAGGCTCATATAACAAGGGCAGGGCTAGAATCTATGGCATACGCCACGAGAGATTTAACGGCTATAATGGAAGAAGAAAGTGGTCAAAAAATGCGTGAGCTTAGATGCGACGGCGGCGCATCTGCAAATGATTTTCTTATGGATTTTCAAGCAAACGTTTTGAATATTCCAGTTAATAGACCTGTCGAAAAAGAGAGCACGGCTCTTGGCGCAGTATATCTTTGTGGGCTAGGTCTTGGGCTTTTAAAGATTGAAGAAATAAGCAATTATAGACAAACCGAAAGGTTGTTTATGCCAAATGGCGACGAAAAATATGACAAATACTATAGCGAATGGCAAACTGCTATAAAAAGGAGTGTGTTATGACGGAGAGAGAATTTAAAAGCTTTGACGGTAAGATAATTTATTATAGGCTTTGGAATTGCGAAAAGCCAAAGGGCGTAGTTCAGGTAGTTCACGGAATGGCAGAAAGCTCTCTTAGATACGAAGATTTTGCCGAGTTTATGAACAAACACGGCTATATCGTAATAGCAGACGACCATAGGGGACACGGCAAAACTGACGATTGCTCAGGTTATACAAGGGGCGATATGTTCTTTGATACCTTAAAAGACGTTGCAGAGCTTGCCACCATTTATAAAAATCTTTACCCAAAATTGCCACTAATTTTGTTAGGTCATAGCTACGGCTCGTTTTTAACGCAAGCGTTTTTAGAGCATTACGGCGATAAGATTGACGGAGCGATTATAGGTGGAAGCGCAAAAATGCAAGGTTTTCCTGTTATCGGTGGCTCTTTAGTTGCAGGTTTGGCTTGTCTTTTGGGTAGGGGTAAAAAGCCGGGTAAGCTTCTTGCAGATATGAGCTTTGGTATGTATAACAAAAAGTTTGAAGAAGGCACGTTTATTTCTTCTATAAAAGAAGAGTGCGAAAAATATAATAACACGTGGGGTTGTGGCTTTATTTTAAGCAATAATTTCTATCGTGGATTTTTCAAAGGGCTTAAAACTCTTTACAAAAAGAAAAACTATGTTAAAATCGACGTAAAAAAACCTTTGCTTTTAATTGCAGGTAGTCAAGACCCTGTGGGCGATATGGGCGCGTCGGTTAAAAAGCTTTATAATTTTTACACCGAAACCGTTGGTGTAAAAGAGATAGAATGTGTTTTATACGACGGTGTAAGACACGAATATTTTAACGATACTTCAAAAGAGCGCGCTTTTGAAAAGGTGCTTGATTTTTGCGATGGCTTTTTAGCAATCGAAGAATAAAATAAATTTTACTCTAAGGGGGTTAATATGCAAAAATTTAATATTTTAATCCCCGATGGAGCGTTGGAGATTTTATCGCGTTTAGAAGAAAACGGCTACGAAGCATACGTCGTAGGTGGCTGTGTAAGAGATAGCTTAATGGGTAAATATCCAGAAGATTGGGACGTTGCAACGTCGGCTTTTCCAGAAGAAATATTAGAAACTTTTAAAGGCGAGCACGTAATTTTAACGGGGCTTAAGCACGGCACGGTTACAGTTAGAATAAAAGGCGTAAATTACGAAGTTACAACCTTTAGGAGCGAAGGGGAGTATTTAGATTCTCGCCATCCGTCTTCGGTTAGCTTTGTTAGAGATATAAAGGAAGATCTGCTCCGTAGAGATTTTACTATAAACGCTATGGCGTATAGCCCAAAACGTGGGTTAATCGACTTATACGGTGGGGTTTTAGATATAGAAAGTGGCATAATAAGGGCTGTTGGTAAGGCGGAAGAGCGTTTTGAAGAAGATGCTTTGCGAATTTTACGTGGTGTAAGATTTGTGTCTTCAACAGGCTTTAGTATAGAAGAAAAAACTTTAAAGGCAATGAAAGAAAAGGCAGGGCTTTTAAAGAAAATTTCGGCAGAGAGAATATTTGTAGAGCTTGATAAAATGCTTTTGGGCAAGTTTGTAGACAAAGCCCTTCTATCTGCTCCAGAGATTATTTTCGAAGTTATACCAGAGCTTAAAAAATGCTATAATTTCGAGCAACGTAGCAAGTGGCATAGCTATGACGTTTATAAGCATATCGTCTATTCAGTCAAGGCTGTAAAGCCAAAGCGTGAACTTAAGTGGTGTATGCTCCTTCACGACGTAGCAAAGCCCGATAAATTCTTTATTGATGAAAATGGAGAAGGTCATTTTTACGGACATGCAGAGCTTTCAGAAAAGTTTGCTTATCGCATTTTAAAAAGGTTAAAGGCTTCGAATAAACTTATAGAAAACGTTTGTTTTTTAGTTAAAAATCACGATAGACCATTTCCACAAAACGAGTTAAAATTTAAACTTAGACTTGTTGAAATTGGCGAAGAACACGCCTTTGATTTAGTTGATGTAAAATATGCCGACAATATGGCGCAGGGCACGCATAAGGCAAGCGAAGAAAGGCTGAATATAGAAAAGCTAGAAGAGAGAATTAAAAGCGTTTTTTCAAGTGGCGAGTGTTTAAATATTAAGAAACTAGCAATTAACGGAAACGACGTTTTAAGCGTTGGTTTTAAAGGTAAAGAGATTGGTGAAGTGTTGCAAAGCGTGTTTGTAGACGTGCTTGCAGGCAATTTGCCAAATGAAAGGCAAAAGCTTTTAAAAAGTATAGAAAGGCGAGCAAAAACCGTCTATAAGGCGAAAAACGTATAAAAGGGGTAGAGTATGAACGAAAAAATTGAAGCAAAACTTAAGCTTCTCCCGGATAGCCCGGGAGTTTACGTCATGCTCAATAAAGAAAACACCGTTATCTACGTAGGTAAGGCAAAGGTTTTAAAAAATAGGGTAAGACAATATTTTCACTCTAACAAAAAGCCAGAAAAAGTAATGGCAATGGTGGCTAACGTCGAAGACTTTTATTATATTATAACAACGTCTGAAATAGATGCTTTGTCACTTGAAAACAACCTAATTAAAAAGTATAAACCAAGATATAATATCTTACTTAAAGACGACAAGACTTATCCGTATATTAAGGTCAATTTAAAAGAGCCTTTCCCAACCTTTTCGGTGACGAGAAAAATCAAGCGTGACGGCGCAAGATATTTCGGCCCGTTTATGGGTGGAGTAAGCGCTAGCGAAACCTTGCAGATTATAAATACTGCTTTTATGACAAGGAGTTGCGCTATAAAAATCGACCCGCAAAAGCCTAAAAAAGAGTGCTTAAATTACCATATTAAAAAATGCCTGTCCCCTTGCTCTGGTAGGTGTAGCGTTGCAGAATATCGAGAAAGAGTTGATGCTGCGGTTGACTTTTTAGCAGGAAACGACGATACGGTAGAGAGTATTTTAAAAGAGAAAATGCTCAAATTCTCAGAGCTTGAAGAGTTTGAAATTGCGCTCACTTTTAGAGATAGATTAAAGATGCTCGAAAAGATAAAGCTCAAGAGAATTACTGCGCTTAATAAGTTTGTGGATATGGACGTTTTAGCCGTTACTACAAACGGCGTTTACTCTAGCGCAAGCCTTTTATTTATAAGGGGTGGGCGTATGCAAGGTGGCAAAAACTTTGCCCTAGAAGATGCGCTTATAAACGACGGCGAAAGACTAACCGAGTTTATTTCGCAGTATTACACGCAAAATACCGAAGTGCCAAATGAAATATTGATTTCTGAAGAAATTGCCGATAATCGACTTATAGCAGAGTTTTTTAAAGCAAATTTTGGCAAAACCGTTACAATTTCGCACCCGGAAAGGGGGGTAAAGCGTCAAATTGTGGATATGGCAAAGAAAAATGCCGAAGATTATCTTGAAAAGGAAATTGACAAGATTCGCCATAAAGACGATATGACTAGGGCTGCTTGCGAAAAGCTTAAAAAGGTGCTTAATTTAAAGCGCTACCCAAGGCGTATGGAGTGCTACGATATATCGCATATAAGTGGCGTGGATAAGGTTGGCTCAATGGTCGTATTTATAGATGGCGAGCCAGAAAGGACAAGCTATCGCAGGTTTAGAATTAAAACCGTTGAAGGAAATAACGACTTTGCGTGCTTAAAGGAAGTTTTAAAGCGAAGGCTAGATAAGCTTGGCACGGATGAAGAAGAGAACTTCCCTATGCCAGACCTTATAATAATAGACGGTGGCAAAGGTCAGCTTTCTTCTGTTAAAGAAGTTTTAGTCCAGTATCCAAACGTTAAGGCAGACCTTATTTCGCTTGCAGAGAGAGAAGAAGAGATATTTACACTTTTCTCAAACGAGCCGGTAGTTTTGCCACGAAGAGATTTTGTTTTAAAAATGCTTCAGCGCATACGTGACGAAGCGCATAGGTTTGCAATAACCTATCACAAATCAACTCATCAAAAAACAAATTTAACGTCGATATTCAAAGAGATTGAAGGTATCGGCGAGAAAAAACGAAAGGCGCTTTTAAACGCTTTTGGTAGCATAGAAAACATAAAAAGAGCAAGCGAAGAAGATCTTGCAAAAGTAGAAGGCATCGGCGCTATTCGCGCTAAAAAAATTAAGGAGTTTTTCAATAGTTATGAAGGGTAGACAAATAGAAAACGTAGAAGTAAAGGTTTCGGTAGAAAGCTTTGCAAAAGAGCTTGAATTAGAAGTGGTAGAAAAGGGCAGGGGAGAGATTGTTTTAAAATCTATAAGCGTATCACGTCCAGGACTTCAGCTTTCAGGTTACTTTAAGCACTTTGAAAAAACTAGAGTGCAAGTTATAGGCAACGCCGAAAATGAATATTTAATTGGGCTTAGCAAAGAGAAAAGATACTCTGCTTTTGAAAATCTTATAAAAAGAGAAATTCCTTGCCTTGTTTTGTCTAGGAGTATTGAAGTTATGCCAGAGCTTAAAGAACTTTGCGAAAAATACAAGTGCCCACTTCTTCGTTCGGAAAAGATAACGACCGTTCTTATCAACGACATAACTGCGTATAAGAGCGAAGCGTTAGCGCCAACGCACGTCGTTCACGGCGTTTTGGTAGACGTATTTGGTATAGGTATTTTGATTGTTGGTAAATCTGGTGTTGGTAAGAGTGAAATTGCGCTCGACCTTGTAAACAGGGGTCACCGCTTGGTTGCCGACGACTCGGTTATTATCAAAAATATCAACGATAAATTGATTGGTAAATCGCCAAGAAATATTCGATATTTTATGGAAATTAGGGGCTTGGGAATTATCAACGTTCAACAAATGTTTGGACCAGGCGCAATTTCGCCTAGTAAAACCATTGATATCGTTGCCGAACTTTCTCCTTGGGAAACTGGCAAGGGCTACGAGAGAATTGGTAATGAAGTCGTTTATGAAGAAATTCTTGGAGAAAAGATTTTAAAGGTTACAATTCCGGTAACACCAGGTAGAAATATTCCTATCGTATTAGAAACAGCTGCAAGGCAATATCGTTTAAAGCAAGCAGGCTACGATGCAGCCGCAGAGCTTATGAAGTCTGTTTTCGGTAACGAAGAATAGAGGTAATTTATTGTATTACTAGCTAAAAGAGGAAATCAGTATGCAAAGCTGATTTCCTCTCTTTTATTTGTTTTTAGTTAAAATAGTTATAATTTCATTTCTTAGGTTTTGTAGTAAGTTGTCAATTCTTTCAATGTCAAACAAGCTATAATTAACACAGTTTTTTACATATGGTGGTCTGCCTCTTTTTGAATAGTGTGCAGTCGTTTTCCCCTCTTGAATACTTATAATTTGAGTTATTAAATCTTGTTTTCTAAAAGTGGTAGGGGATTTTACCCCCATTGCCCTTGCTATATCTCTTAACTCATAAATAGACATTTTTTGCAACTTTTTTATATCCATAAAACCTCCGTAAAATACACAAACTGTATATTATCACATTAAATTATACATATTGTGTATGATATTGTCAAGGTGTTTATATGAAAGAAGAAGTAGGAAAAAGACTTTTTGATTGTAGAAAAGCAATAGGCTTAACTCAAAAACAAGTGGCAGAGGCTTTGGGTGTGGCTCAGCCTGTTTATCAGCGTTTTGAAAAGGGAACGTTTGAGTGTAATTATGAGCAACTGGCTAAACTTGCCGAGCTTTTCGACGTTAGTGTAGATTATTTATTAGGGCGTGCAGAAATTTAATAAAAGCATTCGTTGCGTAGCGGAATTTTCCGCTACGCTTTTTTATTATTTTGCCAATTATTCATAATTA
Source organism: Christensenellaceae bacterium (assembly GCA_045133775.1). Taxonomy (GTDB): domain Bacteria; phylum Bacillota; class Clostridia; order Christensenellales; family Borkfalkiaceae; genus UBA10281. The sequence goes on from JBGUUU010000093.1 coordinate 12,399, forward strand.
AAAGTATTTATTTTATAAAATAATCATATATTTTATTATGAAAATTTTAAGGGGAATTTTACCTTTTGCGCTATGCGTTTTCGTTATAGCGTTTATGCCGTTTGCATACAAAAAAACAACTGCAAGGCAAACTCTACCAATAAAAACGCCAGAGCATAAATACGTGCTAACGCTATGGCATATAGACGTTTTCGAAGGTGGGGTTGGCTCAAGGGGAGATTTTTTATCAAAGATAGCAGTTGAGTTTAGGTCAAACGGGGTGCTTGTAATGGTGGTCAATCATACGGTAGAAAGCGCCGAAAACTCTATAAAGCAAGGGGTTTTGCCCGATATGATTTCTTACGGAGTGGGTGTTGATTTTGTTGCAAAATATGCAAAGAGCTTGCCTAAAAACTCATTTTCAGGTGGCGAGATTGGTGGAAAAATCTATGCCTATCCTTGGTGTGCCGGCGCATACTTTTTAATAACAAAAAACGAAAATAATCAACCTATAGACAAGCTTTTTATATCAAAAAGCGCGTATAATATACCTTTTATTTCGCTATTTCTAGGTAAGGTAGACGCAAAAGAGATAGAGATGAAGAAACCACTTGATGCCTATACGTCGTTTTTATCGGCAAAAGAAAACGTCGCTCTTTTGGGCACTCAAAGAGATTTGAAAAGGCTTGAGCAAAGGGGCGTAGATTTTTACGCGCAACCAATCGGGGGCTTTAACGATTTAATTCAATACGTTTCAGTTACAACTTGCGATAGTGGTCGATTTGGTGAATGTATTAAATTTATAAATTACCTAATTAGTGAAAAGCCACAAAAACAACTTTCTAAAATAGGTATGTTATCGGTTTACTATGGCGTTTATACAGATGGCGCTATGGCAAAGGTTAGCTTTGGTGATTTTTATTACACGGTAAGCCCGTTTGTAAGCAGGGGCGTTTTAACCGACGCAAATAGAGTGTTTTCTACAACTAATATAACAAACATTAGTTTGTTAGATTTTAAAAATGTGTTAAAACGCTTGTAATAATGGCAAAATTATAGTAAAATAGGAGGGAGCATAATGTTCAACGTGGAGCATTTTGTCGATTTTTTCAATTCAAACGATATATACTTTGAGCAAAACTATAGCTTAAAAGATAAAAACACCTATAAAACTGGTGGATGTGCAAGGCTTGCAGTTTTACCAGATACTAGTGAAAAGGTAAAAAAACTAATTGCTTTTTTAAAACAAGAGAGCGTAGAATATTCGGTTATTGGAGCAGGTTCTAATCTGTTGATTGCAGATAGTGGCTACGACGGCGTTTTGATTTCTACTGAAAGGCTTAAGGGCGTTAGGGTTAGTGGCAACTTGGTAACTTGTTATGCAGGTGAAAGGGTTTGTGATTTTTTAAAACAAGCGCTATATAATAGCCTTGGTGGAATTGAGTTTTTAAACGGTATTCCTGCAAGCGTTGGTGGAATTGTCACTATGAATGCAGGTTGTTTTGGAAAAAACGTTGGTGATTACGTTTCCTACGTCGTTGCATCTAGTGGAATTTATAGCTTTGCAGATTGTGAGTTTGGTTATAGGACTAGTAGATTTAAGCAAGAAAAAGACGTTGTAATTTCAGTTTGTTTTAACCTTGAAAACGTCGAGTATGACCAATCGGAGAGTAAGGCAGAATATTTTTTAAAGCTTAGAAAAAGTAAACAACCTAAGGGCAGGTCTTGCGGTAGTGTGTTTAAAAACGACGGCTACTATGCAGGTAAGGTTATTGAAAGCTGTAATTTAAAAGGGTTTAGAATTGGTGGGGCTTGCGTTTCAGAACGCCATGCAAACTTTATTTTGGCAGATAAAAATGCAAAAAGCGCCGATATAAGCCGTTTAATAAAGCATATTAAAAAAACTGTAAAAGAAAAATGCGGTATAGTGCTGCAAGAAGAAATAGAATATTTGGGTAAATTTAAGGATGAAGATTACACTTGATTTACATACCCACACCGTTTATAGTCACGGCAAGGGGACAATACTTGAAAACGCTCTTTCTGCGCAAGAAAAGGGCATAAGTGGGATAGCGATAACCGACCACGGTTTTTCGCATCCTGCCTTTGGTATGCGCAGAAAAAAGATTGAAAAAATGCGTAGCGAGTGTAGTAAAGCCGAACAACAAACAGGTGTAAAAGTTCTTCTTGGAATAGAGTCTAATATTCGTGGAAAAGACGGCACGATAGACGTAAAACCTACGGATTACGCTAAACTAGACGTTGTTTTAGCAGGCGTTCATAAGTTTATTTTATACAAATCGCCAAGCGATTTCAATAGGTTGCTACTTAAAAATATGTGGCACGACAAATTTAAAACAAAGGCAACGGACAAGCTTATAAAATACAATACCGAATGCTATATAAACGCAGTTAAAAATAACCCTATCGACGTTTTAACACACGTTGGCTATGGTTGCGAGTGTAATGCTGTAGAAGTTGCAAAGGCTTGCGCAGATTACGGCACTTTGTTTGAAATAAGCACCAAGAAAAACCCACTTACAGACGAAGAGTGGCAAGGTGTTATCGAAACTGGTGTAAATTTCGTGCTTGATAGCGATGCGCATTCGGTTGGCAGAATAGGCGATACTGCGCTTTTTGAAGAGCTTTTAAAAAGAGTAAATTTCCCTATGGAAAGAATTATGAATATAGATGGCAGAGTGCCAACCTTAAGATTTACAGAGTTTAAAAAGCAAAAAGGAATAGAGTGAGATGAATTTTTCCGAAGAGGTAAAATCAGAGATTTTAAAAATTGAACATTCTTCGCTTTGTTGTAAAAAAGCCCTTCTTGCAGCATTTTTAAGAACTGCAGGCTCTGTAGGTGTAAAGGGTGGAAATATTGGAATTGAAATGTCAACCGATATAGAAGACATTGCAAAAGAAATTTCTAATGTTATCACTTCGCTTTACGGGCTTTCGCCTAAGATAGAAAAGAGCGTGGACAAGCCTAGAAAGAAAAAGCGCACTACCTTTTCTTGCATAGATAAAAACAGTATTTTTCTTCTTATAGACTTAGGAATTATCGAAGTTGATGCAGACGGCGCAAATATTAAACTCAATATCAATTGGGAAATAGTAGAAGACGATTGCTGTAAGGCATCGTATATAAGGGGCGCGTTTTTGGGTAGTGGTAGTGTAACTCTTCCAAAATCTGACGGAAGTTCAACAACGGGCTATCATTTAGAATTTGTTTTTACTAACTATCAAACGGCAACGGATTTTTGTGAGCTACTCAGCGAAGTTTATCTTATGCCAAAACTCATAGAGCGCAAAGATACGTTTATAGTTTATTTAAAAACCATTGATGAAATTGCAGAGCTTTTAGCCATAATGGGTGCAAACAGCGCAGTTGAAAAAATTGCAAAGCTTGCAACGCTAAAAGAAGAAAAGAACAATTACAATCGCAAATTAAACTGCGAAATTTCAAATATGTCAAAGCAAATGGGCGCATCTGCTAAACAAATTAACGCAGTTAACAAAATAGACCAAACGATTGGGCTTAACGACTTGCCTGAGAACTTAAAAGTAGTTGCAAAGGCAAGGCTTAAAAATAAAGACTTAACGTTATCTGAGCTTGCAGACAAGCTTAAAATTACAAAGAGCTGTCTTAACCATAGGCTTAGAAAAATCGTAGAAATATCCGAGAATTTATAGGAGATAGATATGGCAAAAATTATTTTAACAGGCGATAGACCAACGGGCAGACTTCACGTAGGACACTACGTTGGCTCGCTTTCAAGAAGAGTAGAAATTCAGCGTCAAGGCGATTATGACCAAATGTACGTTATGATTGCCGATGCTCAAGCATTAACCGACAATGCAGAAAACCCAGAAAAGGTAAGACAAAATATTATCGAAGTTGCGCTAGACTATCTTTCTTGTGGGTTAGACCCAGAAAAGGTAACGATTTTTATTCAATCACAAGTGCCAGAGCTTACAGAGCTTGCTTTTTACTATATGAATCTCGTAACCGTATCAAGGCTTCAACGTAACCCAACGGTTAAAAACGAAATTCAAATGAGAAATTTTGAAACGAGCATTCCAGTAGGCTTTTTCAACTATCCAATAAGCCAAGCTGCAGACATTACGGCGTTTAAGGCAAACACCGTTCCCGTTGGCGAAGACCAACTTCCAATGATTGAGCAAACAAACGAAATAGTAAGAAAGTTCAATTCCGTTTACGGCGAAACCTTAGTTGAAGCAAAAGCAGTTCTTCCAGAAAGAAAGGTTTGTTTAAGACTTCCGGGCACAGACGGAAAGGCAAAAATGAGCAAGTCGCTCGGCAACTGTATTTACTTGGCAGATACGCCGGAAGCCGTTAAGCAAAGCGTTATGAGTATGTATACCGACCCAGACCATATAAAAGTTACCGACCCTGGTAAAATAGAAGGCAACGTGGTATTTACCTATCTTGATGCGTTTGCAAACGATAGCCATTTTGAAAGATTTTTGCCAGAATATAAAAATCTTGACGAGCTTAAAGCCCACTATACAAGGGGTGGTCTTGGCGATATGAAGGTTAAGAGATTTTTAAATGCAGTTTTAGAAGATATTTTAGCGCCGATTAGAGCGAGAAGAAAAGAATACGAAAAAGATATTCCTGCCGTATACGAAATTCTTAAAAAGGGTAGCGAAAAAGCAAGGGCAATTGCCGCTAAAACGTTGGAAGAAGTTAAAGACGCTATGAGAATCAACTATTTCTCAGATAGTGAGCTTATAAAGGTTCAAAGCGAAAAATATTCAGGATAGTATTGACAAAGGTGTGCTATATAAAGTATACTAATTAAACAATAAAGCATAGGAGAAAACTATGACACAGATTAATAATGGTAAAAAAAGACCGAGAATACACAATAAAGAAACAATCGCTCCAGAAATTTTAAACGAAGAAACGGTTGTTCAAGAAGTAGAAATAATCGCAGAAGAGCCTGTTTTAGACGTTGTTTGCGAAGAAACTCCAGTTGAAGAAATTGAAGTTGTAGAAGAGATTTCTGCCGAAGAGCCTGCAGTTGAAGAAACTACGGAAGAAGTAGAAGAAGTTCCACTTGAAATGTCTGAAGAAGAAATGCAAATTGCTTTAGATGAAGAAGGTAGTTTAGACGGCACGGCAGAAGAAGTTGAAGAACTTGCAAGCGCAGAAATCGTTGAAGAAGATGCTCCAGTAGAAGAGCCTGCACCTATCGCAGAAGAAGTTGCAGTTGAAGAAACAGTTGAAGCTGTTGAAGAAGTTGCTCCAGTAGAAGAGCCTGCACCTATCGTAGAAGAAGTTGCAGTTGAAGAAACTGAAGAAACTGTTGAAGAAGTAGCTCCAGTAGAAGAGCCTGCTCCTATCGTAGAAGAAGTTGCAGTTGAAAAAACAGTTGAAGCTATTGAAGAAGTAGCCCCAGTAGAAGAGCCTGCTCCTGTGGTTGAAGAAACTCAAGTAGAAGAAGTTGCAGTAGAAGAGCTTGTTCCAGAAGAAACAGAAGATGAAACTGAAGATGCTGAAGAAGAAAAGGTTGAAGAAGCGCCTAAAAAGGACGAATTCAAGCTTACTGCTCCACAAAACCTTGCAGATATTTTGGCAAATATCTGCACAAAGCGCGCTCGTAAACTTATTTATAGACCAGCTGACGTAATATTCTCACACACTACAACGGTTTTAGGCACAGACAAGGCAAATGATGAGAAGATTAAAGTTAAGAGCATTTTAGATGCAGAAATTAAGCAAGGCGTAAAGCTTGGCTATCTTGACAAGTTTGACGGCTTAAAGATGAGCGAGCTTAAAGAAGAATACGAAAACGATATCGTTTACGAGTATGCAGACCAAGAGTTTAAGCGCACGGGTATTTTATTAGACGGCGACAAAGTTAAGGTTTACGTATACGATTGGGACTTAAAGGCTTGCCACCACGTTGGTTATATCGATGATGAAAGCGCAGAGCTTGTAAAACCATATATAATAGATAGAGAAAAATATAGTTTTGATATAAACGGTATTATCGTAGGTGGTAAATACAAGAAGATTATCAAAGATGAAAAGTCTGGCAAAATTACCGTAGAAAAAGGTAATGACGGCAACTTGGGATTAGAAATTGATATAAACATCATAAATAGAAAAGATTAAAAATATCCGCCTTTTTAGGCGGATATTTTTAATCTTCAAACAAACTTAAATTGGTAAAAATTATATCGCAACTTTTGATATTAACAAGAATAGGTATAAATACATATAATTAGTATATACTTAATTTAAAAGCAGAAAAAGGCTTTCTGCAAAAGGAGAGTGTATATGAAAGGGTTTTTTCCACTATCGTTTAAATATTCAAAAGATTTAGTTAGTATGATATTCGGCATTGTCGTTTATCTTGTAGTGGCGGCGGTTGCAGGCTTATTAATTTGGATTGCTAGTATGCTTGGTGGTTGGGTGCCAATAGCTGGCAGCGTAATCGGTTGGATATTAAGTATTGCTAGCATTATAGTAGAAGTTTACACAATAGCTGGTATCGTGGTTTTGATTTTAGCTTTTTTAAAGGTTGTAAAAGAATAAAGCGCTAACATGAGTTTTAAGTCGCTATAGAAAAATAACGGCGTTGCGAAAATTCGCAACGCCGTTTGGTTTATAATGAGAAAAGTTCATTTGCATCGATTTCTAAAATTTCTATAATTCTAAAAATGTCAACGATACTAGGCTCTCGCCTGCCTTGCTCCCAGTTTGCGTATGTGCTAACGGGAACGTTAAGTTTGCTAGCCAAGTCCTTTTGAGAAAGATGTTTTTCTTCTCTAATATTTTTCAAGTTTGTTTTAAAAGCTATCTTATAATCAAATTGCATATTCTTTCACCTTTATAAAAATTATATCACAAAGTAGTCATTTTGGCTTAACAATAGTCAAATTGACTAGTATAATTATAAATAGTTTGAGGTGAATTATGAAAAAGCAGTCAATAATTAACGAATTGTTTTTATTAAATGAAAGTATTAAATCGCTAGGCGATTGTAAGGATTACGAAAAAGCGTTAGAAAAAGTTTGTATGAAAGAGGAAAGTTTTATGAAACAAATCATAAAATATCCAAATTTGCACGAGGCGCTTTGTCAGTTTAAACAGTGTATAGATGACCTACATTTAGTAGCCTTATATTTATATTATAAGAAAGGTTTTTTAGATGGCTTTAATTTAAGCGAAGAGTTAGAAAAATGATTAAAAGTCCTTGAATAAGTCGTTTAATCGACCTATCCAAGGACTTTTTAGTTTTTGTTTAGTTATTTTTGTCACTCTGGAGCGATAGCGATAGAGTCCACTTTTGTATAACGAGATTCTATCATTGCCTATGGCAATTCCAGAATGACAGTAATAAAGGCAAGATTCTGTTGTTTGTTACGCAAACTGCCAGAATGACAGTAATAAAGGCAAGATTCTGCTGTTTGCTACGCAAATTTTCTTCAAACAAGTAAAACAGGGGTGGAGCGTCACGCTCCCAACGTCACGCTATTATACGTTAAATCTAAAGAGAACAACGTCACCGTCTTTCATAACGTATTCTTTACCTTCTGAACGAACTTTACCAAGTTCTTTCGCCTTTGTGTAACTGCCACATTCGAGTAAAAGTTTCCAGTCGATACACTCGGCTCTAATAAAGCCTTTTTCAAAGTCGGTGTGAATTTTGCCCGCCGCCTGTGGCGCTTTAGTTCCTTCTTTAATAGTCCAAGCTCTAGTTTCAGGCTCGCCTGCAGTTAAGTAACTTATAAGACCTAAAAGTTTATAAGACGCTTTAACTAATCTGTTAAGACCACTTTCAGTAACGCCCAATTCTTCTAAGAAGAATTCTACTTCTTCTGGTGGGAGTTCAGAAAGCTGTTCTTCCGTTCTTGCGCAAATAGTTAAGGTTTCGCTATTTTCAGTTTTGGCAAACTCTTTAACCTTCATTACGAGTGGGAGCTCGTCTTCAGCTTTTGCCATATCGTCTTCAGCGATATTTGCAGCGTAAATAACAGGTTTAGACGTTAAAAGGAATAATCCGTCAACGTATTTTTGCTCATCTTCAGTAAGCTCAATGCCCCTAACAGGCTTTTCTTGCTCAAGTCTATCTAAAATACGCCTGAGTAAATCACTTTCTATCTTATATTTTTTGTCGCCAGACTTAATCATGCCAAAAGCCTTGTCGTAACGCTTTTGCACACTTTCCATATCGGCTAAAATAAGTTCTAAATTGATAATGTTGATATCTCTAATCGGGTCAACTGAGTCTTCAACGTGGGTAACGTTCTCGTCTTCAAAGCATCTTACAACGTGAACGATAGCGTCAACTTCTCTTATGTGAGCAAGGAATTTATTTCCTAGGCCTTCGCCCCTAGACGCACCCTTTACAAGACCTGCAATGTCAACGAATTCAATAGTTGCAGGGGTAATTTTTTTACAGTTATAAAGTGCAGCTAATTTTTCAAGCCTTTCATCTGGCACGGCAACAACGCCAACGTTTGGCTCGATTGTGCAAAATGGAAAGTTTGCCGCTTGCGCGCCTGCGTGAGTTATTGCGTTAAATAATGTTGATTTACCTACGTTAGGAAGACCTACTACGCCTAATTTCATTTTAAAATCTCCAATAATAGTTATTGCATAACTATTCTATCACAAATTTACTAAATTGTGCAATTCTTTTGTTGCGGTATTTTTCATTTTGTGTTAAAATTACTAAAAAAGCATTTAAAAGGCGAATTATGGATTATAAAAAATACATTGCAGAAAAATTAAGTGGTCTTGGTGTAGAAACAGAAGAAATTGAGAGCGCAATTGCTGTTCCACCAGATAAGAACATGGGTGACTACGCTCTTCCTTGCTTTAAGTTTGCAAAGGCTCTTAGAAAAGCCCCTGTTATGATTGCAAACGACCTTTGCGAAAAATTTGTTTGCGACGACGTTATTAGTCACGTTGAAGCAGTAAACGGATACCTTAATTTTAAAATTAACAGAGAAGGCTTAGTTAAAGAAAGTCTTGCAAGAATTTTAAAAGAAGGCGAGTCTTACGGCAAAGCAAACGTTGGCGAAGGTAAAACCGTTTGTATAGACTATTCTTCTATCAACGTTGCAAAGCCATTCCACATAGGTCACCTTTCCACCACCGTTATCGGCGGTGCGCTTTACCGTATCTTTAAGTTTTTGGGTTATAATACCGTTGGTATTAACCACCTTGGCGACTACGGAACGCAATTTGGTAAGCTTATCTACGCATACAAGCATTGGGGCAACCAAAAGGACGTAGAAGAAGGTGGCATTAAAGAGTTAACTCGTTTATACGTTCATTATCACGAAGAAAGCGAAAATAACCCTGCTATGGATGACGAAGCAAGACGTTATTTTAAGCTTATCGAACAGGGCGACGAAGAGTGCAATAAGCTTTTCAACTGGTTTAAAGAGCTCACTTTAAAGGACATTGATAAAATTTACAAAGAACTCGACGTAAAATTTGATTCTTACGCAGGCGAGAGTTTTTACATTGATAAAATGCAACCTGTTATCGACGAGCTTAACGAAAAAGGGCTTTTAGTTGAAAGCGACGGTGCAAAAATCGTTGATTTAGAAGAATATAATATGCCACCTTGTCTTATTCTCCGTTCAGACGGCGCGTCTATATACGCAACAAGAGATTTGGCGGCGGCTTTCTATAGAAAGAATACTTATAATTTTGACAAGTGCTTATACGTTGTAGCATATCAACAAAATCTTCATTTCAAGCAAATTTTCAAGGTGCTTGAGCTTATGGGCAAAGATTGGGCTAAAGATATGGTGCACGTTGCTTACGGTATGGTTTCTCTTTTAGATGAAAACGGCAATCAGGTTGCAATGAGCACTCGTCACGGAACGGTTATTCTTCTTGAAGACGTTTTGAAAAAGTGCCATGAAAAGTGCCTTGCAGTTATCGAGGCTAAAAACCCAAATTTAGAAGATAAAGAACTTATCGCAAAGCAAGTTGGAACAGGAGCAGTTATTTTCGCAGCTCTTTCTAACAGCAAGATTAAAGATATTGCTTTCTCTTATGATAAAATTCTTAATTTCGACGGCGAAACAGGACCTTACGTTCAATATACCGCGGCAAGAATTAAGAGCGTTTTAAGAAAGGGTGGCGAGCCATCAAGTTATACTATTGGCGAGATAAACGAAGATGAATATCAACTTATTTCTGCGCTTGCTAACTTCCCAGACGTTGTTAAAGCATCAGCAGACAAGTTAGAACCATTCTACGTAACAAGATATGCAATTGAAGTTGCATCACTTTTCAATAAATTCTATTTTAACTGCAAGATTATCGGCGAAGAAAAGAATACCGAAAGTTTCCGTCTTGATATATGCAAGGCAACCTTAACGGTTATTTCAAACGCTCTAGGTCTTTTAGGTATTAAAGTGCCGGAGAGAATGTAATGAAAAAGGCGATTTTATTCGATTTAGACGGAACGCTCACCAATACGTCGCTTGATATTTGCGATAACGTAAACCTTACTTTGCGTAAATTCGGTTACCCAGAAATTACTGTAGAAGAAGCAAAGCTCTTTGTGGGTTATGGCGCAAAAAGGCTTATAGAAAGCTCTTTAAAGGGCGCAAAATGCGATAATTTTGATGAAGTTGTAGCTTTTTATAATAACGCTTATAACTTTTGTGGTAGCCCAAGGACATACGTTTATGATGGTATGATAGATCTTTTAAAGAAATTAAGTAGCGAAGGCTATAAGCTCGCTATAATTTCTAATAAGCCACAAGACGGCACGACCGAAGTTTGTAAAACCTTTTTTGCAGATATAAAGTTTGACGTTGTTTTTGGTCAAAGAGAAGGTGTAAAAACAAAGCCTGATAGGGCGTGTGTTGATATGACCTTAAAAGAACTTGGCATTACTGCAAGCGAAGCTATCTTTATTGGCGATAGCGACGTAGATGCAATGACTGCTATAAACGCAGGTGTTGACGGTATTTGCGTGCTTTGGGGGTATAGACCTAAAGAAAGGTTGACTTCAGTTGGCGCAACCGTTTTCGTGGATACGGCAGAAGAGCTTTATAATAAAATAAAGGCGTTTTAATATGGACGTAGCTGTTGTAAAAAATAAAGATGGATTTGTTGCTTTTAGTCTTTTTCCTGTAGGCGCGATTGGCTGGGGAAAGAGCAAAAAAGAAGCGATAGACAGTATTAACGATAATATATACGACTACTGCAACTGGCTTTTTAAGCCTTTGCCCAAAAGCCCAGATGCTACTGCGGTGGAAGAGTATTCAGGCGACGTTGCCAGTATAAAATTTAAAAGCGAT
>JBGUUU010000094.1:0-33730 GCA_045133775.1 Christensenellaceae bacterium
AAAGCCAGACTTAATTGTTATAGTAAATTTAGTGCCGAACTTAGCAGTTGCAAAACGCATCATAAGACCGCTACCGTTTGTAGATTCCACGTAAACAGGGTATGCAGCAGGGTTAGAAAGCCAACAGTCTCCATTACCAGTTTCTTCGTTATATCCATAGATGCCGTCATTATTACAATCATTTCGACCGTTTGCATTAGCCGTAATAAGCGACCTTGCCGACACTCCGTTGACGTAAATATATTCCATAATATCAACGCCACCGTTTGCCTCTATTATTGCCGTATTTCCAACGTACCAAGTATCGTTTACCGACGTATTTAAATAATTTGTTCCATTAGCATTAGTAATACCAGTATCTAACATAGCAACGTAAACTTCGCCTGTATGAGCGCCCCAAGAACGGTCTTCTATTTGAAGTCTATCAGAAATATCAACGAAATCACCGTTTTTAAAAGTAACTACGTTAATTACAAGGTTTTCACCGTCTACCGTTGCAGTATAAGTGTTAGGGTTGAGCTTTTCAACGCCAAGCACTTCGATAATCGTATATCCACTATTAGCAGTAGCTGTAAACTCAACAACCGTGCCGTCTTCTACCCATTCGCCGTTAGCAACGTTACCGTCGATTGTAAAGCCTTCGCCTGCGTAAGTTACTTTATAAACTCTTTGAGTAGATACGTTTACAGTTGAGTTTTCAGTAGGTGTTATCGTGTATGTTCCGTCGCCATTGTTTGTAGCGCCTGTAACTTCAGTTACAATATAGCCTTCTGTTGTTGAAACTGTAAAGGTGTATGGTGTGCCAGATTCCATCGTTACCTTTGAAGTATTTGTGCCGTTGATAAGAGCGCCTGCGCCTACGTTAAACGTTACGTCAACTAATTCAACACCACTATAGTCAATTTTTTTATCAATAGTGCCGTTTGTATAAGTGAAGTTTACGTCTTTAGTAACAGCATTTAGTTTGCCTTCGCTATCTGTAAGAACGAAGCCTGCTTTAAGAGTAAACGTGTAAGTTCCGTCATTGCCGAATTTTGTTTCGTCAAATCTAATCCAGCAGTCTGTGCCTGTTTCAAAAGCGATAGGCCATGCGGCAGGGTTAGAAAGCCATGTGCCTGTATTTGCTGTTTTTTGCTGAGCAGTTTGGTTAGCAATAAGTAAATCTCTTGCGCAATAACCGTTGATGTAAACGTATTGTAATATATCTATTCCTTTGTTTGCGGTAATTATGTCGTTGTTTCCTTGATACCAACATCCGCTTACGCTTGATTTGAAATATTTATTACCTTCAGTAATGCTATAGTCCATAAGACCAAACGTTATAATATCAGCATGACCGCCCGATGCCCAAGAAGTTCTGTCTTCAATACCAATAGTTTCGGTAACGTCAATAAAATCATTAGTAGCCAACGTTTGTATTTGAACGTTAAGGTCTTTACCGTTTACTGTTGCAATGTAAGTGTTTGTAGAAACTTTTACTGCGTTTAATACGCCAACGATTGAATATCCGTTATTTGCGTTAACGGTAAGAGTAATTTGAGTTCCATTGTCAACCCAAGCACCGTTTTCTACGTCTGCAGTAACGCTTGCGTTAGAATAAGTATACGTTACTTTATAAAGTTTTACAACGCTTATTGTTATCGTCGTTTCTGCCGTTACGTTATTTATCGTATACGTTCCGTCGCCGTTATTAGTTGCGTTAGTTACACCAGTGAGTTTATATCCTTCGTTTGCCGATACGCTAAACGTTAACGAGCCACCGCTTGCAACAGACTTAAACGAGCCGTTTGATAATGCTCCATCGTCAACAGTAATTCCTTCAGGAATAGTGAAGTGTACTTTGTAACCAACTACGGTTTCTACTTTAATAGTATTGTTTTGCGCTACGGTAAACGTATAAACGTTACTTTCATTAAGTGATAATTCTTTATCGTTTATAGTTACTTTTGATACGAGATATCCGCCAGCTGGCGTTACGTTTACAGTATAAGTTTCGCCAACGGCAAACGTTCCCGCACCAATTACGCTAGCGTTTTCTGCAGTTGCACTTACGGTAACGCCACCGATTACTCTCGACCAAGTTCTATTAGCGTCGGCTGGGTTACCCGAATAAATCCATTCTACCTTTTCGGTAAATTTGTAAGCAACTGTGCCAGCGCCCCAAATCGTCGTTCCTGACTCGATAACGACTTTATCGCCAAAGGCAACGGTTCCTGCATATCCACCAAATGAAAGCCACGTAGAGCCTGCATCCCAACGTTGATATCTTACGTAAGAAAGGGCTTTTCCGTTAAACGTAATGCTACCCGTTCCGATTCTTAACTCGTCGAATGCACCACCGTCAGTCGTCGTATATCCTGCAAGTGGGGCAGTAAAGTACATACGGGTTTCGGTTGCTCCTTGGTTATGAGCACGGTCACCAAAATTTGCAGAAGAAAGTTCACCCATAGTGCTTTCGTCGTAGTTTTGAACCCAATAATTGCCGTTATAATAGTAAGTTATCTCTTCAGTTACAGTATAATATTCAGAACCTAACCAGAAACGAGTTCCTTCGGCAATAGTAACCACGTCGCCTACGGTAAATTTACCGTCGCCACAAAGACCAAGAATTTGATAGTTTCCACCGTCAGGATTTGCTTGCCCGTGATATCTTATCTTATCGATTTCAGTAACCGTTCCGTCTTTTGACGTAACGTATACTGCGTAAGGTGCGCTATCTAACATCTTCTCTACGGTAAGCAAGCTTACCTTTGATTCATCAAACCAGTGATTTGTTGTATTGATACGAATTTCATCTGCAAGTGAACCGTAGTCCGTTGTTTCGGTTACAGAGCCTTCCGTCGCAAACTCACTTGTTGTAAATTCTCCTTTTTCGTCACCAACAACCCAATCACCGAGAGCAATGCCAAATTGGTCTTTATTGCCGTTAAGCAAGAAGTAAGCATACATTTCATCTTCAAAAATGTAGTAGCCACCATTTTGCTTAATTATTGTGCCAGGAGCGCCAATCAATTGGTCGCCGTTATGCCATCCGAACGCCTTGTTTTCGTATTCGCCTGCGCCAATTAACTCTAAGATCTTGTGGTTGCCTTCGTTCCAGTAATATCTACCACCAGAAACAGGTATTAACTTTGTTGGGTCTTGACCGCATTTAATAAATACTGGGTAAGGGTATTTTGTCTTATCTACGTCAGAACCAAATTCAAACGTAAATTCGCCGTTTACCATTACGTCTTCGTATAATTCAGCACGAATAGTAAAGTCGTTTGGCGTGCCGTTGTTACCGGTGCTGTCTTCAGAACAGTTTGTAATTGACTTAACGTCTGAATTATATAAGTGACCTAAGAACATTCCGTAAGATTCTGTAGCGTTTACTTTAGTGTAATCGATATAGTAATCTTCAGTAAGTTGATACATTGTGCCGTTAGCATAGAAAACTGAGCTACCTTTTAAAACGATTTGGTCGCCACTATTTAGCACGGAAGAATCAAAAGCAAAGAATAATCTCATATGACCAGAGTCTTCCATAGTCCAAACACCGTTTAAGGTGAAGTTGCTATTTATAACGGTTTCGCCACGTCTATGCTCAACTTCAACTGCATGCGCATCCAAAGGAGTTTTGTTTGCGAACGCGTCTTTATGTAACGTTGCATAAATCTTAACGCCAGAGTAGGTTTGACCGTCAGTTTCAAATGAAGCTTCTGCGGCAACACCTGTAAGAGTAAACTCAACGGCTTTAGATGCTGTGAGTTTTATTACGCCTGAAGCGCCGAATTTAGCAGGTTGGCTAAGGTCAACTTCTTCGCTCGTAGTCGTGCTATACCAAGCGTTAAACGCACCGTTTGGAGCGTTTTGAAGAGTATCGCCCCATAAAAGATTTTCGCTAGCGAGAGTTGTGCCGTCTGCAGTTTGGTAAATAACTTCATATGCAGGAATAAAACTTCTTAACGCTTCCTTTGCCTTTTCTGTTCTTGTTTCATTACCCCAAACTTCTTCTCCACTAACAGTTGCATCGTAAGATTTTCTAGCAATCTCTGCAACACATCTTTCAGAAACTGGAGTTTGAGCAATAACGTTGCCGTCTGCATCGCAAATGATACCGCGGAAAGAGAAGTTGTCTGTATAACGATGAGATGGTATGTTGTAAACGTATGCAACAGATTCTAAATTTCCATCTTTATCTTTATACCAATAGTTTGAAGTTTCTAACTTCATAACCTTATCGGTATTTATGGTAAGCTCTCCGCTTAAAAGACGGGTAGGGAGAATAAGAGTATAAGTCTTAAACCCTTCGTTTATAACGAACGAGCCGTTTTGTTCGTTTGTAGCATTAACGTTAATAATTGGTGTGCCACCATAAGAGAAGTTTTCGCCCATTTCAACGTGGAAACGTAAACCCTTCTTGTCAGACACTTCAACGTCTTCTGCAGTCCTGAAAAGACGAATAGATGAACCATCTGTCAAGTATTCGCCAGAGGTGAGCTTAGTGCCTGCAGCTTTAACGTTTGCGTGGCTCATTGAGAAAGCCATTGCGCCAAACGCTACTGCTACGAGCGCAAAACAAGAGATTAGAAGCAACTTGATTTTCTTAATACTTAATTTCATGTTTCTACCTCCTAGTCCCAAGGATACTCGCCACCAATTTCAGTTGAGCCGTCTGCAGTTGATAAAAAATCATCAACGGCAAACACTAAAACTGTTGGAGCCTCATAGATTTTTTTGATTTCCATACCAATTCTCCTTTATATATGGATTGTAAATTTTAACAAAATGTAAAAGCCACCATCATTGTAAATACAATGCGTAGTGGCATATTGTTTATAATATTATATAATTATAAAAAAATAAAAGCAACTAAAAAAAGACCAAATTTATATATAAAATATAAAATAATCAAAAAAAACAGTAGAAATTGTTGTGTCTGCAACGATTTTGTGGTTGTAGAGTCAAAAATAATTGCTATTTCTACAAAATTTATATAAAACCCCCACGAGAAAAACTCTCGCGGGGGTTTTTAGATTAGTGCTTTACGTTTTTTTAGTCGTCAAAAATATCGTCGCCAATATCATCTGACAAAGTTACAATATCTTCTTTAAAAAGAGTTATTTCACATTCTATTAATTCGTATGCTTTTTTCATAATATCTCCTTTTGTCAATTAGTTGATTGGCGTTGATAAAACAACGAGGTAATCATTTTTGGTTTCAACAGGATAAACGTTATAGGTTTGAACGTTTTTATTGCTAACGTCGCTGTTTGTAGCAGGGGTCGCTATTCCCGCGTAAGTATTTACAACTGCTTTACGTGGGTCGTCATCTCTAAGGTTATAATAACGAAGCTCGCCATTTACAGGTTCAGAGTCGTCGTTTATAAAGTCGTTTGCGATAGATCTGATTGAACGTACGTTTTTATCCGTTGCAAATGGTGTGTAGTAATAAATGGTTTCTCCGTTTTTAAGAGTGATAATCATATATCCACGACCTGCAAAGTTTCTCGTATAGTTTTTAGAACGAATTTTTTGCATTGCGCCACGGAAATAGAGAACGTCGTTAATAACTTCACGCTTTTCTTCAGTTGAAGTGATTTTTAATACTCTTTTGCCCGCCTCAAAATCTTGTAAGTTTGGTGCTTGACCCGCGCTAAGGTAATCGTAAGGCATAATTAAAGTTCCCATTTCGATTGAAGCTACTAAAGCGAGTAAATCAGTATATGCTTGATTGTTAAGAGTTGTAGTAAAACGAATACCTGAGTTGTCAAGAGATGACGTAAGTCTAATTGCGGCACCGTTTAACATTGCAAAATTAAGTGATGCTTGCATTTCTTCAAGTGTAGCGATATATTCGTCATACGAAAGCCAAGCTTCGCCGTCAAAAACAAGAGTGCTTTCTTCGATTACGTATCTAACGTTAAGTGTTTCGCTGTAGAAAGAACCACCGATAACGAGTACGTCACCTGCAACAGCAGTAGTGCCTAAACCACAGTAAATATTGCCAGGAACCTTAATATCATCCATTGCAAGCAATACGCCGTTTAACGTGATGCCGTTACCACTGCCTTGTATAAATCTAAATTTATTTTCGTTAGCCCAGGTGCTGTCAGTGATTTCAAATGCTGAACCATTTGCCTTGTTAAGGTAAACTGCGCTACTAGAAGAGTTGTTTCCTATAACAACTGTGCCTATTTCATAAACTAAAGGCTTACCTTCTGTTTCCCAGAATTCGCCGTTCCAAACGAATTTGCTTTCTGCAAAGGTGTATTTAACCATTGCTTCTTCATTAACGTAAGTGCCGCTTAAGGTAACTACTGCGTTTGCTGTAAGGTTGTCGAAGCTTAAGTGTAACCCGTTGCTTGAAATAGTGAATTCGTTTAAAGCAACAGGAGTTCCGTTTACACGGAAACCGTTACCACTTTTATATTTTAAAGTTTGAGCATTTTCTGTTGAGGCACCACTAAGAAGTAAGGTGTTAATATTTGAGCCTTCTTTAAGGCTTGTGCTATCAACGCTTACGTTTGTGTAAGGGAGATTTTCCCAATTGCTACCTGTCCATATAAAGTTACTTGTTTCTACAATATACGTTACGTTTAACGTTTTGCTTACGAATACACCACCGATTGTAACCTTATCGCCCGCTGAAACTGCATTAAAACCAAGCCATATCGTGCCGTCAGCACTCTTCATTTCGTTTAAGGTTGCAGGTTGGTTGTTTATTTGGAAACTATATTCGTCATCAGAAGAGAATCTGTGATCCCAAGTTTTTATAGGCATTTCAAAGGAATTAGCCTTTAAGTATAATTGTGCATTGTTGCTACTTATGGCACCACCTGCTGCGCTGTGGCTGTGTAATGTAAGCTCAGGTATTTTATATGTTGTAAGTCTTGTCCATTTAGAGCCGTCGTAAATAAGGCCACAGTTATTGAAATAGAAGGTTCTGTTTGTAGCTGCTGAATAGAAAGCGCCGTCGATTGTAACAGCGTCACCTGATTTTGCGGTTGCCCCAAACTCTATATATAAGTCACCAGGCTGTTTCATAGTGTAGTTGCAAGAGCTACCATTATATAAAAGGCCATCGCCGGAGTTTGAGATAAATTGATACTTGTTGTCCCAATCACCTGGTTTAGGAATAATGCCTGTTTCCGTATATGCATATATTGCGGTGCTAGAGCTACTATTTGTTGCATCAAGGTACTCGATGAAAATCTTTTCAGTAGTAGAGTCTGTTGATTCAACCCAGGTTGTTCCATTCCATTCAAACGTGCTTTTCTCGATATAGTAAGTTACATCTACTTCATCGTTGTAAAGCTCACCGGAAATTGTAACCGTATAGCCGTAAGATGCAGTCGCACCCAAGTCAACGTAGATAAATTTTTCAGATGGTATCTTTACACTGTTTATCATGCTAATTTGCTTGTTGTTTAAGGTTATTTGACCTTCAAAGCCGAGTGAAAAAGCTTGATTCCAGTTACCGCACTTTTCAAATGGAGTGCCATCTGCTTTAACCAAATATAATCCCGATGCGCTACTATCGCTAGAAAGGGCTAACTTGCCTGTTTCGTAAATTCTATTCCAATTAGTTCCGTCAAATCTTAAAGAGATTTTTGGAATAGTGATATAAGTATCGATTGCAGAGCAATAGAACGTTCCGTCTACAAGAAGTCTATCGCCTACTGCAGGGGTTGTTTCTATAAGCTCAACGAAAAGGTCAGTGCCAGGTTGCTTTATTGCATAATTAGAAAAATCCGCGTCGTTATAGCGAACACCTATTCCTTTATTATAGGTAAAAGTGTAATCCAAACTATTAATTCCAAGAGGTTTGTCCGGTGTGAGAGTGATTTTAGTTGCTTCACTTGATACTGCAGTAATTTCGCCTATTGTTGATTCGGTTGCAGGAGGATTTTCTATTGTTTTAGAAATCCAAGTGCTACCATTATACTCTAATGCGCAGTTTTCAAAGATAAAGCAAATGTCTAACGTTGCATTATAAAATTTACCATCGATTGAAAAAACGTCGCCCTCTTGTGCGGTGTGATTAATATCAATGTAGAAGTCGTTCAACGGCTTCTTAACTGTCCAACCACTTTGTTGGTTACCGTTTATTCTAAAACCGTAGCCCGATGCTTCGATAAAGGTAAAAGCGTTGTCCCAACCACCTGATAAGCAAGTTTCGTCGGTTTGATCTACAGGATAAGCGTAAATAACGCTATTTGTCGTTCCGGGTGCTATGCCTAACTCTGTAACGGTATAGGTTTTTGTTTCTGCTTTTGCAATTGGTGTTTCGTTAAAATAAAGACTTATACTAATTGCGCTACATAAGCAAAATGCTAAAACTAATAGTGATAGAAAATTAGCTTTAAGCTTCTTCATAATTATTTCTCCTTCAAATATGGATTTGTAAATTTTAACCGATTAGAATAAAAACAAAAGCCACTATCACTGTAAATACAATGCGTAGTGGCGTACTGTTTATTATATTATATAGCTACAAAAAAAATAAAGCAACTAAAAATAGCCTGTTTTATATATAAAATATAAAATATTTTAAAAAAATAGTAAATATTGTTGCTGCATCAACGATTTTTTTTAGAGTTGGCTAGTTAAAAAATGCTATTTGGCAAATTTTAGATAAAAGAGCAAACGAGTAAAAGTATTCCTAAAAAGGCAAAATTGATAAGCGAAAACAAGCCTACGTATTTAATCGCTCCCTTTGAGCTGTGCTTTAAGTATTCTCGCAAGGTGATAAGGCTTGCCAGAGATGAGATTAGCGTGCCAACGCCACCGATGTTTACGCCGAGCAAAAGCTCTTTATAATTATACGTGAACTGCGACAAAAGTATGCTTGACGGAACGTTGCTTATTACTTGACAAGAAAGCGCGCTAACTATTAAAGTGTTCTTTTGGAGAAGAGTTCCTATAAAGGCTTGAACAGGCTCTATCCTTGCCATATTTCCTGCAAAGATAAAGAAGAATACAAAAGTTAAAAGTAGTGGATAATCGACTTTTAGAAGGGCTTTTCTATCTAAAACAAGCAAAACAATAGGTATAACTATAAGCCCTATAGCGTAATGGATAACCCTAAAAACAATTACTATAGAAAGAACAAAAAGTATAACGTATACGGTAGTTTTAATAGGTGGAAGAGAGAACTTTTCTTCTTTAATTTCTAAAGGCTCAGGCTTTACAAAAACTAAACAGCAAAGAGTAATAAGCACGATAGAGAGAATAAAAGGTATTGCCATTATGCCCATAAACTCTAGGGTTGGAATAGAAAATTTTGTATAAAGGTAAAGGTTTTGCGGGTTGCCAAAAGGAGTTAGCATTCCACCCAAATTTGCCGAAACGTTTTGCATTATAAAGGTAAACGCCATATACTTTTGTTTGCCTGTCGTAGATAAAACTATGTAGCCGAGTGGTAAAAAGGTTAAAAGCGCCATATCGTTTGCAATAAGCATTGAGCCGATAAAGGTAACGTATACAAGGGCTAAAACGCTTGCTCTGGCATTTTTAAAAAGTTTAACTATATTGTGCGCGAGCATATAGAAAAATCTAACGTTTTTAAGCGCGCAAACAACGGCTAATACGCAAAACAGACAAGTTAAGGTTTTAAAATCAAAATAGCCAAGATATTTATCGTCCGGTGGAATTATAAAAGCAGTTATAAGTGCTGCAAAAAGGGCTATTATCATAACGACGTTCTTTTTGCAAAACATACCAAAAGCGTGCAAAAGCTTGCTTATATGCTTGTTATTAAGTTGTTCATTAGCGCAAGAAGTTGTTTGTGATTCCATATTTGTAAATTAAACACCTAAAAAAGATTGCCGAATAGGAGTATATACTTTTATTTTATAAAAGTCAATAAAAAGGTGTTACAATGTTTTTATAATTTTTTTACGTGGCTATTGCTTGGTTAATTGAATAAAAGCAAAAGGTGTAATTAAAATTCACAATTTTTAATTTTAATTGACAAAATTTGTCAGCTGTGGTAAAATATTATTCAATGAATTAAGGTGTTTGGCTTATGAAGAATAAATTTGACGTTTTTATATATTTAATAGCAAGCATAAATAGAAATATACGCAAAATAAAAACAGAAGAGCTTATTGAGTATAACCTTAAAGGCACACATATAATGTGTTTGTATTATATTGATAAGCTTGAGAAAGCTACTGCAAGAGATCTTTGCAGTTTAACAGGCGAAGATAAATCCGCTATTTCTCGCGCGCTAGAGTTTCTTGAAGCTAGTGGTCTTATAATAAACGAAGAAGAGGAAGGTAAGAAGTATAAGACCTTTTATTCTTTTACAGAGAAGGGCGAAGAGATTGCAATTTGTCTTGGTAAAAAAATAGACGAAACAATTATAGATGCGGGGGTAGGCTTAACGGATGAAGATAGAGAAATTATGTATCGTTCGTTAGAGATAATTGATAGTAATTTAAAAGAAATTTGCCAAAAGTATTAATAAGGCTTTAATGGTAAATATAGCTATTGTGATTTGTTTGTCAAATTTTGTAAAAGTTTGATAAAAAGAGATGCGATGGTCCTTATGCTTTACTAAAGTTCTTGACAATATATAAGCAATAGTTTAAAATTAAGAAAACAAAAGGAGATACTATGAATATTTGGCACGATATACAGGCAAGTAGAATAGCACCAGAAAATTTTGTTGCTGTAATAGAAATTCAAAAGGGTAGCAAGCAGAAATACGAGCTTGATAAAAAGACAGGGTTGTTGATTTTAGATAGAATTTTATATACGTCTACTCACTATCCTGCAAATTATGGGTTTATACCACACACACTAGCAGAAGACGGTGACCCGTTAGACGTTTTAGTTCTTTGCTCAGAAAGTTTAATTCCGCTTAGTCTTGTTAAGGTTTATCCTATTGGTGTTATTACGATGGAAGATAACGGTGCTGCAGACGAGAAAATTATAGCAATTCCGTTTACAGACCCAAACTACAATACTTATAAAAGTTTGACAGACCTACCAAAACACGTGTTTGAAGAGATGCAACACTTCTTCTCAGTATATAAGCAATTAGAAGGTAAGAACACGGCAGTACATACTGTAAAGGGAAGAGATGAAGCTATTCAAATTATAAAAGAATCGCTTATAAGGTATAAAGAAAACTTATTTGAAATTATAAATAAATCTAAATAAACGACTTATAGCGTGGTTTTTTTTGCGCTAAAGTATGATAAAGGAGTTAAAATGGAAAAAAATATTCAGCTTACGTCTTACAGAATCAATCAATTAGAGTTTAAGTTTAACGAAGCTATTAAGCCTGGCGTTAAATTTAACATAAACCCAAAAATTGAGTGCAAAGTTGGTAGAAAAGACAAGACTTTATTTGTAAACCTTTCTGCAAAGGTAAACGATGATTTGTCTTCACCAGTGCCATTCAATCTCTACGCTGCTATGTTTGCAACGTTTGTTATTCAAAACGAAGTTGAGCAAAACTTATATGCCCAAGAAGCTATGGATGTTTTATATCCTTTCTTAAGAGCAGCGATTGCAAGTATTACGGCAAACTGTAATATTCCTGCTTACGTTCTTCCTTATATCAATCAAAATATGATGCAAGAAGGTCAACCTGCAAAAGAAAACGGAGATTTAAATTAACTAAAAAGCGTTATAAAGTGACGGCAAACGTTGCCGTCACTTTTTTTTGTTTGCAATACGCTATGAATAAAAAACGCTTTCATTATTATACTAGTGTATATGGCTTATAGCGTTTTTAAAAAATTAAAAATTGTTACGGCAACTTTTTTGCTTGGGCTAAGTTGTAGCTATATAACGACTTATTCTGCAAATGCGTTTACCCTTTCAGATCACGATTATTGCTTGACGATAGTTGCGCTTGGCAAAGAGTATAGCTTTTATTATCCTGAAATAGATTACTTTAAAGGCGAAGCGTATTTAAAAAATGCAAGGGAAGTAGTAGATGGTATTTTTTACGATACCGTAACTTATCCTACCGACGCGAGCGTTAGCATTTTTCCAGAGCTAGAATATCCGTTTAAGTTTAAAAAAGAGAGCTATGGCAAGGCGATAGATAAAGATTATTTGATGTTGCAAATTACTAGTGCGCTAAAGAAAGAAAAATCAATAATTTATGCTAAAGAACTTGTGTTAAAGCCAAAGATAACTGTTGAAAAATTGCAAAAATCGACCTATAGACGGGCTTATTTTAGCACAAACTTTGCATATTCTAGCAAAGAGCGCAAGCATAATATAGGGCTTTGCGCTAAATATATAGGTGGAGTAACGCTATTTCAAGGCGAAGAATTTTCGTTTAATAAAGCAGTTGGCGAAAGGACAGAAGAGCGTGGTTTTAAAAGTGCAAGGGTAATAGAAAACGGTAGGTTTACCGATGGTCTTGGCGGTGGTGTCTGTCAAGTTTCTTCTACGGTTTATAACGCTGTTTTGCTTGGCGGCTTAAAGGTTAGTGAAAGGCACGCTCATAGTATGTCGGTTTCTTACGTAGAGCCTTCGTTTGATGCTATGGTTAGTATGGGTTACGCAGATTTAAAATTTGTAAACGATACTGGTGGTATAGTTTTTATTATTGCAAAAATAGAAAATGACAATATTTGTATAAGCGTTTACGGCGAAGAACAAAATTTAACGTATAATAGGGTATATGAAGTGATAGATAAAATTTCTCCACCAGATTATTTAAGAGTATATACTGACGGATTGCTTAAAGGTGAAGAAAAAATACTAGTATATCCTAAAGATGGATTGATAAGCAAAGGGTATCTAGAAATTTATAAAGACGGAAAGATGATAGATAAAAAGCTATTGAGCCAAGATAAGTATAAGCCTATACAAGGCGAGATTTTATATGGTTAAACTGGTCTATATGTCGATAAATCGAATATTTTTTAATTTAAGCAAAAAACCCCGTGCTAGATTGCACGGGGTTTTGTTTAATATTAAAGGCTTTCTACCTTTACTTTAACCTTAGTTGTAACTTCAGGAAGGAACTTAAGCTCTACTTCATATAATCCAACGTTCTTTATTGGATTTTTCAAAAGTATTTGCTTTTTGTCGATATTAAATCCTAAAGCGTTA
This sequence comes from Christensenellaceae bacterium, assembly GCA_045133775.1. Lineage (GTDB taxonomy): Bacteria > Bacillota > Clostridia > Christensenellales > Borkfalkiaceae > UBA10281. Next base: position 13,072 of record JBGUUU010000094.1, read on the forward strand.
ATTTCATCTGCAATTTCTTTAGAGTTTACGCTACCGAAAACCTTGCCGTTTTCGCCACATTTTATTTTGCAAACGAACTCTTTGTTTCTAAGTTTACTTGCAACGTCCATCCAAGCTTTAATTTCTTCTTGCTTGTGGAAACTCTCTGCCTTTTTCTTGTTGTTTATGGCATTTATTTCAGTTGAAGTGGCTTCTACTGCAAGCTTTTTCTTAAATAAGCAGTTTCTTGCGTAGCCGTCGCTAACTTCTATAATTTCATCCTTTTTGCCTGTGCCTTTAACGTCTTGTAAAAGTATAACTTTCATGGCAATCTCCTTTTCTATTTTTCTATTATTATTTTAATCTTTTTTTTATTAATTGTCAATACTTATCTCAAAATTTTGGCTTTCTATCACTTAATCAAGTCTTTTATAACTTCACCTGCAATGATTAGCCCAACTACTGATGGAACAAAAGCGATGCTGCCGGGGATTTGTCTTTTTCCTTCTGGAATTTCAATGCCTTGAGTATCGGTAATTTTAATAGGCTCTTCTTTAGAGTAGACAACCTTGAGCTTTTTAATTCCACGCGCTTTTAATTCTCTGCGCATAACCTTTGCTAAAGGGCAAACTGACGTTTTATAAATATCGGACACTTCAAACGCCGTTGGGTCAAGCTTGTTGCCTGCGCCCATTGAACTTATAATAGGCACGCTTGCTTTTTCAGCTTGCACGCAAAGTTCTATTTTGCCTGTTACAGAGTCGATAGCGTCTATTATATAATCGTATTTTGTAAAATCAAAGCTTTTTGCAGTCTCTGGCGAATAAAACAAATTATGAGTGTTTACTACGGCATTTGGGTTGATAGATAAAATTCTATCCTTTATAACTTCAACTTTGCTTTTGCCCACCGTGTCTACCGTTGCAATAATTTGTCTGTTTAGGTTAGAAAACGATACGGTGTCGTTATCTACAACGTCGATTTGCCCGATGCCACTTCTTGCTAGCGCTTCTACCGCAAAGCCACCAACGCCACCAACACCAAACACTATAACTTTAGATTTATTAAGTTTTTCAACCCCGTCTTTTCCAATAAGTAGGGCAGTTCTTGAAAATCTTTCCATACTAATTCTTCTTTTCAAAATTTTTATAAAATATATAGGATATAGTTAAAATGCCAAGCAAAATTGCAAGGTAAGGAGCAAGAATTCTCATACCCATTTTAGCAGTAAGAATGCCCATAAGCGATGGAAAAACAACTATGCCGATAAAGGCAGACGCCATTTGAACGCCCATTGCTTTTTGGGAGTTTTTTTCGCCGAAATGCTTTGGTGTTAAAAAACTAAAATTAGGGTAAAAAGGTGCAACTCCAAGACCAATTAACAGTAGTGCAAAAACAGCAACAAAGACTGCCTTTATTGGTAAAAGTAGGCCTATAACACCAATACCGATAGAAATTAGACCTAAAACGTTAATTTTATTTAAAGAAAGTTTGCTTGATAATACGCCTGACAAAAATCTGCCTAACGCTAAGCCGACGTAGTATAAAACAAGGTAAAAAGCGCCGTCGCTTTTAGAAACGCCCTTAACGTCTACAAGGTAAGTCGTAGCCCAAAGACCTGCCGTTAATTCAATTGCGCAACAGGCTAAAAACACAAGGCAAACAGGTATGCAAATAGGCGTTTTTAAAACTTCTTTATAAGAGCCGAAGTTGGGTTTGTTATCTTCGCAAGAAAGGTTACTTTTTCCGTGAATTTTCCAAAGTGGAAAAGATGAAAGTAAAATAGTAGCTATAACGAATTGAATAATTGATGCGTATCTATAGCCCCATCTCCAAGTCATAACAGAAAGAGCGATAGACATAAGGTATGGGCTTAGTGCAACGCCAACACCGTAAAAGCAATGTAAAAAATTCATATGTGACGCTTTATAATGTAGGGCAACGTAGTTGTTAAGTCCACTATCTATCGCCCCTGCGCCAATTCCTAAAGGAAAGCCTAAAAGGGTAAGCATCCAAGTAGCGTTTACAAACGACATTCCGAGAAGCGCTAAAGCTGTTAAAAGCGTCGATATAAAAGCCACCATTTTTACGCCCAATTTTTCAATTATATGCGCGCTAAAAATGCTTGAAAATAAAGTGAAGCAAGATATAGGTGTGGTTATAGTCCAAGCAACGGAACTGCTTACGCCAAGTTCTTCGCAAATTGCAGGCCAAGCCGAACCTAAAAGTGAATCTGGTATACCAAGCCCGATATAGCCTGTAAAAATAACGATTAGTAATAAAGTAGCCATAATAAACTAGTGAAATAAAGAGCGAGATAAAAATTTAACGGCGAAGCGTTGGCTTCGCCGTAATTATTTGTTACTCAGCTTTTTTAGCTTTGTATTCTGAAAGTGCAGTTGCGAGTTGGTCTGGGCAAGAAGTGTTGGCTCGGCATTTAATACCAGAAAGTAAAGAGATTACTTCATCAACAGGTCTGCCTTGAACGAGCTTTGCAATACCTTGAAGGTTGCCGCTGCAACCACCGATAAATTTAACGTCTACAACCTTATCGTCTGGTGTAACGTTGAATAAAATTTGTCTACTACAAGTTCCTTTTGTAATATAAGTTAACATAGGTCTCCTTTTGCCGAAGATATTAATATTCGGTAATTTAATCTACTAAAACGTCGTATATCGTTGCGTAAACGTTGTCTGCCTTTTCTTCCCACTTTTTGTAAATACTCTTTGCCGTGCTTCTGTCTGCAACGACGAGCTTTAGCTCAAGTATTGGTTGCGATGGCTCGATAATTTTAAGATAAACGGTATACGTGCCGTCTTTATTCATAAAGTAATCTGCAACACGCTCTTGACGTTTTCTATATTTGTTTCTGTTTTTCTTAACGAACAAAGAAATATCTTCTCTTAAAGAAGATGGTATTTGAACGTAAAAATCTGCTAAACAAATTCTTCCGTCAGGAGTTATGCTGTAGAGTGGTTCACCCGAGCTTGACACGTTGTATATAAACGAGTGGCTAAGCAGGGTGTTGAGTAATGGTTTGCAGTCCATATAATTTATCCATTGATTAGCTGAACTGCACATATCCAAAATTGTGCTTTCCGAAAGGGGAACTTCCATCTTATCAAAGACGAACAATAATATTAATTTGTTTAAAAACGTATCGCCTTGAAGTTGCATGGTTTCTCCTTGGTTAGATGTTTAAATTTGGATTGATTAGATTTCAAATTGCTTAAGGTCTTGTAAAAGATCGTCGCATTCTGCAGCGTGAATTTCTACGTTGAGTGGGTTAGAAAGGTCAAGGCTGAAAATGCCGAGAATTGACTTAGCGTCAACTACGTATCTGTCGCTACGAAGATCGATATCGTAAGAATACTTTTGAACGATAGAAACGAATGCCTTTACTTGGCTTGCCATTTGAAGGGAAATTTTAACTGATTTCATAATGAATCCTCCTAGTTGTATTTTGCACGTTTGAACGCGCATTGTTATTTTTTATTTTTTTGTCGGTTTAAGGCTACAAAGCTAAGGCGTGCTTAACAAGATTTTATCTCTAGATAAAACGTGCAACCTTTAACAAATAACATTATACATAATAAATTGAAAAAAATCAATAGTTTTATCGAAAATATATTGTGCTAAAATTTAAAATATGTTATACTAATAATATACTTTTTGCACAAAAATCGGCAAAAAGCTAGCCTATAAGCTAATTTTGGTAAAAAATAGGGGTTGTTATGGTAACGCGCAGTCAATCAATTCAAAATTTTAACAGCAAGATGTCTGATCTTGTCAATTCAAAGTTTATAGTTGCCGAAAAAAAGATAGCTGAAGTATTGATTTCTATTTCAGACTCGGTGCTTTTATTCGAGCTTTTTAAACACGCTACAGATGGTTTTGACTATGCCGTTGCAAAGAGCGTTTGCTTTGCTCACGATGCTCAAAATAACGGTTATTTTAAATTGCCTAAAAACGATGGAGACGTGCTTGCTTTCGGGCTTTCGCTTTTATCTGAAATCGATAGTGGCGCAGTTGATATTATAGCTCTTTGCGAAGAGTTTTTTCCATCTCCAGAAGGTAAGCAGAGAAGTTATTCTCTTTTTGCTACACAGTTTTTAATTCCTTTTCTACAAACGGCGTTAAAAATTGCAAACGCCATGATAGAGAGTGAAGATTTAGGTATTATAGAAACCGTTGAAGAAGAAAAGGTTGAAGAAAAGCCTGAAGTTGAAGAAGAGATTAAAGTAAAACCGATTGAGAAGAAAAAGGTCGATTTGGGCTACGTTAGTGAACTTAAAAAACAAGCATTGGTAATTGCAGAGTCTCTTAAAAAGGGGCGTGAGCCATATGAAGAGCTTTATTTTGCATTAGAAGAGCTTGAAGGGTATTTAATCGAGTCTAATTTAAGGGGTGTTACGCTTGCGATAACAGCTATAAAGCATATAAATCAAAGCGCAAAAAAGCTTGAAGTTGATTTAAATAAAATAGCAAAAACCGTTTCGGAGATAATTGTATGAGCGAAAAGAAAATTTCATCTGAAAAGATTTTTGATGGAGTAGTGGTAAAACTTAGAAGAGATAAGGTTTTAACCGAGCGTGGCGTAGAAACGTATAGAGAAATTGTTTCGCACTGTGGCGGTGCTTGCGTGCTTGCTGTTAAAGATGGCAAAATTTTGCTCGAAAAACAATTTAGATATGCTTATGGCAAAGATATTTATGAAATCCCTGCAGGTAAGCGAGATAGTGGCGAAGATTTTGCAGTTACGGCTAAACGTGAATTAGAAGAAGAAACTGGTCTTATACCATTAAATTTGAAGAAAATTACCGAAATTTATCCTACACCCGGCTATACGGATGAAATTATTGGCATATTCTACGCTGATGAGTTTGAAGAAGGCAATTTGCATTTTGACGAAACCGAAGATTTAACTTCAGAGTGGGTTGATATAGAAAAGGTTTACAAAATGATGGAAGACGGCGAAATTGTTGACGCGAAGACGTTAATTGCACTTCTTTGGTATAAAAACGGAATGAAGATATGACAAATTTAGAGAGAAGCGCAAAAAAAGATACCGTCAGTATGGTAATTACAATACTTATGTATGGCGTGGGCGTTGCGTCAATTCCAAGCGCTTGGATCGCAGGCTTATTCAGCAGTGAAAAAGAGATTGAGTGGTTAGTTGCTTTTGCTGTAAAAATGCTTTGCGCCATTCTTCCCGTGTATCTTATACGTCAGTTTGGGTTTGGTAAAGTGTTAAGGTTAGATAAGGGTATGCTTACGTCTAGTATTTTAACAATTCCAGCCCTTTTAGTTATGGTAAATAATCTTCCTTTTGTTCCAGTAATAATGGGCGATATGTCGATTAACGGCACTTTTTTTCAATTTTTAGCCTACTCTTTATTGTGTCTTTCAATAGGAGTTATAGAAGAAGTTGTATACAGGGGTTGTTTGTTGCCACTCTGCGCTTTTAAATGTAAAAGGAATAAGAAAGGCTTGTTTTGGGCAGTCGTTATAAGCTCTGCGTTGTTTGGCGCAATGCACTTGTTTAATCTGCTTGGCGGGTTTAATCCTATGGTTTTTTTACAAGTTGGCTATTCGTTTTTAATCGGGCTTGTATGTGGCTTTGCTTTGATAGTGAGCGGTAATATCTATTTGCCAATTTTGTTTCACGCAATCTTTGACTTCGGTGGATTTTTGATGGATAAAGGCTTAGCAACAGGCGTTTTGTGGACTATTGAAAACGTTTTATGGACGCTTATTAGTTCAATAATTTTAGGTGTAATAATCGTAATAATTTTTATTAAAAAGGATTTTTCTCATCTTTACGACGATTGGAACTTAAACGAAGTTCAAAAGACGAGATAGGTAAAATAAATGAAAGCTGTAGTGCAAAGGGTTACAGAAGCCAAATTGAGCGTTGGCGGAGAGTTGATTTCCGAAATAGGAAAAGGTTTTGTCGTTTATTTTGGCGTTGCTGACGGCGACGGTAAAGATAAGGCAGATTTTCTTGCTAAAAAAATTGGTGGGCTCAGAGTTTTTGAAGATGAAAATGGAAAGATGAATTTAGCCCTTAAAGAAGTTGGTGGCAGTATTCTATTCGTTTCGCAATTCACGCTGATTGCAGACGTTTTAAAGGGTAACAGACCTAGTTTTTCTTCTGCAATGCGTCCAGAAGGCGCAAATGAAATATACCTTTATTGCGCAGAAAAATTGAGAGAGCAGGGGTTAGAAGTTAAACTTGGCGTTTTTGGCGCAGATATGACGATTGAGCAAAAAAATCAAGGCCCTGTTACCATAATTTACGAGGTGTAAAATGTTTGAAGATAAATTGACCGAGCTATTAACTAGCGGTGGCGCAAGCTTGGTTGGGTTTTCTAATATTGGCAAAAGTCCTATTGAAAATCAACCAAATCTCGTCTATGCGATAACCCTTGTTTATAAGCTTTCCGACGCCGTTTTAAAGACTATAGAAAATAGACCTAGCATGGCGTATTTTCAACATTATAGAGCAGTAAACGCTAAATTAGATAGCCTTTGTTTAGACGCCATAAGGTTTATAGAAAACAAGGGTTATAATGCTTTTCCAATAGCCGCATCGCAATCCACAAATGACGATAAATCGGCTTATAGGGGCATTTTTGCTCATAAAACAGGCGCTTGCCTGTCTGGGCTTGGCTACATAGGAAAGAATGCTTTACTATACACAAAAGAGTTCGGTAGCAAGGTTAGGCTTGCAACTGTTCTTACGGATATGCCACTTGAAAGACAAAGGGATATTATAACGGGTGGCTGTGGCGATTGCGATATTTGCAAAAAGGCTTGTCCTGCCGGGGCGATATCGGGTATCAACTACGAAGTTGGTATGAATAGAGATGATTTCTTCTCTGCAGAAAAATGCTCGTCTAATATGAAGACGTATAAAGATATCGGCAGGGGCGCAGTATGTGGGATTTGCATAAAGGTTTGCCCTAAAAACAGACTTAAATAGTATAAAAAATCTCCGTTTGTGACAAACTCATAAAACGGAGGTTTTTATTTATGAGTAAAAAGAAAAAACATCCCGTTATGAAAATGACGGAAAAAGACTATGAAAATTATATAATGTCCTTAAAGGAAGAGAAACCGCTAAAAGCAATCGTTCCAAAAGATAAAGAAGAATAACTTTTGCTTGCAATTAAAAGGGTATAAAACAGATTGTAGTAAACAATAAAAGGCTAAAAGCCTTTGCAAAACGCATTGAAAATTAAAAAATAAAAAAATATGGCTCTTTGGCGCAAAAAAATGCCGAAGAGCTTTGTTTTTTAATTGTTTTTTTTTGCTTTTTATGATATTATTATAATATCATATTTATAAGTAGGTATCTAGTTATGAAAAATCGCATTCTTTTAAAAGACGTTTACAAAACAGCAGAGAGCTTAGCAGGTAGCAAAATTACCGTAATGGGCTGGGCAAAGACTATAAGAGATTCAAAAGCCTTTGGCTTTATCGAGCTTAACGATGGTAGCTGTTTCAAAAACGTGCAAATCGTTTTTGAAAGAGAAAAAATTGCAAACTATGATGAAATAGCTCGCCAAAACGTTGGTTGTTCTCTTATCGTTGAAGGCACTTTAGTTCTTACGCCAGAAGCAAAGCAACCGTTTGAAGTTAAGGCAGAAGCTATCCAAGTAGAAGGCGCTTCTACACCAGATTATCCTTTACAAAAAAAGCGTCACTCTTTTGAATATTTGAGAGAAATTGCTTATCTTCGTCCAAGAACTAATACGTTTAGCGCAGTTTTCCGTGTGAGAAGTGAAGCAGCCTTTGCTATACATAAATTCTTTAACGAAAGGGGCTTTGTTTACGTTCACACTCCACTTATAACTGGTAGTGACTGTGAAGGTGCAGGCGCAATGTTCCAAGTAACGACTCTTCCACTTGACAACGTTCCAAAGACTGAAGACGGAAAGGTTGATTATAAAAAAGATTTCTTTGGTAAACCTGCAAGTCTTACCGTATCTGGTCAACTTTCTGGCGAAGCATATGCGATGGCATTTGGCAATATATATACTTTTGGACCAACGTTTAGAGCGGAAAGGTCAAACACGGCGCGCCACGCAGCAGAATTTTGGATGATTGAGCCTGAAATGGCTTTTGCAGACCTTGCCGACGATATGGACGTTGCAGAAGCTATGGTTAAATACGTTATTTCACACGTTATGGATACTTGTAAAAGCGAGCTTGAATTCTTCAACAACTTTGTTGACAAGGGGCTTTTAGAAAGACTTTGCAACGTTAGAGATAACGAATTCGTTCGTTTAAGCTATACTGAAGCTATCAAACTCTTAGAGCCACACAAGGACAAGTTTGAGTTCCCAGTATATTGGGGTTGTGACCTTCAAAGCGAACACGAAAGATTTATTACTGAACAAATTTATAAAAAGCCAGTATTTTTAACTGACTATCCAAAGGAAATCAAGGCGTTTTATATGCGCTTGAACGACGATAACAAAACCGTTGCCGCAGCAGACCTTTTAGTTCCGGGCGTAGGCGAGCTTATCGGCGGTAGCCAAAGAGAAGACAGAGAAGACGTTCTTCTCGCTCGTATGGCAGAATTAGGCTTAAAGCCAGAAGATTACGATTGGTATATCAATCTTCGTAAATTTGGTGGTACAACCCACGCAGGTTTCGGTCTTGGTTTCGAGCGTATGATAATGTACTTAACAGGCATTTCTAACATAAGAGATGTAATACCGTTCCCAAGAACTGTGGAGAATTTATTATTCTAATTTAAAGGCTTATCTACTTCGCAATACTAGTCTTTTTTACGGGTTGCGACAATTCCTACGACCAAAGAGGTCGCTCCCTTGTCTCCCCCTCGTAAAAAATCCGTCTTGCTCGCATCTAATCCTTTAAATCTCACTCGATAGGGGTAAAGAAAAAAGAAGAGCACACGCTCCCAACTTCAAGTTGCCGTCACGCTCTCAACATCACGTTGAACAAATTGTAAAATTCTCATTGCTAAAAGAGGAAAAATATATGAAGATTATTATTGATGCTTATGGTGGAGATCATTCGCCACAACAAATTGTAACAGGAGCTATCGAAGCGATTAACGCGCAAAACGGTTTTGATATCGTATTGGTAGGCAAAGAAGATGGTATAAACGCCATTTTACAAGACCTTACTTACGACAAAACAAGGGTTTTTATTGAAAATGCTACTGAAGTTATCGGTTGCGACGAATCGCCAACAGAAGCTATAAGGGTAAAAAAGGATTCGTCTATCGTAAAAAGTGTTAAAATTTTAAAGGAAGATGAAAATGCTAAGGCTTTTGTTTCTGCAGGCTCTACAGGCGCAGTGCTCACGGCATCAGTAATTTTATCTCGCAGAATAAAAGGGGTTATTCGCCCTGCGCTTGCGCCCCTTCTTCCTAACCTTGCAGGCGGACAGACTATGCTTTTAGACTGTGGCGCAAACGTTGACTGTAAGGCTAACTGGCTCGTTCAGTTTGCCGTTATGGGTAGCACTTATATGAAGGAAGTTTGTGGTATTAAAAATCCAAGAGTAGCTCTTTTGTCAAACGGAACGGAAGATGAAAAAGGTTGTGCGCTTTCATTAGAAACGTTTGCTCTTTTAAAAGATGATAAGAGAATAAATTTCGTAGGCAATATGGAAGCTCGTGAAATTCTTTCTGGCGAATACGACGTAGTTGTTGCCGATGGATTTAGTGGTAACGTTGCGCTCAAGTCGATAGAAGGCGCAGTAAACGTAATTCTCACTAACTTAAAAGCTGAAATCAAGGCATCTAAGAGCGCTAAAATCGGTTATTTATTTATGAGAAAAGCTTTCAAAAAGCTTAAAAATAAAATTGATTATAATAAAAGGGGTGGAGCAGTTCTTCTCGGTATGGAAAAGACTGTGGTTAAGGCTCACGGTTCGTCTAAAGCGGAAGCGTTTAAAAACGCTGTGCTTCAGGCGTATAATAACTCTGCGGTTAACGTAACGGGTAAAATCGAGCAGGCTTTAGCAACCACCGATGGTGAATAATGATTTTTTATATGCACGAGTGTGAAGAAAAGCTCGGCTATTCATTTAAAGATAAAACTTTATTGCGTCTTTGTTTTACTCATCCTTCCTATGCTCACGAGCACGGTGGGGTGAAAAATAACGAGCGTTTAGAGTATTTTGGCGATTCTATTTTAGGATTTATAACTGCCGAATACTTAATGCAAAAATTCCCCGATGCCGATGAAGGTTTGCTCACAGATTACAAGCAACAGCTTGTGTCTTGCGAGCCACTCTCTAACGCTATCGAAAAGAGTGGGCTTTACGAATTTTTGATGTTTGGAGAAGGCGAAAGAAGAAATTCGCCAGAGCATCACCGTTCTGCTAAAGAAAATCTTTTCGAAGCCATAGTTGCAGGTATTTATATTGATGGTGGAATGGAGGAAGCTAAAAAGTTTGTAAAAAGAACGTTGTTTAACAAAACCCAGTTGGTTAGGGCAAGAAGTAAAGACTCGTCTTTAAGTTGTAGACCAACAGATTATAAGGGCAAGTTGCAAGAATACGTTCAAAAATACAAGCTTGGAACTCTTCTATACGTTGAAAAAGAAAGAACTGGTCCAGACCATGAACCGATGTTTACAATGGCTGTAACCGTAAACGATAAAGAATTGGCTTTTGCAAAGGGCAGAAAAAAGTCTGACGCAGAAAAAGAAGCGGCAAGGCTCGCTTTAGAAAAATTCGAGAAGACAAAAAATCAACCTAAGCAAAAAGGTCAAAAGCAATCGGTTAAAAAATCGGCAAGGGCAATGCAAACGAACAAAAGGAGAAAATCAAAGTGAATTTCAAAAAGATTGAGCTTATAGGCTTTAAATCATTTGCAGATAAGCAAGAAATACAATTTGAAAACGGCGTTACTTGTATAGTAGGCCCTAACGGCTGTGGTAAGAGTAACGTTTCCGACGCTGTAAGATGGGTGCTTGGCGAACAGTCTGCAAAGACTCTTCGTGGCTCGTCTATGCAAGACGTAATATTTAACGGCACGCAGAATAGAAAGTCGCTTTCTTACTGCGAAGTTTCGCTTACCTTTGATAACACCAATAGGATATTCAAATCTCTTGAATACGATGAAGTTGTTTTTACGAGAAAGCTTTTCCGTTCGGGCGAAAGTGAATATTATATCAATAAAAAGCAAGCAAGACTTCGTGATATTGTTAACAATCTTCACGAATGTGGCGTTAGTAAAGAGGGTTATACCGTAATCGGTCAAGGTAAAGTTGCAGAAATCCTTTCTTCTAAGCCAGAAGATAGAAGAACTATATTTGAAGAAGCTGTAGGTATAGCAAAAACTAAGTCGCAAAGGCTTGAAACTATGCGTAAGCTCGACAGAGTAAGGGATAATATTACTCGTATCGTAGATATTACTACCGAGCTTGAGCGTCAAAGAGAGCCACTTAGAAGAGCCGCAGAAAAAACTAGAGCAGCAAGAGCGCTTGGCGAACAGCTTAAATATCACGAAGTAAACGCATATTTATATAAATATGACAATGCTGCAAGCTCTAAAGAAAAAATCAACTTAAGAATTAAGGGCATTGAAGAGCAATTAAGAGTTCGCAGTGAAGAACTTGCCGATTCTATAAAGGCGTATAACCAACACCAAAGAGAAATTGGCGAAGCAGACGAGCACATAAGCAACCTTAATGAAGAGCTTATCGAAAGAACTCAAGCTTTTGAAAGACAGTCTGGCGAAGCAAAGGTTTATAACGAGAGAATAACTGCTCTCCGTGCAGAAATCAAGCGTCTTAGCGATGAAGCGCAAGAAGCTAGAAGAAGAACTGAAGAGTTAGAAAGAAGAATACGAGAAAAGCGCGATTACGTAGGTAATTGTCAAAAAGAGATTGAAAAACTTGAAGATAAGTCTATTTCTTTAAACGAACAACTTATAAAAGTAATGGACAAGATAGCAGAAGGCGATTTGCTTGCAAGGTCTGCTCATAAAGAAATTCTTGCTAGTGTAGAATCGCTTGCAGATATCAAGCAAAATATCGGTTCTCTTTCTGCTGAAAAGACTGTTTTTGCAGAGCGTAGAGATAAGGCTACAAGCGAAATTGAAGTTTTAACTCGTAAGCTTAGCGAGCAAATGTCTGAAAGTTCTATAAAGAGCGCAGAGCTTATCGCATTAGAAAAGCAAGCAAACCTTATTAAAGAAGATATTAAAGATAGAGAAAACGATATTTTAGCAACTAAAAATTACGTTGGAGATATCGAAAGAAAGATTTTTGCTTTAAACTCTGAAATTTCGGCGTTAGAAGCAAATTCAAAGGTTTATACAAACCTTAAAGAAAATTACGACGGTTATCAATATTCGGTAAAGACTTTGATGACCGAATCAAAACGCAACCCTGAAATTGGCAAGAGAGTAAAGGGCTTAGTTTCTAACGTTATTAAAACTGACGCTAAATACGAGCTCGCTATAACTGCATGTCTTGGCGTGGCTGTTCAACATATCGTAACGGCAACCCCAGAAGATGCAAAATTCCTTATTAACTATTTAAGAAAAACAGAGTCGGGCACGGCAACGTTCCTTCCTGTAACAAGCGTTAAGGTAAGACCAGAAGGCTACGATACAAGACAAGCCCTTTCTGAAAAAGGCGCAATTGGTCTTGCAAACGAAATCGTTACTTACGATAGCTATTTCGATAACGTTATCAAGTTCCTTTTAGGAAACACTTTAGTTGTTGACAACCTTGACAACGCAGTTGCAATTGCAAATAAATATCACTTTGGCTTTAAGATTGCAACCTTAGACGGAGATATTTTATCAACCGCAGGTTCAATGACCGGTGGTTCAAGAAGACAAAACAATGCAAATCTTCTCGCTATGGATAGAAAGGTTGAAGAAATCAACAAAGCCTTTTCTACAAAGCGCGCTGAGATGGATAAGCTTTCTGCAAGAAAAGAGCAACTTTCTAAGCAAGTTCAAGAACAACAGGCAGAATGTGAAAAGATTTATCTTGAATTACAAGAAAACAAGCAACAGGTTGCAGTATTAAAAGAGAGAATTGCATCTTTAGAGATTGCTACGCAAGAAACTCAAAAGCTTTTAGAAGCTAGCAAAGACGACGTTTCTCTTCTCAATATGCGTCTTACTGAAATTAGCAGACAATATTCTGCAATCGAAGAAGGCAACGAAGAACTCTTAAAGAAGAGAGAACTTGCATCTTCTGATGCAGACAAGCATCAAGCAGAATACGAAGACTATAACGCTAAGCGTGATGAACTTTCTAATGAACTCCATAAAGTTCAAGAAAGAATAGTATTTCTAAAAGGCGAAATTAAAGCTAGCGATGAAGACGTTCAAAGAATGGATGGCGAAAAGGCTGAAAAGGGTGTTTTAATAGAAGAAAATTCTGCAAAAATCACTACTTTAAACGCAGACGTTTCCGTTTTATTAGACGACGTTGCAAAAGTTTCTCTTACAGATACCGAAAAAGAATATCTTGATGCTATTCGTGCAAAGAGAGATAACATTGCATCGCGTAAGATAATGCTCAACGAAGAAGTTAAGCAAGATAACTTAAAGCGTGAGATGGTTCAAGCAGAGATTACAAAGCTTGGCGAAAGTAAGTATAAAGAAGAAAACGCTCTCGTTCGTATTGATACCGACCTTGAGTATTTACAAGCAAGAGTTTGGGAAGAATATCAAGTAACCTACGAAACAGCGTTACCGCTTAGAGATTTAGAATACGATATTATCACTTCAAACAGCGAAATTTCTTCACTTAAAAAGAAGATTTCTGCTCTTGGTAATATCAATTATAACGCTATTGAAGAGTTTGAAGATCTTGACCTTCGTTATCAAGATATGACAACTCAACGTGACGACCTTGTAAAGGCAGAAGAAGACCTTATTTCAGTAATTAAAAAGCTTACGGATGAAATGAGCGCAACCTTTGCAGAAGGCTTTGCTAAAATTAGAACTAACTTTACTAGAATATTCAAAGAGTTGTTTGGTGGTGGAACGGCAGACCTTATCTTAGAAAAGACAGAGTCTGACGACCCATTAGAGCAAGGCATAGAAATAGTAGCAGAGCCACCAGGAAAGAAACTCCAAAAGATTTCACTCCTTTCAGGTGGTGAAATGGCGCTTACTGCTATTGCAATACTCTTTGCAATATTAAAGCTCCGTCCAATGCCTTTCGTTGTATTAGACGAAATAGAAGCTGCGCTCGACGATGCAAACGTAGAGAGATTTGCTAAATATTTAAAGAATTTCTCTGAAGAAACTCAATTTATAGTTATAACCCACAAAAAGGTTACTATGGAAAGGGGCGATTCGCTCTATGGCGTAACAATGCAAGAAAAGGGTGTTTCTAAGATTATTTCAGTAAAACTTGCAGATGCAGTTGATACCTACGGTGTATAATGGGATTTTTTAATAAAATATTTTCAGCTCTTAAAAAAACTAAAGACGGTTTAGCCGAAAAACTTCGTGTTTTGTTCGCAAGGGATAAGATTGGCGAAGACTTCTACGAAGATTTAGAAGATATTTTAATATCTTCTGATATCTCCGTTGCAACGGCTGACGAAATAGTTGAAAATTTAAGAGATAGAATGATAGAAGAAAAGGCGACTGATAGAGATTACGTTGTTTCAGAGCTTAAAGAAGAGCTTTTAGCTTGTCTTGATATGGCTGAAGATTTTGAGCTTGAAACACCTGCCGTTATTATGGTAATAGGCGTAAACGGCGTAGGTAAAACGACGTCTATCGGTAAACTTGCTAGATATTTTACCGATAACAAAAAGTCGGTAACTATCGCTGCGGCTGATACTTTCCGTGCCGCTGCTGCCGACCAACTCGAAGTTTGGGCAGAAAGAGCAAAGGTAAGAATTGTAAAAAGTTCAGAAGGTAGCGATCCGTCTGCCGTTGTTTTCGATGCGTTAAGCTCGGTAAAAGCAAAAGGAACGGATATTTTAATTATCGATACTGCGGGAAGACTTCATACTAAGTCTAATCTTATGGAAGAGCTTAAAAAGATGTCTAGAGTGGTTGAAAGAGAGCATCCAAAAGCAAGCTTTTATAAGTTTATAGCGTTAGATGCGACTACTGGGCAAAACGCGCTTTCTCAAGTTGAAGTTTTTAACGAAGCAGTTGGTATCGACGGTATTATTTTAACAAAGCTTGATGGAACTGCAAAGGGTGGTTTCGTAGTTTCGCTTTGTAATGAGTTGCAAGTGCCTGTTGCTTTTGTGGGAACTGGCGAAAAGCTCGACGATATCGAAATGTTTGATAAAGAAACGTTTGTTAATGCCATTTTAGGAGAATAAAAAATTTTAGGTGTCAGGTAAAAATGCTTGACACCTATATTATTTTAGTGTATAATAACTAACTGTAAGGTCAAAAGACTTGACAGTTGGAGATATTTTATGTCTATAAAAGACGGTGTTTATTACGCAGAGCTTTACAGCGAATATTCAAAAACGCTTACCGAAAATCAGCGTTCGGTATTCGATATGTATTGTATGTGTGATTTGTCACTTGGGGAGATTGCAGAGATAAAAAACGTTTCTCGCCAAAGTGTTGCAGATACCGTTACAAAGACTAAAAAACTTCTTGATGAACTTGAGTCTAAACTTGGGTTTGTTGCAAAGAAAAAAGCTGTTTACGCGCTTATTGCTAAGCTAAACGATAAAAATGCCGTAGAGATTGGCGAAAAAATTAAAAGTGTATTAGGAGATGACTGATGGCTGTATTCGCAGGTTTGTCAGAAAAACTCAATCATATATTTTCTAAAATGACTAAAAGGGGTAAACTTACCGAGCTTGAAATTAAACAAGCAATGAGAGAAGTAAGAATTGCTCTTTTGGAGGCAGACGTAAACCTTGCCGTTGCAAAGGATTTTATTGCAAAGGTTAGTGAAAAGGCTGTTGGTCAAGAAATTTTAAAAAGTTTAAGCCCAGCGCAACAAGTTATTAAAATTGTAAACGAAGAGCTTACAGAGCTTATGGGCGCAACTAATAGCAAACTCATTGTTAGCTCAAATCTTCCAACGGTTATAATGATGTGTGGTTTGCAAGGCGCAGGTAAAACAACACTTTGCGGTAAACTTGCCCTTCATCTTAAAAAACAAGGTAAAAAGCCACTTCTTGTTGCTTGTGACGTATATCGTCCTGCAGCTATAAATCAACTTAAAATCGTTGCAGAAAAAGCAGGTGTTGAAGTTTTTGAAAAAGGACAAGGTAACCCTGTTAAAATTGCTGAAAGTGGTGTAGAATATGCTAAAAAGTTCGGCTATGATACGGTTATCGTAGATACTGCTGGTCGACTTCATATAGATGAAGAGCTTATGCAAGAGCTCGAAAACATCACAAAAACCATAAGAGTAGATGAAATACTTTTAACGGTTGACTCAATGACCGGTCAAGATGCCGTGAACGTAGCAAAGACCTTTAATGAAAGGCTTGCAGTATCAGGTGTTGTTCTTACCAAGCTTGACGGTGATACGAGAGGCGGTGCATGCCTTTCAATAAAGGCTGTAACAGGTAAGCCAATTAAGTTTGCATCTGTTGGCGAAAAACTCACCGATTTAGAGCCGTTCTATCCAGACAGAATGGCAAGCAGAATTCTCGGTATGGGCGACGTGCTTTCTTTAATAGAAAAGGCGCAACAAACCGTTACCGAAGAGCAAGCTTTAAAAATGGAGAAAAAGTTTAAAGAAAACTCTTTTACGTTAGAAGATTATCTCGAACAATTCTCAATGCTCAAAAATATGGGTGGCGCAAAGAAACTTTTAGAGATGCTCCCTGGTATGGGTAGCAAAGTTAAGATAAGCGACCAAGATATAGATGAAAAGAAGATTGAAAGAAACAAAGCGATTATTCTTTCAATGACCCCAAAGGAAAGAAAAGACCCATCAATTATTAACTATTCTAGAAAAAATAGAATAGCAAAAGGTAGTGGCTCATCAATTCAAGAAATCAATCAGCTTTTAAAACAGTTTGACCAAACCAAGCAAATGATGAAGATGATGAAGGGGAAGAAGGGGTTATTTAGAATGCCTTTTTAAAGGCTTATAATCATTATATAATATAAGTAAAAGCGCAATAAAATTGCTTTTAAATAAACATTAATTAAGTAAATCATTTTTTAACGGAGGAAATAAAAATGGCAGTAAAAATGAGATTAACCAGAATGGGCGATAAGAAGTCTCCTACTTACAGAATCGTAGTTGTTGATAGCAGAAAGGCTAGAGATGGCGAATACATTGATAAAGTAGGTCACTACAACCCAACAGCTAACCCAGCTGAAGTTGTTATCAACGTAGAAAAAGCTAAAGATTGGCTTGCTAAGGGTGTTCAACCAACTGAAACTGTAAGATCTCTTCTTTTAAACGCTGGCGTTATCGAGAAGTCTGAAAAATTATCACCTTCTAAGACTAACCCTAAGAAGAAAAAGAAGTAATTAAGGAGCAGAAATGTTAGAACTTATCAAATACGTTGTAAATCAATTTGCTGAAAATCCAAACGAAGTTGAATACTTGGTTGAAGATAAGAATAGCGTTGTTGACGTAACGGTTGTATTAAAAGAAAGCGATATGGGTAAGGTTATCGGTCGTCAAGGCAAGATAGCAAAGGCTCTTCGCACTATCGTTAGCGCCGCATCTAAAAAGAGTGGCAAGAGATATAATATCGAAATTAAGGGCAAAGACGAAATTTAATTGTCCTATAAGGGGCTGTTATTTCTAACAGCCCCTTTTAAAAACTCACTTTAATTTATAGCAAAAATAGGGCTATAAGTTGATTATTGGTACAAAATATGAATAAAATCGAGATTGGAGCGGTTGCAAAACCGCAGGGGATCAAAGGCGAGCTTAAAATTAGGCTCTTTGCCGACAGCTTTGATTCTATAAAAAACGTGACCGAAGTTGAAATAAATTCGGTTATATATAAAGTTGAAAATTTCCGTGCGATAAATGCTGATGAAGCAATACTCAAGGTTAAGGGAATTGACGATAGAAATTTTGTAGAAACTCTTCGCAGATGCGAAGTTTATGCAGATAGAAGTCAAATCGTTTTAGAAGAAGGCAGATTCTTTATTACAGACGTAATAGGCGCAGACCTTTATTTAGATAGCGGTAAAAAAATTGGAGTAGTAAGAGAAATAGTTAGTGGTAACGTAGATTACTATTATATTGATACTTACGAAGGTAAAGCAGTTTTTCCACTAATTCCCGAGCTTGAAGTAGATATCGACGTTGAGAATAAAAAGGTTACCGTAAAGGCTAAAAAATTTACGGAGGTTGTAATGTATGAGAATTGACATTTTAACCCTTTTCCCAGAAATGTTTACTCCCCTTACTGAAAGTATTATTGGTAGAGCAGTAAAGGCTGGCAAGGTTGAAATAGTTGTTACCGATATACGTGACTATACCGAAAACAAGCATAGAAAATGTGACGACTATCCGTTTGGTGGTGGCGCAGGCTTGGTAATGACTCCACAGCCTATTTATTCTGCAATTCAAGCAGTTGATCCAAACCACGAAGCAAGGCGTATTTTTATGTCCCCAAAGGGAAGAACGTTTTGTCAACCAATGGTAAGAGAACTTTTATCTTACGATAGAATTTTGCTCCTTTGCGGTCATTACGAAGGTGTAGATCAAAGAGTTTTAGACCTTTGCATTGATGAAGAAATTTCTCTTGGCGATTTCGTGTTGACAGGTGGCGAAATACCAGCAATGGCAATAACCGATAGCCTTTGCCGTTATATTGGTGGGGTTATTTCTGACGAGAGCTTATCAGAAGAGAGTTTTACAGGCAATTTGCTTGAATATCCACAATTTACCCGTCCGCAAAACTTTATGGGTATGCAAGTTCCCGAAGTATTAGTTTCGGGCAATCATAAAGAAGTTGATAAATGGAGAAGAGCAGAAGCAGAGAGAATAACTCGTGAGCTTCGCCCTGATTTAATAGAAAAAGATAACAAATAAGGAATAAATTATGCATATACAATGGTTTCCTGGTCATATGACTAAGGCTATGAGAAAAACTGAAGAAGACGTTAAGCTTTGCGACGGCGTAATTTACGTAGTTGACGCAAGAGCTCCTTTTGCATGCGTTAATAAAAAGCTAATGAACCTTTTTAAGAATAAGCCAGTTGTATATTGCGTTAACAAATGCGACACGATTTCTCAAAAAGATGCGCAAAAAATAGGCGAAGAATTAAAGCGTCAAGGTCTTGTTTATGAGCTTATAGACGGGCTTTCTAAGCGTGATACCGAAAAATTGCGCTCTGCATGCGAGCGTGTTATGAAGGAAAAAACCGACAGGGATAAGGCAAAGGGAATAAAGAGAACTCTTCGCTTTATGGTTGCAGGCATTCCTAACACAGGCAAATCTACTATCATAAATACTATAAGTGGTGGTAAGCGCGCAGAAACTGGTGATAAGGCAGGCGTAACTCGTTCCAATAAGTGGATAAGACTTGGCAATTTTGACCTTTTAGATACGCCAGGCACAATGCCACCTAGCTTTGAAAATCAAACTTATGCAAGACATCTAGCATACATAGGCGCTATAAACGACGATATTTTAGATATGGAAGGGCTTGCGCTTGAGCTTATAAAAGACCTTAAGGTTATAGCTCCTGAAAGTTTTAAAGAAAAATATAAACTCGATACGTTAGATAAAGAAGGTCTTGATCTTTTTGATGACGTTTGCAGAAAAAGGGGTTTTCTTCTTCGTGGTGGCGAGAGTGATTATACAAGATGCTCAAGAGCCATTATCGATGATTTTAGAAAACAGCGCATAGGCAAAATTTGTTTAGAGGTAGCTCCAAATGACGGACAAGACGAAAGAAAAGATTGAGTTTGATAAAAGCCTTTTAAAAGAAGGCGAAAGATATATTGTTGGAGTAGACGAAGTAGGTAGGGGGCCACTCGCAGGGCCGGTTGTCTGCTGTGCAGTTATTATGCCCCTTGAAGATGATAAAATAATAGATGGTGTAAACGATAGTAAAAAGCTTTCAGAAAAGAAGAGAATTGCTTTAGATGAAGCTATAAGAAATACGGCGATAGATTTCTGCATTTGCGAAGTTTCGCCTAAAGAAATTGACGAGATAAACATACTTCAAGCAACCAAGCTTTGCATGAAGAGATGTATAGATGGATTAAAGGTAAAACCAGACCTTGCGCTAATCGACGCTGTAGATATCCACACAGATTGTAGAAAAGAGTCGGTTATCAAGGGGGATTTTAAAAGCTACACGATAGGCGCAGCGTCAATCGTTGCAAAAGTGTATAGAGATAATCTTATGTATGAGTATGATAAAATCTACCCGGAATATAAGTTTGCAAACAATAAAGGTTACGGCACGAAAGACCATATAAACGCTTTGAAGGAGGTTGGCGCATGCCCAATACACAGAGAGACCTTCATAAAAAACTTCTCGGCAGACGTGGAGAAAAAATAGCAGTAAAATTTATGAAAAAAGCGGGCTATAAGCTCGTTAAACGCAATTTTACTACACCTTTTGGCGAAGCAGACGCTATAATGAGTAAGGACGGCGTTACCGTTTTTGTAGAAGTAAAAACTCGTTCAAGCAGCATTTTTGGCGAGCCTAAAGATGCTGTTGGCTATCGCAAGCAAGAAAAGTATAAGAAAATTGCACAATATTACAAATTAAAGTATGGTGAAACCCCAATT
>JBGUUU010000095.1:0-4491 GCA_045133775.1 Christensenellaceae bacterium
TTTAGAATTATCGACTACAAAACTGGCGATGCTAAATCAAAGAGCAACGACAACAATTTCTACGTAGGTAAAAATATTCAACTTTATTTATATATGAACGCCTTTGCTATGGACGGCGACAAGCCTGCAGGCGCATACTACTACGCTGTAAATAACAACTTTATTAATGAAGACGAAAGCCCGTCGATTCTGCACGGAAAAACTCTCGACGATGAAGAAATTATTTCGGCTTCTGATGAAGATTTTTATAGCGGAAAGACAGATAAAAGTAGCGTTTGCGAGATAAAGAGAAAGACAACTAAAGCATCTGGCACTTATTACGACGGCAACCTTGCCGATGAGCAAACGATTAAAGGCTATATGAAATATTCTAAGCTTATGGTTGAGCAAGCAATCGACAACGTTTTAGATGGCGTTATCATTGCGTCCCCTTACGTTTCATCTTGCGATTACTGCGAATTTGGTGGTATTTGTGGGCGTGAAATTCACAAAAAGTCTGACTATAGGTCGATTAAAGGGGCAAAAGCCGAAACGATACTAAAAGCAGTAGAACAAGCAGAAAACAAAGACGGGGGTGAAGAAGATGGCAACTGAAATGACTACAAACCAAGAAAAAGCTATACTCTCTTCAGGTAAAAACGTTCTCGTTTCAGCATCTGCAGGCTCTGGAAAAACCTTCGTTATGATAGAGCGAATTATAAGGCTCATTCTCGAAGAAAACGTAGACGTTTCTAATATCCTAGCAGTTACTTTTACAAAGCTTGCTGCAAGCGAAATGAAACAAAAACTCGTTAAAGCCGTTATCGACAAAATTAGCGAAGGCAAAGACGTCGAACGAATGAGAAAAACGCTTGCAGAAATTCCTACAGCCGATATTTCTACTATTCATAGCTTTTGCTTAAACCTTTTAAAAACGTATTTCTACTCGGCAAACGTCGACCCAGATTTTTCCATTATAGAAAGTGCGAAAGCGCGCGAACTTTCTACTCTTGCCATAAACGAAACCTTTAACGAACTTTACGAACTTGGCGATGAAAGCTTTTTATCTACAGTTAGATTTTTAAGAGCAAACCGTGGCGATGGTCAGTTTAAACAGGAAATTTTAGACCTTTATGATAAGAGTGTTAGCGAAAACGATCCCGAAGCGTTTTTAGACGCTTGCAAAAATTCCGTTTCGGCAGAAAACTATACCGTTTACGAGAATTTTATTTTAAACGTTTTAAAAAAGCAGATTTCTACGCAAGAAAATACCTATAATCAGTTAAAGCTTGAGCTTATGGCTTACGCGCACGACAAGTTGGCAAGTAGCATTTTAGTCACTTTAGAAGACACTTGGGCAAAGGCAAAATACTGCTTAAACGCTAAAACGCTTAAAGATTTTATGCATGCTTTAACAATTTCGACTACTTCAATGCCAGGAAAGAAAACTGATGATGAGTTTTTGATGCAAATTAAAAAAGAAGTGTCTACTTTTAAAACTAACCTAGCAGAGTTATACAAAAATTTTGCGCAAAATTTGCCAAAAGATAGGGATAAAGACTTAAAACACTATCTTGAAACAAAGCAAACGATATGCACAATCGTTGACGTTGTTAAACTTTTTGCCAAAAAGTTTTCTGCCCTTAAAGAAAAAGAAGGCGCTTTGGACTTTAGCGATTTAGAGCATAAAACAATTACTCTTTTGAAAAACAACCCTGAAGTTTTATCTGCAGTAAAAGAAAAATATAAATACATTTTTGCCGATGAATACCAAGACGTAAACGGCGCGCAAGAAGAGCTTTTAAACCTTATTTCAAACAACAACTTGTTTATGGTTGGCGACGTAAAACAGTCTATCTACGCTTTCCGTGGCTGTAATCCAAATATTTTTGCAAGCAAATATGAGTCGTATTTAAATGACGAGAGCCTAGGCGAAGCAATACCACTTGATAAAAACTTCCGTAGCTCTGACAAGGTGCTTGACGCCGTTAATAAAGTCTTTTCTTCGGTTATGACCAAAGAACACGGGGGCGTTGCTTACGCTGAAAACAAAATGGAAAGTGGGGGGCTTTACGAGAAGGACTACGGCGAAGCCACTTTGCACGTAATTACCCAAGAAAAAGCCGATAAAAAGCCTATAGAAGGACTTTATGACCTTTTAAAAGATGCAACAAGCAAAGAAGAAGGCGAAGATTTTTACGAAGGCGCGCTTGTTTCTAAGATAATTTTAAGCGAATTAGATAAGACGTTATACGACGAAAAAGCTAAAACCACAAGACAGGTTGAGCTTGGCGATATAGCCGTGCTTACAAGATCTTCAACTGGTTATACCGACGAAATTATTCGCCATCTCGTTCGCGATGGCGTTCCTGTAGTTTCTGAAAGTAGGGCAAACATTTTAACCTACCCAGAAATCAAACTGCTTACAGACGTTTTAAAACTTATTGATTTTTATGCCGACGACCCACCACTCGTTTCAGTTTTAAAGAGCGCGATAGGAAAGGTTACTGAAGAAGAACTCGCTCAAATTAGGTCTTTCGGTTTACAAAATATTAAACAAGTTGAAAAACCATCGTTTTTAGAGTGCGTTGAAGCGTATGCAGAAAACGGCGACGACCAAACGTTAAAAAACAAAATAGTTTTATTTAAAGATTATTTCGATAGAATAAGAATTTTGTCAGAGTTTTTGGGAGCAGGCGAACTGCTTGCTAAAATCATGCGCGAAACAGGGCTCGACCTTGAAATTGCAGGTCGCAATTTGGGCAAGATTAGAATGGCGAGAGTTGAAAGATTTATCGCCGAGAGCGTATCTCAAGGCAGGGCTCTTTCTACTAGTGAGTTTTTAGATAAAATTCTCTCTAGTGACGGATTTAACGCCACGTCTGAAGTTGCAGGCACTAACGCCGTTAAAGTTATGAGTATGCACAGCTCCAAGGGGCTTGAATACCCTATCGTTATAATTCCGGGGCTAAATAGAGCTTTTAGTGTTAAAGATGATATACAAAGAATTTTATTCTCAAGAAAACACGGCTTAGCAGTGTATCATTACGACGAGCAAACGAGAGAACGCTCTTCTACCCTAGCTCGCACCTTCTTTAAAAAGACCGCCGCCTTAGAAAGAGCAAACGAAGAAGCAAGGGTTTTCTACGTTGCAATGACTAGAGCAAAAGTTAGGTTACATCTCGTTACTACTAGAAAAGTAAAATCTGCTCATGAAGATGGTGACTATCTTTCTACTAATAATTTTACTGATTTTCTTTCTCTTAAAGATATGCCTGTTAAAAGCTACGCGCAAAGCGAACTTTCTTTGGGCGAAGACAGATCGATTAAAACGGTTAACTTGACAGCAGGCAAACAGTCCCTTATCGACCTTATTTATAAACATTTAACTTTTAATTATCCGTTTGAAGTAGACCTAGGTTTACCTTTAAAATCTTCGGTTACTACGGTAAACGCAAGGCATCGCGAAATGCAAGCGCCTGTTTTAAACGAAGCTCGTAAAAAGCCACATTTTGCAAATGATGAAGACCTTTTAGCAAAGGGAACTGCTTATCATAAGTTTTTAGAAGTGTGCGATTTGAGCGATAAAAATGCTAATAATCAACTTATAAGCCTATTAAATGATGGAAAGCTCGATAAAAAAGACGTTGAACAGCTAGACGTTAACCTTCTTGATAAAATACTTGCTCTTCCTATTTGGGCTAAGCTTGACGGCTACAAGCTCTATCGCGAACAACCGTTTTTAACCAACTTTACAGCTCGCGAATTATACGGCGAAGAGTCTGACGCGCCTATACTTATACAAGGTATTATAGACCTTATTGCGGTTTGTGGTGACAAAGCGATTTTAGTTGATTATAAAACGAGCGCGCACACGGCAGAACAACTTAAAAAAGACTACTCTATGCAACTTAACCTTTATAAAAAGGCTATTGAAAAGTGCCTTAATTTAGTTGTAGAAAACACGTATATTTTAAGCCTTATAACAGGCGAGCTTGTAGAAATGTAAAGTGTAACCTTGCCCCTACATTAACACCCTATAATATAAAAAGACTAACGAAATCTTCGTTGGTCTTTTTCTTTAACATCATTATTAACTTGGTCTTTTATAAAATTTTCCTACGGCTAATAGCAGTAGTCTAAGACAAATCATAAAAAAAAGTATATACTATTATTAAAGACTATATTTTAGGAGAAAATTTATGAAAAATGATGTGAATTTAGCACTTATAACCACTTATATGGAGAAAAACGCTTTAACGGAAACCGAGTTTTGTAAAAAATGCAACATTTCGCCTACTGAGTTTAACCTTATTTATAAAGGCAGTTTGGAGATTGACCTTATTACACTTTTTAAGATAGCAAGACTTTTGAAAATACAAATACACGAATTGTTTATAAGCAATGGGGCGAAACAGTAAACGTAGTATTGCGATGGCTATAAAGTAAAAAAGCCGACGGCTATTGCCGTCGGCTTTGATTCTCAAAAATTAGACTCGTTTAACAAGTCAG
>JBGUUU010000096.1:0-5628 GCA_045133775.1 Christensenellaceae bacterium
TGGGAAAATTGATATAACGCTTAAACGTAAAGATAAGAACGTGGAAATTAAGGTAATCGATACGGGCTGTGGTATGACGAGTGAAACTGGAGCAAAAATCTTTGAAAAATTTTATCAAGGAGACACGTCCCATTCAACTCAAGGCAACGGGCTTGGGCTTGCACTCGTTAAAAAGGTTATTGATATTTTAGGTGGAGAAATTGCTGTGCAGAGCGAAATAAACAAAGGAAGCACTTTTACAATTTTATTAAAGGACGTTGTTTATGAAGATTGATTTTTTCTCCATTTGGAAAAAGATATTAAAACCGCCTACGTGGGCAAAAATATTAAACTTTATCATAACGATTTTAAGCGCAACGCTTTCACTTATTATGGTAGGGCTAGGTTTAGAAAACGGTGTGCTTGCAATAATTGCATACGTGCTTTTTGCTATTGCAGGGGTATCGCTTGCGTATAGCGTTTATTTAATTATTCCACTTGTGCCAAAAATGAAAAGTGGAATTATAGCCTGGATGGAAAAATACAATTTTACACGTTTGCTCCTTCGAAACTTTGGGTTTAGGACGCTAATTTTTGCAGTTGGCTCCTTTTTAATGAGTTTATTGTTTAGCCTTTTTAACGCTTATTTAGGCATTAAAAACCGTTCTATATGGTATGGCTCGCTTGCAGGGTTTTATATATCACTTGCTCTTTTACGTGGTGGCGTTCTTGCCTATCATAAAAGTAAAATCGGTAGAAAAAGACAAAATGATGAATACGACAAGGCTAGGGTGTATAGAAATAGTGGTATTATCACTCTTGCTTTAAACGTTGCGCTATCCGTTGCTATCGGTCAAATGATTTTCTCTGACGCACACTTTACCTATATGGGCTTAACGATATTCGCTTATGCCGCATATGCGTTTTATAAAATAACGATGTCTATTATAGCACTTATTAAAGCACATAAACAAGATGATTTAACAGTTAGGGCTATTAGAAATATTAACTTAGTAGATGCTCTCGTATCTATTCTTGCCTTGCAAACGGCACTGCTTACAATGTTTAGCGATGGCGAAATAAATATATCTGCATTTAATACCTTTACAGGGATTGTTGTTAGCTTACTCTCCGTAGGAATAGGTATTTATATGATAGTATCTGCAAATAAAAAAATGAAAGAGTTACAAAAGGAAAATAAAACAAATGAACAATCAATTTAATTTTAAATATACTGCGCCTACTGAAGAAGAAAGAAAAGAAATAGACAGTATTCGCCGACAATACGTTCCGCAAGAAAAAACTGAAACGAAGATAGAAAAATTAAGAAGGCTTGACGGACTGGTGAAAAGTGTTCCTACCATTTGGTCACTTGCGCTTGGCGTTGTGGGTGCGCTACTTTTTGGGCTTGGGCTTACTATGATTTTAGAGTGGAGCATTTGGCTTTGGGGTGTCGTGCTTATGGCTATTGGCAGTGTGCCTATGGCGATTGCTTATCCGGTTTATAAATCGGTGCTCAAAAAATATAAAAACCGTTACGGCGAAGAAATAATACGGCTATCAGAAGAACTATTAAACGAAAACGATAAATAAAAACAAGTGGTTACGTAATAAATGCGTAGCCACTTTTACATTTTATTAACAAATAATTTACTTTTCAAAAACACAAATTTTGCGTTTTATAAACATTGTTTTTATAAAATAGTATTGCAAAATAAAAAACAAGGAGTAAAATATGAACGCTATTGAAATTAAAGGGCTTTCAAAAAGCTTTCGTGGGCTTTATGCTGTAAACAATTTGAATATGACTGTTCCTAAAGGTAGTATTTACGGCTTTATCGGCGAAAACGGAAGTGGTAAATCTACAACGGAAAAACTTATCTGCGGGCATCTCGTTCCCGATTCGGGAGAAATTAAACTATTCGGCAAAGATTATACGGATGCAGGCGTGCGAGTTAGAGTTGGTGCGCTTATTGAAAACGCAGGTTGTTTTCCATCATCTAGCGTATATCAAAACTTAATGATGCAAGCAATCAATTTAGGACTTGAAAATCGCGAAGAAGAAATAGACCGTGTGCTTAAAATCGTTCGTATGGAAGATAGTAAATTTATTAAGTTTAAGAGTTGCTCGCTCGGTATGAAACAGCGTATCGGTATTGCGATGGCACTACTTGGCGACCCAGCGCTTTTAATTTTAGACGAGCCAATTAACGGTCTTGATACAGACGGTATGCGCATTATGAGAGAGATACTCGTAGATATCACAAAAACCTACGGTTGTACTGTTTTAATATCTTCACATATTTTGGGCGAGCTTGAAAAGATTGCCTCGCATTACGGCATTATCCGTCAAGGCAAAATGATAATGGAGCTATCTAGCCAAGATATGGAAAAAAGAGCGCGCGTATTTACTTCCTTAAAAACGGCAGATATGCAAAGCGCAATGAATGCGTTGAAAGAAAAATATAAATCCGTTCGTTTAGAAGAAGAATATATCCGTGTTTACGACGTTGATAATACCGAAGAAATCGTAGAACACCTTATCAAAAACGGTTTTGTGGTAAGCGAAATTAAGAAAAACAAAATAGGTTTAGAAGAATACTATATCGAAATTATGTCGCAAAAGGAGAGAAAGCAAAATGACGAAAGAGTTAAAATTTGAATCGCCTACATTTAAGCAAAGAATAAAAGGTATGCTTGGCGTAGATTTTTACCGTTTATTCCATACCCCTTTGTTTTATATCTTTCTTTTAATTGCTGCTATTATTCCCGCAATGATTTCTTGCTTTACTATGATGCCAGATCAAAACGGCAACACGATTGAGCCACTTTACACAAACGTTTGGCAAATAATTGCTGCAAACAAACCTTTATACGTTGTAAATAGCATTGCCGATTATGCAAATATGAACATGGTATTTATTTTCGGTGGAATAATGGTTTCTATCTTTATCGGACACGACTATAAAAGTGGCTACGTAAAGCAACTTTTCACCACACACGCTAAAAAAGAAGATTATATGATTTCTAAAACGCTCGCTTGTGCTTTTGCAATGGTTTGTATGTGCTTAACTTATCTTATTGGTGGAATAGTTGGTGGTTTAGCTGCAGGCTATGAAACGAGCGTAAACGTAGGCTCTTTGGTTTTTGCAATTTTAGGCAAAATGATTATGAGTTTAGGTTGGGCGGCTCTTTACACCTTCTTAAACGTGATTTTTAGAAAGTTTTTTGGTGTTTCCATTGCATCGTCTTTCTTTTTTGGAACAGGTATTTTAATTATCGGGGCGGCGGCAGTAGTAGGTAATTCGCCTATACTTAATATCTTCTTATACGGCTCGTCGGTGTTCGCTTGTTTGTCTAGCAGTCTTTGGACGGTATTAAACTGCATTTTAGTTTCAGTTGCTTGGACAGGAATTTATATTCTTTTGGGCTCGCATATTTTAAATAAAAGCGACGTGTATTAAGGAGAAAAACTATGAACGCAATAGAAATAAGAAATTTAACCAAGAATTTTGGAGAAAAACAAGCCTTAAAAGGTTTAAATATGACTGTACCCGTTGGTAGTATTTACGGTTTCATTGGCGAAAATGGTTCAGGAAAATCTACGACGGAAAAGATTATTTGTGGGCTTATTAGGCCAAGTGGTGGAAGTGTAAAACTTTACGGCAAAGATTACACGGATGCAGATATTAGAGCAAAAGTAGGTGTTTTGATTGAAAGCTCCGGTTGTTTTCCTAATATGACCGTTTGGAACAACTTAAAATTACAAGCAGATAATTTAAGCATTAAAAACCCTGATGACGAAATAAGAAAAATATTAAAACTAGTTCGTATGGAAGGCGCGGCAGGTAACAAATACAAAAATTGTTCGCTCGGTATGAAACAGCGTATCGGTATTGCAATGGCGCTACTTGGTAATCCCACCTTGCTTGTATTAGACGAGCCGATTAACGGACTTGATGCAGACGGTATGCGCATTATGAGAGAAGTGCTTGTAGATATTGCAAAAAGTGGCGCAACTATAGTAATTTCTTCGCATATTTTAGGCGAACTTGAAAAGATTGCAACGCATTACGGAATTGTGCGTGGCGGTAAAATGATAGCAGAAATGACAGCAAAAGAGCTTGATGCTAGTTGTAGAACCTTCGTTGCTGTAAAAGCGACAAAAAAGTATATGGCAAAAGTTCTTTTGATGCGTAAATATTTACGAGTAGAAGAAGATGAGAACGGATATATCCGTGTTTACGACCAAACGACTCCTGAAGAAATTGTTTCTTATTTATATAGGGAAGGCGTTTTAATCAACGAAATTAAAACTGACAAAATCGGACTCGAAGAATACTATATCGACCTTATGAAAGGCAAAGGAGCAAGATAATATGGAAAAAACCTTTGAAAAAAACACTTTTGCAAAAAGATTGAAAAGTATGCTTAAAGTGGATACGAGAAGATTATTTATTAGCCCTTTCTTTTATATAATGGTAGGCATTTCTTTAGTCGTTCCTGTTTTGATACTAGTTATGACAACAATGATGGATGGCTCGGTGTCTACAAACCCACAAACAGGGCAAGAAACCGTTATGCACGGCTTTGACTACGTTTGGCAAATACTAGGCTCAGTTTCTTCTACGTCTACCGAGCAAGCTAGTATGAGTATGGACTTGGTGTCAATGTGCAATATCAATATGATGTATTTTGCTATTGCAGTCTTAGCTTGCGTGTTCGTTTGCGACGATTTTAGAAGTGGTTATGCAAAAAATCTTTTTACTGTTCGCGCTAAAAAGACCGATTACGTTATCTCTAAAACAATTGTAGGTTCTATCGGTGGCGGAGCAATGATTTTAGCGTTTATTCTTGGCTCTATTATAGGTGGAGCTATTGCAGGTCTTTCTTTTGAAATGGTTGGCTTTAACGCTTTTAATCTGGCTTGCTCTATTATTGCAAAGGTTCTTCTAGTGCCTATTTTTGTTTCTATCTTTTTAACGATGAGCGTTATAGGTAAACAAAAATCGTGGCTTTCAATGTGTCTTTCACTTGGCGTTGGAATGTTTTTATTTATGATTATTTCTATAGCTAGCCCACTTGATGCAGGTGTTATTCATATAATATTATGCATAGTTGGAAGTGTAGGTATAGGCTTAGGAATGGGCGCAATTAGTAATTTAATACTTAAAAAGACAAGTTTAGTATAAGAAAATCGGGCGCTAGAGCGTCCGATTTTTTTTGTAAAAGGCATGTTTACAAAACATTAACAAAACTTTATTAAATAAAAAACAGTATATTATTAAAATATAAACATCGTATGCGTATAATATAGGCACAAAGTTAAATTAAGGAGATAAAAAATTATGACAACTGAACAAAAAATAATTGAAAAAATCCGCGCAAACTATGTTGAAAAAGGAACGTCTAAATTCGATGAGTTAAAAGAGCTTGATAAAAGAGTAAAGCGCCCTGCGCAAATTTTTGCTTACGTTTACGGCTCTATTTCATCTTTAGTGCTTGGCACAGGTATGTGCTTAGCAATGAAGGTAATTGGCGCCAGTATGGCAATCGGCATTGGCATTGGTCTTGTTGGTATTGCTCTTACACTTACAACGTATCCTATTTTTAAGGCAACAATGAAAAGAAGAAGAAAAAAATATGCAA
>JBGUUU010000097.1:0-18585 GCA_045133775.1 Christensenellaceae bacterium
GGTAGAAATCCTGTTATTTTACAAATTTCAGACACTCAAATTATCGACGCATCTCAAGCGCGCCCAGGCGACACAGGAACAAGTAGTTACTATGCTCCATCAAAAATGGAAGATAGATTATTTAAGTTTATGCGTGAAACTATAAACGCTACAGAACCTGACCTTATTTTAATTACGGGCGATCTTGTTTATGGTAAATACGACGATAAAGGCTCTTCACTTTTAGCGCTTATCAACATTATGGAAAGTTTCCAAATTCCTTGGGCACCAATATTTGGTAACCACGATAACGAAAGTAGAATGGGCGTTGATTGGCAATGTCAGCAACTTGAAAACGCAGAGTATTGTCTTTTCAAACAAAGAACACTTAGTGGTAACGGTAACTATACTGTAGGTATTGCTCAAGGTGGCAAACTTACAAGAGTATTCTTTATGATGGATACAAACGGTTGTGGCGAGGCAAGTGCAGAATCTCTTGCAAACGGACATACTTATAATAGCTTCGTTGGTTTTAAAGATGACCAAGTAAATTGGTTTATGGAAGTTGGAACACAAATTAAAGAACTTTCACCAGATACAAAGTTTTCGTTTGCCTTCCATATTCAAATCTACGAATTTAAGAACGCTTTTGCTAAATATGGTTTTACAAACAGTGGAGCTAAAGAAAATCCAATCAGTATCGACTGGCATCCTAACAAAGAAGATGGTGACTTTGGTTATATTGGCGCAAACTTAAAAGGAGCTTGGGATACAAATAATGTGGTATTTAACAAGATGGTATCTTTAGGTGTTGACAGTATTTACGTTGGTCACGAGCATAATATTAACGCAAGCGTTGTTCATAACGGTATAAGATTCCAATTCTCTCAAAAAATTGGTACTTACGATAGATGTAACTGGTTGCTTCCAGACGGTAACATTTTAAGTGCTTATCCAGAGCCTGCAAATGCAAAAGAACTTATGGGTGGAACGGTTAACGTGTTAGACGAAACAGGTGCAATCGTTGACGCTTACGTTTACTATTGTGGCGGATTAGACCCAACAAAGCCACCTATTCCTCCTCTTGAAGTTAACGGTTTACAAGCAGGAACAACAGAGTCTAGCGATATGTGGGCAGATGGTAACTTAAGTATTGAAAGAGTTACTTTTGATGGTCATAACTCATATAAGGTGACTGCAGTTGGGCAAGGTAAATTTTTCGTAAACAAAAAGTATCTTAAAAACAAGAATACGTTTTCATTTACCATTTACGTTCCGTCAACTTCTACTGCTTTACTTGGTGGCTATGGCGAGTTTGCTATAAGAGTAAAGCCAAACGATAAAGAGCCTGTTATTGATAGTGCGATAGACGGTTATATTAAGTTTATGTCTAAGAAAAACAAGGCAGACGTTTTACCTGAATTAGAAATAATTTTCGATCAATGGGTAACTTATAATATAGACGTTTCTAGTCTTGGCGAGAGTTGTACCGAATGGGCACTTTTATTCCCTGCAGGTAACGTTGCTTATGTAAGAGATGTTGTTGTTGCGTAACAAATATCATATATAAGCTTATATAAGGAGAAAAATGAGTAAAAAAAGATTTCTAATTGCGTTACTGGCGGCACTTGCTCTTATATTTACTGTGTTTGCCGGTTGTTCGAAAAAATCTAATCCTACTTCTTCCTTGCCAACTGAAACTGTTGAAAGTGTTGAGAGCTTAGAGTCTAGACAGGAATCAAACGAGAGCGACATAGAGTCTGAAGAAGACTCAGATGAGGAATCGGAAAGTGAGTCGGATGCTGAATCTGAAACGGTTGCGCTACCTGATGATATTACAGCGCCTACGTTCAGCTTTACGTTAACGACAACAACTAATACTATTACTATAAACGAGAAAGAAGATGACCCATACGACGTAGGTCATATCACCGCAATTGAATATGCTCAAAACGGCTCTGATAAGGTTGCTTTAGAAGATACGAGCATTAGAGTTATTGAAGATCTTTATAGCGGTGTACAATACATTGTTTATGTAACCTATACCTATGACATAGGTGACGGACCTGTTTCTGAAACGTACAAAAAGGTTAGATATACTGTTGCTGCAAGAGAGCCAACAGTTGAGCTTTCTTATACTCCTATTACGGACAATAGCTTTTCATTTGTTATTGACGTAACAGATCCATCAAATATATTTAACCTTACTGAAATAAACCTTCTTACAGCAGAAGGTGAAGAGGTTACGTCGTTAGAAGATTTAACTCAACGAGTTTTTGAGGATGTTGTAACCGGTCAGTATATATTAGAAGTTTGCTATGAGTATGATTTAAATAGGGGTAGTGGCGCTGTAAAAGATTCTGTTTCTATAACAATTGCTACAAGTGTTTTAGCTCTTCCTGACTTTATAGTTGAGGTCCCGGTTGGTAGAGATCCTGTAATTTTACAAATTTCTGATACTCAAATTATCGATGCTACTCAAACCCGTGCAGGAGAAACACCTCAAAGCAGTTACTACAACCCTGACAAGATGGAAGCTAGATTGTTTGGTTTCCTTCGCGAAACAATAACAAATACTAAGCCTGACCTTATTTTAATTACAGGTGACCTTGTTTACGGTAAATATGACGATAAAGGAACGTCACTTTTAGCTCTTATCAATGCAATGGATAGCTATAAAATTCCATGGGCACCTGTTTTTGGTAACCATGATAACGAAAGTAAGATGGGCGCAGATTGGCAATGTGATCAGCTTGAAAGCTCTGAGTATTGTCTTTTCAAGCAAAGAGAGCTTAGCGGTAACGGTAACTATACGGTTGGTATTGCTCAAGGCGGCAAGCTTACAAGAGTATTCTTTATGATGGACTCTAACGGTAGCGGTGCTGCAAGTGAAGAATCACTTGCAAACGGACATACCTACCGTGAGGCAGGATTTAAAGAAGACCAAGTAGATTGGTTTATGGAAATTGGCACTCAAATTAAAGAGCTTTCTCCTGAAACGAATGTTTCATTTGCTTTCCATATTCAAATATTACAGTTTGATAAAGCATTTGCAAAATACGGCTTTACAAATACAGATACAAAAGAAAAGCCAATTAGCATTGACTGGCATCCAGATAAGGCAGAAAGCGATTTTGGTTATATTGGCGCAAACTTAAAAGGCCCTTGGGATACTAATTACGAAATATTTAACAAGATGCGCTCTATTGGTGTTGACAGTATTTACGTTGGTCATGAGCACAACATTAATGCAAGCGTTGTTTACAATGGTATAAGATATCAATTCTCACAAAAGATTTCAACTTATGATAGATGTAACTGGTTAAAAGAAGATGGTACGATAGTAGGTTCCTTCCCAGAGGTTAAAAATGCTGAAGAAATTATGGGTGGTACTGTTAACGTGTTGGATGAAACAGGTGCAATTATTGACGGTTACGTATATTACTGTAACGGCATAGACCCAACAATTCCACCCCTTTCATATTCAGCATAAGCGTATGCAAGTAGCTTAAATAGCTTTTAGCAAAGAGATAAATAAGCTGCTTGCATTATATTTGTATAATGTTTTTTATTTAAGTAGTGTAATTCACTAAAGCAAAAATTTATAACTAATTATTCAAGGTGAAAAATGAACAAAAAAAGAATTTTAATGGTTTTACTAGCAATGCTTACAGTTGTTTTTGTAACTTTAGCAAGTTGTGGCAAAAACAAAGCAACAAGCACTCCACCAACAAGTGTTCCTGAGAGTGTAGAAAGCGTTGAAAGTCAAGAAAGCACTCCTGCAAAGCCTTTAACCGAGCCAACTTTTGAGTTTGTAGAAATAACTACAACTGAAAATTCGTTGACGTTTACCGTTGAAGAAAACGACCCAGACGACGTTGGCGAAATTACTGCTATTGTAGTTTCTACCGGTTCAACGAAAATCGAGATTGAAGATATGGCTACAAGAACGGTAAACGGTCTTTTAAGTATGAAAGACTATAAGGTTACCGTTACTTATACCTACAACGTAGGCAAAGGCGACGTTTCTAAAGATTATACTAAAACTAAGAAAACTAAATCTATGAGCAAGCCAACAGTAGAAATCGAATACGAAGCTACTTCATTTGATTCTATTCCGTTTGAGCTTGATATTAGAGATAGGTCAAATATATTAAATATTACGTCTATTTACTTAATAGCAGAAGAAGACGGCACAGTTATTTACTTAGAAGATTTAGAGCTTAGAGAGTTTACCGATATCGAAAACGGCTTCTACGAAATGGTTGTTGAGTATGAATATGATATGAACGA
Source organism: Christensenellaceae bacterium (assembly GCA_045133775.1). Taxonomy (GTDB): domain Bacteria; phylum Bacillota; class Clostridia; order Christensenellales; family Borkfalkiaceae; genus UBA10281. The sequence goes on from JBGUUU010000097.1 coordinate 4,273, forward strand.
AGGCAAAGGCGCAAAAACTGCTGAAGTAAGATTGGCTGTTGCTACAAAAATTGACCCACTTAAAATTCCTGATTTCGTAGTAGAAGTAGAAGAAGGTAAAAACCCTGTAATTTTACAAATTACAGATACTCAAATTATTGATTCTTCTCAATATAGCCAAGGTATTTCAATTAGCTACTATGCTCCAGAAAACTTTGGAATAAGACTTGAAAATTATCTTCGTGAAACTGTTGAAGCCGTTAAACCAGACCTTATTATTATGACTGGCGATAACGTTTACGGTAAATTCGATAATAGCGGCGCATCTTTAACAAAACTTATAAACCTTATGGAAAGTTTTGAAATTCCTTGGGCTCCAGTATTTGGTAACCACGATAACGAAAGCGCAAAGGGCGTTGCATGGCAATGCGCTCAATACGAAGCCGCAGAGCATTGCTTGTTTAAGCGTAACACATTAGAAGGTAACGGTAACTATACCGTAGGTATTGCCCAAGGCGGCAAGCTTACTAGAGTCTTCTTTATGATGGACTCTAACTGTTGCGCTAGCCCAAGCCAGCAGTCTTCACTTGACGGTCAAATGAGAAGCCAAGCAGGCTTTGGTGAAAAGCAAATTGCTTGGTTTGAAAAGATAGGCGCATTACTTGGCGTTCACTCTCCAGAAACTAAGGTTTCGTTTGCGTTCCATATTCAAATTCAAGCGTTCACTAAAGCTTATGCAAAATACGGCTACTCAAGCTCAACACCAATTGTCAATATCGACAAGCACGCCGATAAAGAAGAAGGCGACTTCGGTTATGTTGGCGGTGTTATCACAGGCACTTGGGACAATGATGGCGCAGTATTTGCAAAGATGAAGGCAATTGGCTGCGATAGTATTTACATCGGTCACGAGCACTTTATAAGCGCAAGTGTAGTTTACGAAGGCGTTAGATTCCAATTTGGACAAAAAATTGGCACGTATGATGAAGTTAACTGGCTTTTAGCAGATGGCTCTGTTGTAAAAGCGTTTTCACCAAACAATAGTGGCGACCCTATTATGGGTGGCTCTGTAAACGTGTTAGATTCAACTGGAGCAATAGTAAACGGATATATCTATTTCTGCGGTGGAATTAGCCATAACGGAAAAGCTGAATAGTAAAATAAAACGCCGTATAAGTCGTTAAATCGACCTATACGGCGTTTTTTTAAATACTTTATTGTTTATCATTCTTGGTGTTTTTGCTAAAAACAAAGAATACGAATATCGATATAAGCGTTAAAATTTCATTTATAATGCCTGTTATAGAAAATCTTACTATATCGTAAGTTATCATTGCGATAGAAATTGGTATTCCTAAAATTTTAGTTAGGTTTGGGTTTTGTTGCCAATAACTAAACACTGCAATAAGTGATGCAACTGCAGGCAAAAGACCAAATAGGTCTTTCATAGTGAGTATAGACGTTATAATTGCAATTATTGCAAAAGCTAATAAAAAGTATTTTCGTTTTTCTTTTTTGTCGTCAGTAAGCAAAAACGTCGTTTCTCTTGCCGTGCCGACAATACAAACTGCCATACCAGAAAAAGCCGTTAGCAAGCCGTAATGTAAAGCCCAACTTATATCTGACAAAAGTTTGACTTTTAAAACGCTTTTTCGTTTCTTTTGTTGATATATTAAAAAATTAAATAGTATGGCAAATACGCCAATAATTTCACCTGCGATTTTCATATAAGCATTATAACAAAATTATAATTATAAATAAAGTAAAAACGACTGCAATTTATGCAGTCGCCTTTATTTTTTGTTACATATCTTCGCCGTGAATTAAAGCGAGTTTTCCTTCGGTTAAGAAAGGTGAAACGATAAGCCATAATGCGGCAACTGCAATTACAGAATAAATAAAAATTGAGCCCATAACTCTTGCTCCACCAAACACGAAAGAAACGAGATTAAAGTTTAAAAGACCGAAAAGTCCCCAATTCAATGCGCCTACTATAACTAATACGTAAGCAATAATGTTTGCAATTTTCATAAAAAATTCCTCCTGCCTATATTTTGAGCAGAAGGAAAACTTTTATGTGTTTGTAAATATTTTTTCTTCATCTTCGGTCAAATATCGCCATTCGCCCCTTGGCAGGTCGCCAAGTTGTATTTTAGAAAAGGAAATTCTTTCTAAAAAGGTGATTTTATTGCCCCTTGCGCCAAAGAGCCTTTTAATTTCGTGATATTTACCTTCAGTTAAGGTTATATGCCCCGATTTGCCATCTAAACGCTCAATTTTGCAAGGCTTTGTCGTGTAACCGTCTGCAAGCGTTAAACCGTTTTCAATGGCTATTTTGTCGCTGTCGTCAAATTCGTCTGCAACTTCAAAATAATATTTCTTTTCAACGTGGTGCTTTGGCGATAAAGCGTTATGCGCAGAAATACCGTCGTTTGTAAGTATTACAAGCCCAACCGTATCTTTATCGAGCCTACCACAAGGGAAAAGGTTTAATTTTTTCATTTCTTCTGGCAGTAGGTCAACAACAGTTTTGTCCCTGCCGTCTTCAGTAGCCGAAACTACGCCTGTTGGTTTATTAACGAGTATATATGTGTATTTTTTATACTTTATAATCTCGTTATTGTAGCAAACTACGTCTTTTTCAGGGTCAACCTTAAACTCGCCCTTTTTAACTATTACGCCATTTACCGTAATCAAACCTTTCTTTAATTTTTCAGCGCATTCTTTTCTTGAGAACTTGCCTATTTCAGAAAAAAATTTATCTATTCTCATATAAAAATCATACCACAATATTGTGTAAAAAGTAAAGTGAATTTTCAAAACAGACTTGCAATTAAATTTAATAAATTATATAATATATAAAAGGAGATAAATTTATGCATTTTAAAGATATTTGTGAGCAGAGATATTCTGTTAGAAGTTTTAAATCAACACCTGTTGAAGATGAGAAAATTGCTCAGATACTCGATATGGTTAAAAAAGCTCCAACGGCTAGAAATAATCAACCATACGAGATTTTATATGCAAAAACACCTGAAGGAAAACAAAAACTTACTGCAGGGAGAGATAGTTTTTTTGGCGCGCCACTCGTTTTTGTAATTTGCTCAATAGATGAAAAGCGTTGGCATAACCGTCAAAGTGGAAGAGAGTTTACACTTCAAGATATAGGCATAATTGCTACAACGCTTATGTATGCATCTAGCGAAGTTGGTCTTGGTAGTGTGTATGTGTGCGCATTTGACCCTATAAAGACAAAAGAAGCCCTTAATTTAGATGGTTTAACCCCAGAATGTATGATGGTAGTCGGCTATCCCGCAGAAGACGCTACGCCATCACAGATGCACTATAATCGAAGAGAAGTAGAGCAGTTTGCCCACGAAATTAAATAGGAATAAATCGTTAAAATTCGGGGATAATTATGGTAAAAGATTTTGATTATTCAGTAGGCGAGGCAAACGTTGCTTTAAAAATTGATGGTTATTACGTGTGGGATTGCTCTGTAATTTATAGCGGTGGAAAATACCATATGTTTTCTTCAAGATGGAAGAAAGAGCTTGGTTTTGGATGGAATTGGGTGTTTAGCAGTGAGATTATTCATAGCGTAGCCGACAATCCTGAAGGCCCTTATAAATTTCAAAATGTTGTTCTTCCAAGAAGAGATAGAAAATATTTTGACGGTATGAATACTCACAATACTTGTATAAGAGAGTATAACGGAAAATTCTATCTTTATTATATGGGTACTACGTATGGCTTTGACGTGCCTACAAAAGATAATGCCTTAGTTGGTCAAGCAGATGAGGCTTGGAATAGAAAGAGAATAGGTCTTGCTATTGCGGACGATATAAATGGAGAGTTTAAGCGCCAAGACAAGCCAGTTTTAGAGCCTAGAGATTGTTCTCATTGGGATTGCACTGTTACAACAAATCCAATGGTTACCATTATGCCAGACGGCAAAACTTATATGGTTTATAAATCTCGCCGTGGCTTTGGTTGTCCGCTTCAACTTGGCATTGCCGTTGCAGACAGCCCTGATGGTAAGTTTGAAAGGCTTACAGAAAACCCTATTTTTGATTTCGACAGTGAGGATTTTCATATTGAAGACCCATTTATTTGGTATGACAAAAACAGAGAAAAGTTCTGTTTAATTGCGAAAGACGACGTAAAAAACGGTTGTTATGGCATAACGGGCGAGTGGGGTAACGGTTTTTATGCAGAAAGTGAAAACTGTAAGGATTTTGAAATTGCTCCAAATCCAACTGTATATACCCGCACTGTAAAATGGGCAGACGGAAGAGTTACAAAGCAAGGTAATTTAGAAAGACCTTCACTACTTTTTAACGAAAAAGGCGAGCCAACGCATTTGTTCTGCGCAACGGGTGATGGTGGCGTTCCTTATTCGTTTGATAACGAAACGTATATAGTTTGTATTAAACTTAACAAGAAATAATTATGCAAAAAAGTCAAAGAGTAAAATTTTATTTAGTTTTAACAGTATTTAGTTTAATTGGTCAAGTAGCTTGGGTTGTAGAAAATATGTATTTTAACGTGTTTATCTACAATATGTTTAATGCAAGCGCTAGCCAAATATCGTTGATGGTATCTTTAAGCGCAGTAACGGCAACTGTAACAACCTTACTTATCGGCGCATTTTCAGATAAAGTGGGCAAGCGCAAGGTGTTTATTTGTGGCGGTTATATTATTTGGGGTATAACTATACTTAGCTTTGCATTTATTAGAAAAGACGTTATAAGCGCCCTTTTTCCAACGGTTGCATCTGCGAGCTCAATAGGTATTTCACTTGTTATTATAATGGACTGCGTTATGACGTTCTTTGGGTCAACTGCCAACGATGCCTGCTTTAACGCTTGGCTTACCGAAAGTGTTGCAAGTGAAGATAGGGGCAAAATGGAAGGTATAAACTCTATGATGCCACTAGTTGCAATACTCGTCGTATTCGGTGGGTTTATGTCCTTTAACTTAAAATATGCGTCAAGCTGGACAACTATTTACGTAATTATAGGCGTAGTTGTTGTTTTAATTGGTATTTTAGGATGCTTTTTAATTGAAGAAAAGGCAGTAAAAACCGAAGAAAATTCTTCATATTTTAGAAATATTTTTTACGGCTTTAGACCATCTGTAATCAAAAATAATACAAAATTGTATTTAAGCCTTATAATATTTGCAGTTTTTGGTATATCAATTCAAATTTTTATGCCTTATTTAATCATTTACTATACAAAAACGTTGGCAATGGAAAATTACGTGCTTATAATGGCTCCTGCTATCATCTTAGCATCGGTATTTACCTTTTTCTATGGTAGGGCGTATGATAAATGGGGCTTTGAAAAATCTGCATTACCGTCAATTTTAATACTGATTATAGGTTATATAATGCTTTTCTTCTTCAGGGGAGCGGCATTGGTATTTGCAGGCTCGCTTTTAATGATGTGTGGCTACCTTGCAGGTATGGCAGTTTTCGGTGCGGTTATAAGAGATAAAATCCCAGAGAACAAGGCGGGAATGTTCCAAGGTCTTAGAATTATTTGTCAAGTATTAATTCCGGGTGTGATTGGACCGTTTATTGGCTCACAAGTTCTTAAAAATGCTAGTAAAATTAAAAACGACGATGGCACTTATTCGTTTCTTCCTAACGAAAATATATTCCTTGCAGCGCTAGTTGTAGCGGTGATTGTCGTTGGCTTATTGTTAGTTTATAAATACCTTTCAACAAAGAAAAAAGAGAAATAAAATAACGCGATACCGTTAGTGCGTCAGTAATAGAGATTATTACTGACGCACTAGTTATATTTGCCTATTGGCAAGTTTTATTGCTTAAAGCAGTTATATTTTGCTATGCAAAGTTATATTTACCCGTAGGGTAAGTTATGGTAAATATAATATAACTTTGACTGCAAGTCAAAATATCACGCAAGAAACTTGCATATCACTTTTAGCCACAAGGCTAAAAATATAACTAATAAAAGTTTATCTTTTGTGGATAAGAAAAGCACACTACGTTTCACTTTTAGTGAAGTATAGTGTGCTATACTTTTATTATGGACTAATAATCCCTATGGAACACGCACTTTTGGTATCGCGTTTTAACTATTTATTTAAATCTTTTAAAATAAATTCTGCATATTTTTTAGCAACGTTTAAGCCCGTAACTTGTTCAAAACCTTTAAAAAACGCGTTAGAATTTACTTCGCAAACAAGTGGACCGTTATTTCCTATCAAAAAGTCCATACCGCAGTATTTTAGGTTTAATATTTTAGCAATTTTCAAGGCTAAAGCCTTCATTTCATCGCTAAGCTTGTATTTTTCGCCGTGTCCGCCCGATGAGATATTAGAACGAAAATCATTATCAGAAACCCTTAAAATACTACCTACAACTTCGTCGCCAACAACTATAACTCTTACGTCTTTGCCGTAGCTAGATGATATAAACTCTTGAAATAAGTGTGGTTTAGTTTTTACCTTTTCGCAAATTTCTGCAAGCTCATTTTTATCGTGCGCTAAATAAACGCCTTTGCCAAGAGAGCCAAAGCACTCTTTAACAATGACCGGTAAACCAAGTGTTTTAATGATATTGTCAAGAGTTTCTTGCTTGATTTTAGCGCTAGGCGCAAAGCAGAGTAGACCTGGGAGAGTTTTAGGCATAGGAATACCATTATTTGCAAGCTCTAAAATAGTAAGCATTTTATCATCGCAAACTGTAATCGGCTCATAAGCGTTATAAACTGGTATCCTGCATTTTTCAATAGCCTTTAAAACGTATTTATCTTTGTCAAAAAATATGCAAAAATCATATTTTTCAAGGCTATGCGTTATATTTCCACTATCTACCGTTATAGGAAAAAAGTCGTTTGGTATAACGTCAATTTCAACACCTAAAAGTTCAAATTCTTGCTTTAATCTTTCAGGTTGAAAAGCAATATCGCCCGTATTTACGTATGCATTTGTTAAAATAATTCCTTTCATAAGATAAGTTTAATATTTTATATTAAAAATGTCAATAAAAATAATATAAAAGGCGTTTTTGGTTGTAAAAAATGTCTTTAAAATGATATAATTAAGCGGTGAGGTGTAATTATGATAATAAGACCAAGCTTTTCAAATGAAAGTATTCCACATGCAGAATATCCAAGACCACAGTTTAAAAGAGATAGTTATATTTGTTTAAACGGCGAGTGGGAGTATGCAATAAATAAATCTAGTGATAAGCCGTCAAGTTACGACGGTAAGATTTTAGTTCCGTTTTGTCCAGAGAGTAAACTGTCTGGCGTTAATAGGCAACTTCAAAAGGATGAGTTTTTGCATTACGTAAGAAAGTTTACTTTGCCAAACGGCTTTAACAAGGGTAGAGTGTTTATAAATTTTGGAGCAGTTGACCAAGTTGCTAAGGTTTACGTAAATAGCGTTGAAGTTGGCAAAAACGAAGGGGGCTATTTGCCGTTTTCTTTTGAAATCACATCTCAGCTTGTAGATGGCGAAAACGAGCTTTACGTTTTAGTAACCGATAATGCCGATTCCGACGTTTACGGTAGGGGTAAACAAACGTATAATAGGGGTGGAATTTGGTATACTGCAACAAGTGGTATATGGCAATCTGTTTGGCTTGAAAGCACCCCAGTTGAATATCTTAAAAGGGTTAAAATAACGCCAAACGTAAAAGATAGTTCAGTTAAATTTGAACTTGAAAAGGTTGGCGATAGCCCTATTTCAATTGTTATCAAAGACGGCGAAGAGATTGTATGCTCATATGGTAATATTTGCGATAATCAACTTATAGCGCTCCTAAATAACCCAAAATTATGGTCGCCAGATAGCCCTGAACTCTATTTAGTAGAGCTAAAAACGGGTGAAGACGTTGTAGAAAGTTATTTTGGTATGAGAGAGTTTACAACAGAAACTATCAACGGTAAAAAATGCTTTGGTATAAACGGCAAGCCAATTTTTCATAACGGGCTTTTAGACCAAGGATATTTCCACGATGGTATTTACACTCCGAAGTCAAACGAAGTTTACTATAACGAAATTAAAAATATTAAAACGCTCGGCTTTAATATGCTTAGAAAACACATAAAAGTCGAACCGTATATTTGGTATTATTATTGCGACGTATTAGGCGTGCTTGTTTGGCAAGATATGATAAACGGGGGCGATAAATATTCCCAACTTCAAATAGTGCTTTGTCCATTTTTAAACTTGCATTTAAACGATAAGAACTTTAAAAGAAGAAAAAGGGGTAACCCACTCTCTCGAGAGTTTTACTATAAGGAAGCAAAAGGTCTTATTGACACTCATTACAACTCTGTTTCAATTTGTTTATGGACACCTTTTAATGAAGCGTGGGGGCAGTTTGACGCGTATAACGTTTGGAAAGAGTTGAGTGAATACGACCCAACTAGGCATTATGACCACGCTAGTGGTTGGCAAGACGTAGGTGGGGGAGATTTGTGCAGTAAGCATATCTATTTTAGAAAGCTTAAAATGAAAAACGACGGCAAGAGAATTCTTGCTTTAACAGAGTTTGGCGGGTATTCGCACAGCGTAGAAAATCACGTGTTTACTGATAAAAAATTTGGCTATAAGTCGTTTAAAGACAGCGAAAGGTTGCAAAATGCTTATCAAAACTTGTATTTGAACGAAGTTATTCCACTAGTTGAAAAGGAGCTTTTGTCTGCAACCGTATACACTCAAGTTAGCGACGTTGAAGATGAAGTGAACGGCTTGTATACCTATGATAGAATTTTGAAATTTGATGCTGAAAGAATACAAGATATCAACAAAAAGGTTTACGAGTCATTTGAAAAGTCAATAAAGTAAATTGTAAAATTTTTCTCTATTTAAAACGCGCTTAACGTAGATAGACGTTTCTTCAAATGGGATATTATCAAGCGTTTTGCCGCTAACAGAATAATCCTTATTTTCTAACCAATCATAAACCCGTCCTTCACCTGCATTGTAGGCTGCAAGGGCGGTTTTTTTGTCTTCAAATTTATCAAATAAATATATTAAGTATGAAACGCCAATTATTATATTCTCGTTTGCATTTTTCAGGTTAAAATTTTCGCTTGCAAAAAACATATCGCTAACGTAATTTGCAGTTTCGGGCATAATTTGCATAAGCCCAATAGCGCCTTTTGGCGAAATTTTATCGCAATCAAACGAGCTTTCAGTTTTAATAATTGCAAGCACAAGATTTGGGCTAATATTCGTGCCGTCACAAACAGATAATATATTTTTATAATATTTTCTAGGAAAAATAGCGCGCACTAAAGCAAATGAACCACTTGCTAAAATGCACGCTATTAAGCTAAATATTAAAATTTTATTTTTGAATATTTTTAATCGCAAGCTCTATTTTCTCCGCAAGGGCAGTTTCGTTGCCGTTGTTTTCAATAATAAAAGTATGCGCGTTTTCTTGAATTTTTGCATAATCAAATTGATTTTTTGCAATTTCTTCAATTTGCTCAACCGTTTTGCCATCTCTTATAGATGCGTTTTCAAATCTAACCTTGTCATCTCTTTTAATAATAAAAACGTAGTCGAATAAATCTTCAAACCCACCTTCAAAGAGAAGTGGAACTTCGCAAAACACAAAACCGTTTTGAGCTTTCGCCCTATCTAGCATATTTTGCATTATTCTTGGGTGAGTGATAGAGTTTAACGTTTTAAGCGCATTTTTATCATTAAAAACTTTGCTAGAAATTTCTGATTTGTTTAAACAAGCTTTGCCGTCAACTGTTAAAATAGAAACGCCTAAAGCTAAAGAAATTTCTTTTATAAAATCTTCTTCTAAAATAAGCTCGCTATATATTTTATCTGCGCTAAACGTCTTATAGCCTTGTTTTTCAACTATTTTTAGGGCGGTAGACTTGCCACTTCCAATACCACCTGTAATTGCAATTATCTTATTCATAGGCTATTTAGCATCAAACCAACGCTCGCCAACTTTCGCTTCTGCGTCAAGTGGAACGCTCAATTTAACGGCTGATTGCATCTCGTTTTGTAAAAGTTCTTTTACAGCTTCAATCTCGTCTGGGTGAGTATCAACGATAAGTTCGTCGTGCACTTGAAGTATGAGCTTTGATTTTAACCCTTGTTCTTTAATTTTATTAGCAACTTTGATCATTGCAATTTTAATAACGTCTGCAGCTGTTCCTTGAAGTGGCATATTCATAGCGGCTCTTTCGCCAAAGCTACGAAGGTTATAGTTTGCAGAGTTAATTTCACGAATATATCTCTTTCTTCCAAGCAAGGTTTTAACAAAGCCGTTTTCTTTTGCAAAAGCAACGTTAGAGTCCATATATTCTTTAACCTTAGGATACATTTCAAAATACTTTTTAATATATTCGCCGGCTTTTTTGTTTGAAATTTTAAGTTGAGTAGCTAAGCCAAAGTCAGAAATACCGTAAATAATACCAAAATTTACGGCTTTTGCGCTTCTTCTCATTTGAGAAGTAACGTCACTTGTCGCAACTCCAAACACTTGTGATGCAGTTAAGGTGTGTATGTCTTCGCCACTATTAAAAGCGTTTACAAGTGGCTCGCATTCGCTAAAATGAGCTAAAAGTCTAAGCTCTATTTGAGAGTAGTCTGCGCCAACTATTTTTCCATTTTCAAAGGAAGAAATAAATAGTTTTCTAAGCTCTCTACCTTCATCATCTCTTACAGGTATGTTTTGAAGATTTGGCTCTTTAGAAGAAAGCCTGCCAGTCGTCGTTAAGGTTTGGTTAAAGCAAGTGTGTATAAGCCCAGTGCGCTTATCAATAAGTGGAGCAAATCCCTTTAAATAGGTCGAATAAAGCTTATAAACTTGCCTATATCTCAAAATTAATGGCACTATTTCGTGTTGGTCGGCAATAGACTCTAAAACGTCTGCATTAGTAGAGTAGCCACTCTTTGTTTTTTTGCCTGTAGAAAGACCTAATTTTTCAAATAATATAACGCCTAATTGTTTAGGACTATTAGGGTTTACCTGTTCGCCTGCAAGCACGTGTATTTTTTTAAGAATTTCGGCAATTATCTTTTCGTATTTAACAGTCGTTTCGTCAAGGGCAGTAACGTCAATTTTAAATCCGTTTCGCTCCATTTCGTATAAAACGTCTGCAAGAGGAAGCTCCAAATCTCTATAAAGATTTGTCATATCTTCATCTTTAAGCTTTTGAGTAAGCTTTTCATAGATAACCCAAAGAGAAAAAGCAGGGTGGTCGGTTGGAAGAGAATATTCTTCAATAACTTCTAAAAGATTTTCTTCTTTGCCAGAAAAATCTGCAAGATACTTTTGTATAAGAACGTCTTCTGCCTGTGCTTTTAAGTCTATTCCAAATTTAAAAAGCTCTGTTTTAAAATTCTTTTTACCAAACAAAATCAATTTATTTTTAGGGTTTTCAAGCAAAGGCTTTATTAATTTTATAGCCGTTTCATAGTCAAACCCTTCGTCAAAAAAGCTTTCTCTTAAATAGATTTTATATTCTTTTTTACCGTCGTAAACGTGCAAATGCTCTTTAAAAAACAAAGAAACGGTAGAAGAAAATTCAGGCATCTTATCTGCAGATTTAATTTCTACAATTTCAGGAATTGGTCTTTCGCCTATCTCAAAAACTTCTTCTTCGTCACTTTCTTCACTAAAAATAGATTCTTTTTTAAGCAAGTTTTTAAGCTCTAAAGAAGCGAATAACGCCCTTGCTTTTTTAGGGAAAGGAAATTTAAAGGTCAAGTCGTTAAGCTTGAAAGGAAGCTCAACGTCTGTCTTTATAGTCGCAAGAGTTTTAGATAAAAACGCCACGCCTTTAGATGATTCGACCTTTTCCTTAAGCTTGCCCTTAAGCTCGCCAATATTTTCATAAAGATTTTCAAGAGTGCCATAAGTTTGAACGAGAGAAAGGGCAGTTTTTTCGCCAACGCCTGCAATACCTGGTATATTATCCGAGCTATCGCCCATCATACTCTTTAAATCTATTATTTGAATAGGGTTAATACCCATTTTTTCGTTAAAGTTTTCGTTAGAAAAAACTTCAAGTTCAGAAATGCCTTTTCTTGTAAAATAAACTGACGTAGTGTCGTCAACAAGCTGAAAGCTATCCTTATCTCCAGTTATAATTATCGTTTCTTTATCGAATTTTTTAGCGGCGCTACCAATTATATCGTCTGCTTCGATTGACGGAATTTCATATCTTGCAATGCCTAAAACGTCTAAAACTTCTTTGAGTAGGTCAATTTGTGGTCTTAAATCTTCAGGCATAGGCCTGCGAGTGCCTTTATATTCTGCAAATAAACCGTGGCGGAAGGTTGGCTCTTTTCTGTCAAAAGCAACTAAAATATGTTCAGGCTTAATATCGCCGATAATTTTAATTAACATATTGATAAATGCGTAAACGGCATTGGTAGGCTTGCCGTCTTTAGTAGATAAAGGTGGCGTAGCGTAAAAGGCTCTGTTTATTAAGCTGTTACCGTCGATTAAAACAAGACTGTTCATAAAATTCCCTTATATTTCGTGTTAAAATTGTGCTACTTTAGTTTAAAGAAAGTCAATTTGTATTATGAATTATTATCGCATATTTGCCATAAAAAATCAAGCGTAATAAAAACAAAAGTAACCTAAGTATTTAGTTTTTGATTGAGCATTAAAAATTTTGGCTAATAAATATAAGTTTATTAAAATATTTTTTAATAACACTTGCTTTTTAGCTTTGGATTATTGTATATTTTATCTGTTAGAAAATTGTAGCAAAAAGCCAAGCGTTTATAATTAAATTTACTAGTTAAACGATATTTTAAGCTTAATAAAAGTTGCTACTTATTAAGGAAGATATGAGAAAAATTGACAATGACGTTATCCACGAGAATCTTTTAAACCAAAAGCCTAAAATGGCGTATGATGAAAGTGTTGACTATTTAGAATGGAAAAAGCAAGTTAAAGAAAAATATATTGAGTTTTTAGGCTTGGACAATATTGCTCAAAACGCCTGTGAAATTATAGTAGAGATTGAAGAAACTGTAGAGTTTGACGAATACACTCGTATTCGTTACGTGTTCGAGAGTGAAAAGGGTTGTCCAGTTCCATGTTATTTGTTAATTCCAAAACAAGGCAAAGAGAAATATCCTGTTTGCTTATGCGTTCAAGGTCATAGCACGGGCTTCCATATTTCAATAGGTAAAAAGATTTATGAAGAAGATAACCACATGTTGAAAACTAGCACTTATGCGTTAGATGCTGTAAAGAATGGGTATGCCGCTCTTTGCATAGAACAACGTGGTATGGGCGAGAGAACAACCTTACGTCAAGACAGGGGTCGCGCTTTAACTTGTGGTTGTTATTTTACGTCAATGACAGCTTTGCTTTTAGGTAGAACAATACTTGGCGAAAGAGTATGGGACGTTTCTAAGGCAATTGACTCTTTAAGTTATTTTAGCGATAAATTAGATTTGGACGATATATCAATGCTTGGTAATTCCGGTGGTGGCACGGCGACTTATTATTCAGCTTGCTTTGACGAAAGAATTAAATATGCAATTCCTTCTTGCGCTGTTTGCGCTTTTAAAGACAGTATTGCAGAAATGTGGCATTGTACTTGTAACTACGTTCCTCATATGGCAGAATATTTTGATATGGGTGAACTTGCATGCTTAATTGCTCCAAGAAAGTTAGCCCTTATTAACGGCGAGATAGACCCTATTTTCTATATTAAAGGAACAAGAGAAGTTTATAAGGTTATTGAAAAGATTTATAAAAAGGAAAACGCATCTGAAAACTGCCAATTAATAGTTTTACCAGACAAGCCTCACTATTTTGATAAAGACGTTGTATTTAGCACTTTAAACGAAATTAGAAAATAAGTAAATTATAGTGATGAAGCATTTGTTATCAAAATTATTAGTTTTTGCGCTTACTTTTTTGATTATGATAAGCGCAGTTGCTTGTAAAAATAATAGTAAAACGAGTAATCCTACAAAAGAAGCCGTTGATTTTTCTACACTCGTAGATTTTGTCGTTGAGGTTGAAGAAGGTAGAGATATAAGGGTTTTACAGCTTACCGATATTCAAATTGTAGATGGTTCGCAGCTTCGTTTTGCAAGTCAAACAAGCGAAGAATGGCTTGGCGAGGGTGGCTATGCAAGTAGATACCGTAATTATTTAAGGCAGGTTATAATGAGATATAATCCGGACCTTATTTTAATGACGGGTGACAACGTGTACGGTCAGTTTGACGATAGTGGTGAAAGTCTTTTAGATTTAATATCGTTTATGGATTCTTTTGAAATTCCATGGGCGCCGATACTTGGTAATCACGATACCGAAACGTATAAGGGCGTTGATTGGCA
>JBGUUU010000098.1:0-2785 GCA_045133775.1 Christensenellaceae bacterium
TGAATAAGAAAAGCCCACCATATTTCGCTTTTTGCGAAGTATAGTGGGCTACACTTTTATTACGAACTAAAAATCCCTATGGGACACGCCCCTTGTTAAAAGGTCGGTTTTAAATTTTTATTAAGTTTACGCATATATCTTTTTCAAAGGGTGTATAGCTTAAATAATAGGTGTCTCCGTCTAAAATGAGTTCAATTGTTTTTACTTTGTAATTGCTACAGTTTATTTTGCTAATTTTCAAATTGTTTAGTTCAAGCATTTTATATATGCTTTCTTTTTGTGTCCATTTTTCAAGTAAATATCTTTGTTTTTCGTTCTCGCTAAGCTTGATATACTCTAAATTTTCTTGCTCGGTTAAAATTTTCTCGGCAAAATAATCGCATTTTAAGTCGCACGCTTTTTGTATGTCTATACCAACGTTTTTATTGCTCAAAATAATTGCCACGTGGTCTTCGCTATGCGAGAGAGAAAACTCAAATTCGTTACATTTCCACTTTCCGTTTTGCGCTTTAGAAAAATGCAGGTTTTCAACGTTAAAACCATGCTTTTTTGCGCATAATTCAAGTAGACGCCAAGCGTAAAATTTTTGCCTTTTAACCTTTTCACTTTGGCAAGAGAATATTTCAAGGTTACGCTCTTTGCAATATATTTCCCCTTGTATTTGCTTGGGTATTTTTGCCAAATAAATAGCCATCATAGTAGGGTATAGTATATAATTAAATTCAAAAATTGTCAATTCAATGACAAAGTTTGTTAACCTTAAAAAATTTTTTTAACAAATCTTGACAAATTTAATATTTTATATTAAAATCTTATTGGATAAATAGTTGTTTGCATAAGTGCAATTAATTGTTGTTAGGAGAAAAAATGAGAGTTTTTAAAAGAGTTTTAGCAGCGATGGTATCGCTTGTAATATTATTAAGTTTTTCGGTTTCGTGTCTTGGCTTAATTTTTGTTCCTTTAGTTCCAAACATTGCAGGATTGCCAAGCTTTACGCTTACAGAAGATTATGTTGAGCAAACGCTCGATTTTTTAGATAGTGCTAAAAACAACACAATCAACAATAACGAAGTAGAAGCCAGCGCAGATTGGACCAACTTTAACTATTCGTTTTACGAAGTTGCAAGCCAAACGAACGTAGCGTATATTTTCTATGTTAGCGACACGTCCAATAGCACGTATAGAGATAACTACGTATTTGCAAACGATGCTTATAACGAAATATATTCTAGTTATATGAAGGCTTTGCAAGCTATATACGATGCGCAAGGGGCAGAAGGCGCTTTAAGTAGTTTTTCTAAAGACGAATTAAATAGGGTTTTGAAATATACCGATAAGGTTGCGGAGCTAGAAAAAGAAGTTAGCGATCTTCAAATGGAATACGCGTCTATTGATGAAGATGCAGAAAACTACAATGAAGAAACGGCTAAGATATATAAGCAAATCGTAATAAAAAACAATCAAATCGCTCAATCTTATGGCTTTACCAATTATTACGAATACGCATCTAACTACATTTATGATAGAGACTATTCGGTAAAAGAATTAACATCATTTAGAACCAACGTGTCTAATAAAGTGCCGGGCGTAATACAAAGGCTTAAAAATGACCTTAAAGTTGCAAAAAATTCGATCACTTCAAAAGAAGAAGATTTCTTAAAATCTATATCTTACGACGCGTATTATACAACTTCAACAAATTATTGGGAAGGATACGTTGCTTCATACGAGGCAGAAATTGAAAGCGAGTTAACTCACGCGTTCGACAATCAAAACGTTATGTTTGCAAACGGCGCAAACTCAAGAGAAATGGCTTTTACGGCGCATATGCCTGCATATAACAAGTCTTTCTGTTATTTTGGGCCAAAATATCAAGACGTGTTTACAGTTGCGCACGAGATAGGTCACTACTTTGCTGGAAGACACGTTGAACAAGGCACGGCGTCAATGGATTTAAAAGAAACGCATTCTCAAGGTAACGAGATGTTGCTTTTAAATTATTTGTCTAACGAGTTAGACGAATCTAGCTTTAAAGTGTTAGAGCTTGCCGAGCTTTCAAGTATTTTAAGCACGGTTTTAGTATGCACGATAATCGATGAATTTGAATATCACGTTTACACAAATGACGTAACTAGTTACACGTCGCAAGACTTTGACAGAGTAATCAACAACATTTGCTTGAGATATGGTGGCGAAAGCTTTGTTCGCAATATTACCGATATAAACAAATATTGGAGAATGGTTGTAGCCGAGCAACCACTATATTATCTAAGCTACGCAACTTCTGGTGTAGTAGCGTTTAGCCTATACGTTATGGCAGATGAAAACACGCAAACGGCAAGAAACGCATACGTAAATTTAATTCAAGAGCATAATGAAGACGGCGGTTTTGTAAGCAACTTAACAAGAGCAGGCTTTACAAGTCCGTTTACTGTAGATTCGTTTGTTAAAATAGAGAATTTCGTTTACGCAGTAAGCTAAAACAAAGCTAAAAGGTAATAACAATTTTTGTTGTTTAAATATTAAAATGTAAGGAGAAATTATGAGCAAAAAAAGATTTTTGTTAGTTTTGCTTACGTCACTTGCACTTATTTTTACAGTATTTGCAGGCTGTTCTAAAAAGCAAACACCAACTAAACCTTCAACTCCACCAGCAGTTGAAAGTTACGAGAGCGTTGAGTCTGAAAGCGAAGTAGAAAGCGAGCCAGAGTCTGAAGAAGTTTCAGAATCAGAGTCTGAAGAAGTTTCAATTCCAGACAATATTTCTGCGCCAACCTTCAGTTTT
>JBGUUU010000099.1:0-4153 GCA_045133775.1 Christensenellaceae bacterium
TAAATAAACGACTTATAGGCGAGCTTTTATTAAAAATTTAAACTTTTTAGAGATTAATATGGAGGATATAGACTATGATATTAAAAAATAATTTGCCTAAACACTTTGACGGATGCAATAGCGTTGTCGTTTTAGACGAAAAAAGAAAGGGTACGACTATAAAGCTTTTGCAAATTACCGATATGCAATTTATAGATTCTTCGCAACAGCGTACGCCCGATAGAATTAGACAAGACGAAATTGACGCTTGGACGAGAGAAAATTTCGAGGCTCAAAGCGGTGCGCATATTCGCTCTTTAATTGCTCAGTCTTGTCCCGATTTAATTTTCATAACAGGCGATATTATTTACGGTGAGTTTGATGATAGCGGAAAAACCCTTGATTGGTTTTGTAACTTTATGGATTCCTTTAAAATTCCTTGGGCACCTGTTTACGGTAACCATGATAACGAATCAAAAATGGGCGTAAGATGGCAAAATCAAAGATTTGAAAATAGCGAGTATTGTCTTTTTAAAACTGGTAACGTAACGGGTAACGGAAATTATACGGTTGGCGTTGCTATCGGCGACGAGCTTGTGCGTGTTTTATATATGGCAGATTCTAATGGTTGTGGTAACGGCACTGATGAGTTGATTGAAAAAATTCCTGGCATTTTCCCCGATCAGTTAGAATATTTTAATTCTTGTGCTGACAAAATAGAAAAGGCGCAAGGTAAAAAAATCCCTGCAATTATGGGCTACCATATTCCAACTGACGAGTTTTTTGATATACCCGTTATAAAGGGCTACGCAAAAACGCGTTGGGACTTCTTTACGATAGGTGTTGACGTTGAACAAAAAGACGGAGACTTTGGTTTTAGACTTGAAAAGGGGCATCCAGGAAAGTGTGAAGGGCTTTTGGACTTTTTAAAGAGAAATAGGGTCGAAGGGGTTTTCGTTGGGCACGAGCATTCAGTTAGCACGTGTATTAATTACGAAGGAATTAAGTGGGTATTTGGCTTAAAGACAGGTCAATACGATTATCACGTGCCCGGTAATACGGGAGGAACACTAATAAGGCTTGTTGGCGAAGAATTAGAGGTTTGTCATTTGCCATCGCTAGTAAAGCATGGGCCATATCCTACGGGTGGTGCAATGTTTAACGACTTTTTCGTAAAGACGACGAAATAAAAATAATGTATAAATTTGTCATTTAAAGATTGACGAAAATCAGGTAAAATAGCCGTCGAAATCTGTCGGCTCGAAAAATGTTAAAAATTATCAAAAATGAAATAATCGACTTATAGTTTGTTTTTTTGATAAAAAGGTGGAAAAATGAAGGTTTTAATGTTAAACGGTAGCCCAAGGGCAAACGGCAACACTCAAGTTGCATTAGAAGAGATGAAAAAGGTCTTTTTGAGCGAAGGAATAGAAGTTGAACTAATACAAGTAGGGCATAAGCCTATTCGTGGCTGTGTTGCTTGTGGTGGGTGCAGAAAAATTGGTAAATGCGTGTTTGATGACGGTGTAAACGAGATAGTTGAGTCTTTTAAAGATGCCGACGGTTTAGTTGTTGGTAGCCCTGTTTATTATGCGTCTGCAAACTCAACGCTTATTGCCGTGCTTGATAGAATGTTCCAAAGTAGTGGTGGCTACGTAGATAAAAGAATGAAGGTTGGCGCATGCGTTGCAGTTGCAAGGCGTGGTGGCACTACGGCAACCTTTGACGTGCTGAATAAGTATTTCACAATTAGTGGAATGCCTGTGGCGTCAGGTCAGTATTGGAACGGTGTTTTCGGTGGGCTTGCAGGCGAAGCAACTCAAGATGAAGAAGGCTTACAACAAATGAGAACGCTTGCAAAAAATATGGCGTTTTTAATGAAATCTATTGCGCTTGGCAAAGAAAAATACGGTCTTCCAGAAAAAGAGAAGAGAGTATCTACAAACTTTATAAGATAATCAATATAAAAACAACACCCCGTTTGGTTGTCAAACGGGGTGTTTTGCTTATGTTTTTAAGTTATGCTTGCTTTTTCATTGTCGCAAGAATTTCTTTAAGTAAATCTTCTGTTGTTGGGTTAGCAAGTCTATCAAGTCTTGCTTGTTCAGCTGCTGCAGCTTCTTCTGCGAGTTTTTCTTCTTCAGCTTCTTTAGCCTTATTCTCTAAATACTCTTTAACAGCCTTTTTGTTGCTAAGCTTAATGCCTGCAGCCTTAAGTTCCTTCTTTTGTTCTTTAGTTGGTTTACCTTTAGTAAGTGCTTGTTCAAGTTTTTCTTGACTTTCTTTTATATGATTGATAACTTTTACTATAGTGAAAAGAACGAAAGCAATAATAAGGAAGTTAATTACTACGTTGATAATTGCACCCCAGTCAATGTAGATTGATTGATTAAGATCAACAACACCATTAACTTCTACTTTGTGTAAGAAGTAATAAACTTCATTCAAAGAGGATCCTCGCAAAACAACTCTTAATACGTTATTAATAAGTGGTTTTAAAACGTGGTTGGTAAGACCGTTAACAATCGCAGTAAACGCGCTACCAACTGTAACGCCGACAGCCATATCTACGATATTGCCACGTGTGATAAATTTTTTAAACTCGGCAAAAAACTTTTTCATTTGATTTCTCCTTAAATTAAAATTTTTTATAAAAACAATTATACACTTGTGCTAAAATTTTGTCAATTGCAATTAATAAAAACAAAAAAAATTAAAATAAATATTTTAACATACCTAAAAGCCGTTGACTTTTGTAAATTAAAGTATTACAATCATTGGGCTATATATTTAGGAGAATACTATGGAGAAGATTTTGTTTTGTTTGTCATTAGCTCTTATCGTTGGGTTAATGCTTTCTAGAGTAGCAAAAATGATTAAGCTTCCAGCAGTAACGGCTTATCTTGTAACGGGTATAATTATAGGACCTTGGTGCTTGGGCTTGTTCGGTGTTGAAGGCTTAGGCTTTACAAGTAAAGAAGAAGTTGAATCGTTTGAAATAATTTCTAAGGTTGCGCTTGGTTTTATTGCTTTTTCAATCGGTAACGAATTTCGTTTATCACAACTTAAAGCAATTGGTAAAAAGGCTACCATAATTGGTATATTTCAAGCTTTAACTGCAACGCTCGTAGTTGATGCTGCGCTTATCGGCTTGCATTTTATCATTCCTGATAAGTTCCCTTTGTCAGCTGCAATTATATTAGGTGCTATTGCATCTGCAACCGCTCCTGCCGCAACTCTTATGGTTGTTCGTCAATACAAGGCAAAAGGTCCTGTAACGGATACACTCCTTCCTGTAGTTGCAATTGACGATGCCGTAGGTTTAGTTCTTTTTGCAGTATCGTTTGGTATTGCAAAAGCTATCGAGTTAGGTCAAATAAGCATATTATCTGTTATTTTAGAACCTGTTATTGAGGTTGTGTTATCACTTGGCCTTGGCGCAATAATGGGCTTTATGATTACATATTTCGAAAGATTTTTCCACTCTCGTTCAAAAAGACTTACTGTTTCAGTAGCATTTGTATTTTTAACCGTAGCAATTTCTATGCTTGAGTTTAAAATTGGCGAAGTGCACGTAGCGTTTTCTTCACTTTTAACTTGTATGATGCTCGGCACGGTATTCTGCAACTGCTGTGATTTCTCCGAAGAACTTATGGATAGGTTAGACCGTTGGACAGCGCCTTTATATCTTTTATTCTTTGTTATAAGTGGTGCAGAATTAGACCTTACGCTCTTTGGTGACGTGCTTATCGTATTGATTGGTGTTGTATATATTGTTTTCCGTTGTGTCGGTAAATACTTCGGTGCATATGCAAGCGCAAAATTCGTAGGCGCAGAGCCTAACGTTGTAAAATATCTCGGTATAACGCTTTTCCCACAAGCAGGCGTAGCCCTTGGTATGGCAAACATTGCAACAGAAAAGTTGGGCGAAATAGGCGCTCTCGTTGCAAGCATAACCTTATTCTCAGTTTTAATTTACGAGATAGTTGGTCCTTTCCTTACTAAAGTTGCTCTTATGAAGTCGGGCGAAATCGACCCAGCGGGAAGGCTTAGTGCGCGTGGCAACAAACACCTCTAATTTAAAACTTTATATACTTCGCAATACTGCGTTTCTAAAAAGCGATAGCAACTGGGATGACCAACAAGGTCTATCCCACCTGCTATCGCTTTTTGA
>JBGUUU010000100.1:0-9712 GCA_045133775.1 Christensenellaceae bacterium
TATGAACAAAGAAGCGTTTGGCGAGCAAATCGACCTTCACGGTGGCGGAAGAGATTTAATTTTCCCACACCACGAAAACGAAATTGCCCAAACTGAGGCTTTAACTGGTAAACAATTCGTTAAATATTGGGTGCACAACGGACTTATTAAGGTAAACGGTCAAAAGATGAGCAAGTCGCTTGGCAATAGCCTTCTTATGAGCGACCTTCTTAAAAAACACTCTAACGAAGTTATTAAATTTGCTCTTCTTTCTACAAACTACCGAAACGATATAAACATAACCGACGACCTTTTCCCAGATGCAGAAAAGCACCTTTACGATTTTTATAAGGTGTTTGATAACGCACAAAAGGCAGGCATTAAAATCGAAGGCGAATACAAAGAAATAGACGAGAAATTTGACGAAGCTCTCTCCGACGACTTTAACACAGCCCTTGCGCTTTCCGAACTTTTTGCTTACTTTAAAAAGATTAAGACGTTAGTTGCAAGCAAAGACCAAACGGCAGGAAATATGCTCGCGCAAATTAAAAAGACTTATTCACTTTTAGGCATTTTCACTAAAAACCCAAGTGAATTCGTTACTAAATATGAATCAACTCACAAAGAAGAAGTGCCTGAAGAAATTACCAAGCTTGCAAATAAAATGCAAGATGCAAGACAAAGTAAAGACTATGCTACAGCCGACGCTTTAAGAGCTGAAATTCTTGCAAAAGGCTATTTAGTTATGATTTCTAAAGACGGCGTTTCGGTTAAAAAAGCGTAAATAACTAACATATAGGCTTACTTATGTTTGATATTAAGTGTGTTTACTGCAAAAACTTTAACCCTAAAGACGGTTGCATTATAAACCTTGAAGAAGAAACTTGCCAAAGCTTTGATAAGGCTTTAAACCCCCAAAGCACAAAGGACAAGCCTTCTTGCCAAAATTGCGTGTGGCAAACAAACGGCTACTGCGATTTTGATTTAGAAAGCCCTTTATCTTGCAGACGCTACAAAAGTTTGAAAGAAGACTTATAAAATAATTTACAAATTTTAATATTTAATATATAATGTAAAGCGAATTGCGCTTGCAATTAAAGCGCATAAACGTATAAAACAGTAAAAAATTATAGCACGACTAAAAGTGGTGCTAAGGAGAAAATATGAAGAAATTAACTTCTGAAACTTTAAGACAAATGTATCTTGACTTTTTTGCATCAAAAGGTCATAAAATAATTGCATCGGCAAGTCTTATTCCAGAAAACGACCCATCGGTTTTATTCACAACTGCAGGTATGCACCCACTCGTGCCTTACCTTCTTGGCGAAAAGCACCCAGCAGGCAATAGACTTACCGACGTTCAAAAGTGCGTTAGAACGGGCGATATCGAAGAAGTTGGCGACGCATCTCACCTTACCTTTTTTGAAATGCTCGGCAACTGGTCGCTTGGCGACTACTTTAAAGAAGACGCTATTTCTTGGAGCTATGAATTTTTAACTAGCAAAGACTATCTTGACATTCCTGTTTCTGACCTTGCAGTTACCGTATTTGCAGGCGACGAAGACGCTCCTAGAGATGAATTTAGCGCAAGCGTTTGGGAAAAACGCGGTATTCCTAAGGAAAAAATCTTCTATCTTCCTAAAAAGAATAACTGGTGGATAGCAGGAACTACCGGTCCATGTGGCCCTGATACCGAAATGTTTATAGACCGTGGCTACGCGCCTTGCTCTGAAAACTGCGACCCTTCTTGCGACTGTGGAAAATATCTTGAAATATGGAACAACGTATTTATGGAGTTTTTCAAAGACGACAAGGGCAACTACTCAAAACTCAAGCAACACAACGTTGATACGGGTATGGGCTTAGAGCGTGTTCTCTGCATTTCTAACGGATATAAGACAGTTTACGAAACTGACCCATTCCAAGGCGCAAAGGCTAAAATTGAAGAGCTTACTGGCAAAAAATACGATGAAAGCGAAGAAATTACTAAAGCTTTTAGAATTATTCTCGACCACGTTAGAACTTCTACTTTCCTTATTGGCGACAGACGTGGAGTTGTTCCATCAAACGTTGACCAAGGTTACGTTTTAAGAAGACTTATTCGTAGAGCTGTTAGATTTGGCAGAACGCTTGAACTTCCAGAAGGTAGCCTTGCAAAAATCGCTAAGTGCTACGTTGAAAAATACGCTGACGTATACACCGAGCTTAAAGAAAACGAACAAAAGATTTACGACGAACTCAATAAAGAAGAAGAAAAGTTCTCTAAAACTTTATCTGACGGCTTAAAAGAGTTTAACAAGGTTGTAAACTTTATCAAGGGCGATATCTTCCCTGGTAAAACTGCATTTAGACTTTACGACACCTTTGGTTTCCCAATTGAAATTACTGAAGAGCTTGCAAAAGAAAAAGGCTTTACAGTAGATAAAGAAGGCTATAAGGCTGCTGAACAAGCGCACATTGAAAAATCTAAAGCAGGTAGCGAGCAAAAGTTTAAGGGGGGCCTTGCTGAACAAAACGATACTACTGCTAGACTTCACACGGCAACTCACCTTTTGAACGCTGCTTTAAAGAAAGTTTTAGGCGACGACGGCATTCACCAAAAAGGCTCTAACATTACCGTTGAAAGACTTCGTTTCGACTTTAACTTCCCACGTAAACTTCTCCCAGAAGAGCTTGCTGCTATCGAAGCGTGGGTAAACGACGCTATATCTGCTAACGTTCCTGTAACACTTGAAGAACTTACCGTTGAAGAAGCAAAAGCGCAAGGCGCAGAAGGCGTATTCGACAGCAAGTATGGCGAAAAGGTTAAGGTTTATACAATGGGCAATTACAGTAAAGAAATTTGCGGTGGCCCACACGCTAAAACTACTGGCGAACTTCACCACTTTAAGATTAAGAAAGAAGAAGCATCTTCTGCAGGTGTTAGAAGAATTAAGGCTATTATCGACTAATTGTTTATAACTTAATTTCAAACAAATTAAACGTTATATAGTAGTATTCACTTAAAACAAAACCCACCACTTTTCGTTAAAGGCGAACTTTGGTGGGTTTTTATTACTAAAAAAGCACAATTTTACGATATTTATTGACTTTTGCTATGCGTTGGTGTATGCTTTGTGTATGCTGTTTTTCGTTGGTTTTTACAAACACACAGCGAATATAATAAAAGGGAAAATTTATGGATAATCAAGTTGAAAAATACGGCGAAATAATATTAAATTACGCAAAAGAAAACTACAAAAAGGTATTTCGCGAGCCTGCCGGCATTATGAAACACAAATACATTGTCCCTGGTAGCGTTTACGAATCTCTTTGGGATTGGGACAGTTGGACTACTAATATCGCCCTTCGTGAAGTTGCATCTACGGAAGATATCGGCGAATACGAAAAAGGTTGCGTATTAAACTTTTTAGACAACGTAGATAGCCTAGGTAGAATACCTATTTTAATAACTCCAAATTGGGCAAGCCCTACGTATAACGAAAAAATCAATATGAACGTGCACAAGCCTTGCCTTGCTCAACACGCACTTTTCGTTTGCGAACAAAACGGGGACTACGAGTGGCTTAGGGAAAAATTTTCTCTTCTTTTAAGATTCGTAGATTTTTACTACGAGCATTGCCGTCACGAATCTGGCTTATATTTTTGGCTTAACGACGTTGCAATCGGCATCGACAACGACCCTTGCGTGTTCTATCGCCCTGATAAAAGCTCGGCAACTATCTACTTAAACTGCTTAACGTATAAAGAAATTTTGTCTGTTTCAATAATAGCAAAAAATTTAGGCTTAGAAACAGAAGCCGACAAATACGCTAAAAGGGCTAACGAGTTGAAAGACTGCATTAGAGACGGTCTTTGGGATGAACGAAACGGCTTTTTCTACAGCGCAGACTTAAATCTTAGACCTATTGACGATAACAGCGAAATGCACAAGGGTTGCCCTAGAAATTATAGTTTCTTATTGCAAAAAATCGACGTTTGGTCAGGCTTTATGGCAATGTGGGCAAATATCGCCACTAAAGAGCAAGCCGAAAGAATGGTAAAAGAAAACTACCTTAACGAAAAGACGTTTTACTCAAACGGTGGTGTTCGCTCTTTATCTAAAGCAGAAAAAATGTATAGAGTGGTAGTATCTGGAAACCCTTCTTGCTGGACAGGTCCTATTTGGGGAATCGCCAACTATATGACGTTTGTTGGTCTTATAAATTACGGATACGAAAGAGAAGCGAAAGAACTTGCCGAAAAAACAATTCTTACGTTTGGTAAAGACATTGAAAAACACGGAAAAATGCACGAGTATTACGACCCTGACACATGCGAAGGCGTTCATAATCTCGGTTTCCAAAGTTGGAATTTGCTAGCCGTTAATATGTATAAGTATTTACTAGAAAAATAATGCAATTACAACCCACTTGCAAAGTTTTTTAAAGGATATTGCCCTTATTACTTGCAAGCTTTTAGTAGCAAGCGATACATTGCAAAACAGCACTTGCAAAATTATAAAATTTGCTAAACAATAAATACGAGCCGAGCGAAATTTCGCTCGGCTCGTTTTGCTTTTACGGTTTTTATAAAGCACGATATTCTATTTTGTCAATAGCCCTTATATTTTTTTGTTCAATAAAAAACACAGCTTACTACTTTTGATAAAACCAATCTTTATAACTATATTGTTTTGTTTCCTAAAAAGCAGTTTTTTTGAAATTACGCCCTATTGACTTTTTGTTTTGTTTATGATAAACTTTTTCTAATTAGTATTAAGGAGAGCTATATGAATAGTTGCGAAAGAGTAAAAAACCTTCTTCAGGGCAAGACTTTTGACCGTCAACCTATCTACGGTTGGGTAGTAGAAAATTTAAGAGATGAAATTACGGCTAAATGGGGCTCGGTTGCAAATTTTGAAGACAAATATGAATTTGATATGGCGCATATTTTTGGTGGCCTACACGGATTAAACCTTGAACTTATCTCTAAAATAGGCGAGCAAAACGGAGAACTTACGCCAGACCTTTTATTAGACGTAGATTTTTTTTCTCCACTCACGGATGAAAGCTCCTTTATCGGCGTTAAAGAAGGGGTAGCCCACCACAAAAAAAGAAATAGGTTTTGCTACGTTCAAACACCAGGGTTTTTTGAGCATTTTAACAGCGCTTTCGGTATTGAAAATCAACTTATGTGGCTTGCTCTTTACCCAGATGAAATTGCAAAACTTTACGAAAGACAAGTGGATTGGGCTATTGCCTTTGCAGATAAGTGCATAGACCTAGGCGTGGACTGTATTCATATATCAGACGACTGGGGTTCTCAAAAAGACCTTATGTTTAGCCCTAGCACTTGGCAAGAATTAATATACCCTAACCTTAAAAAAGTTATCGACCACGTTCATTCTAAAGGTGTGTTTACAAGTTTGCACTCCGATGGTTGTATCTCAAGAGTTACCGACAAACTTGTTGACCTAAAAATAGATCTCGTTCATCCTTGGCAAGAAAACGCAGGTATGGGGCACGACTTATATTTAGAAAAATACAGCGACAAATTTGGTATAATGGGTGGAATTTGCGTTCAATCGGCAATAGGTATTCTCCCAAGAGAAAAGCTCGAAAAAGAAATTAGAAGAGTTTTTGCAAACCTAAAAGGCAAGCGTTGGATTTGTTGCACTTCTCACTTCGTTCAAAACCATTGCTCTATTGAAGACTTAGAATTTGCCTATAACCTAATTTATAAACTTGCAAGAGAATAAAATATGACGATAAGTAACAAACCTTTACTTTTTACAAAAAAGGATTATCTCTCTAACAGTCCTATTTTCACAAACGTAGTAGATTGTCCTACTCCATACAACTCTTCTTGCACTCTCTCCGACCTTCATCTTCACGACTTTATAGAGTTTAGCGTTGTTGTTTCAGGTAGTGGAATACATAGGATTTGGAATAAAACTTACGAGTGCAAAAAAGGCGACGTATTTATCTTAAATACGGGTGTTCCACACAGTTATTTTGGCAATGCTGGCGGCGATTTTCCAACTGTTTTAAACGTCCTTTTTGATGAAAAACTTTTAGCGCACAATAAAAACAAGTCTTTTTGCTTTGGGATTTTTGAAAAAGACCCTATGATTGCTTATATAAGACTTTCTGATGAACAATTAGGTAGAGTTAGTTCCATTTGCGATATTATAAAAGAAGAGTTGTCAAATAAGGAAGCCTTTTGGCAGGAAAACTCAGTTGCTTATTTAAAAACTTTACTAATTTTTCTTTCTAGGTGGACGTTTAAGGCTAACGGCGCTCAATCACTTCCCCAAAAGCAAAGCGCGCTCGTTTCTCGCGCCGTAAGGCTCACCCTAGAAAATTACTATAAACAAGACTTCACGCTAGACTGCTTGGCAAAAACACTTTTTGTTAGTAAATCACACCTTAGCAAGCTTTTATACAAAGAGTGTGGGGAACATTTTGCAGATTACGTAAAAAACCTTAGAATAAAACGCTCTGCAACGCTTTTAAGTAACACAAATCTAAGCAATTCGCAAATAATTGAAGACTGTGGATTTAAAGATGTTCCTACTTTTTATAAAAACTTTAAAAAGGTTTACGGCGTAACGCCTAAACAATATAGGGGATTACATAATGACTAAATTTAATATGGATAACTGGCTTAACAGTTTAATATCCACAAATGAGAAAAAATCTATGCCGCTACTTTCTTTTCCGTCAATTTCCAAACTCGGTTGCACGGTAAAAGACCTTGTTACAAGTAGCGATTTGCAAGCAAAAGGTATGAAATTAGTTGCAGACCAAACTCCGTCTTTAGCGTCGGTAAGTTTTATGGATTTATCTGTAGAAGCAGAGGCTTTTGGCTCTAACGTAGAGTTTGCCGAAAACGACGTTCCAACCATTATCGGTTCGCTTATAACTAGCATAGAAGATGCTGAAAATTTAGCCGTGCCACCTATTGGGGCTAAACGCACGGGAATTTATATAGACGCAGTAAAAAAAGCAAAAGAGCTAATCGTCGATAGACCTATTTTTGCAGGAATTATAGGCAGTTTTTCGCTTGCAGGTAGGCTTTTAGACGTTACCGAAGCTCTTGTTTGTTGCTACACCGAGCCAGAGCTTGTTCATTCCGTTTTGCAAAAATGCACGGAGTTTTTAACCGAATATGCCAAGGCATATAAAAAAGCTGGCGCAAACGGCATCATTATTGCAGAGCCACTTACAGGGCTATTATCGCCAGAGCTTGCAAGTGAATTTTCAGAGCCTTACATAAAACGCATTTCATCAGCAGTAAAAGATGAAAATTTTGCAGTTATATATCATAATTGTGGCAATACCACACTCAAAATTATGGATTCAATATTAAAGACAAACTGCTCTGCATATCATTTCGGCAACGCTGTCGATATGAAAGAAGTTTTAAAAATCGTGCCTAAAGACGTTATCGTTATGGGAAATATCGACCCTGTTAGCCAATTTAAAAACGGCTCGGTTGACAGTATTAAAACGCAGGTTACTAACCTTCTTGAAGAGTGTAAAGATTACTCTAATTTTGTAATTTCTTCAGGATGCGATATCCCACACGATGCAAATTGGCAAAATATTCACGCTTATTACCAAGCAATAAAAGAATTTTATAAAGGGGTTTAATATGGATAGATTTGAAGAAATGTCTTTACTTTTACAAAAGGGTAAAGCGAAAGAATTAGTTGCAATTGTTCAAGAAGAACTTTCACTTGGCACAAGCCCAAAAGACGTGCTTGAAAAATCACTTATAGCAGGTATGAGCGTTATAGGTGAAAAATTTAAAAACAATGAAATTTTCGTGCCGGAAGTTTTAATTGCGGCAAGAGCTATGAATATGACCCTTGCAATACTTAGACCACTTTTGGTTAACGCAGGTGTAGAACCTATTGGAACTGCCGTTATTTGCACGGTAAAGGGCGACGTTCACGACATAGGTAAAAACCTTGTAAAAATGATGATAGAAGGCGCGGGAATTAAGGTTGTAGACCTAGGCGTAGACTGCTCTGCAGAAAAAATCGTGCAAGCTGTTATAGACAATAATGCAGATATAGTTTGTTTATCTGCTCTTTTAACAACCACTATGGGCTACCAAAAAGACGTCATTGACGCGATTACGCAAGCAGGGCTTCGCGACAAGGTTAAAATTATGGTAGGTGGCGCACCTGTTACAGAGCAATTTGCAAAAGAAATTGGCGCAGACTTTTTTACACCAGACGCCGCAACTGCCGCCGATTGCGCTAAAGCTATATTAAAATGATAACGGTCATAGATGAAAACGGTATAAAAAAAGAGTTTTCACACCCTATAGGCATAAATCTTCTTGATTTTTTGCGCAAGCACAACTATTTCGTGTCTGCAGACTGCGCAGGAAACGGCAAATGTGGGAAATGCAAAGTTCGCCTTTTGAGTGGTAAAGTTCTAGATGAGTCGCCTGATAAAGCCGGGAATATCTTATCTTGCAGGGCTAAAGTAATTGAAGATATTTGTATTGAATTGTATCCCACGACAAAAACTAGTTTTAACGAGTTTGAAGAATATAAAACGGATAGCAAAAAAGAAGGCTTAGGCGTTGCTCTTGATATAGGCACTACTACCCTATGCGCTTGCCTTGTCGACCTAAAAAGTGGAGAAGTTTTAAAAAAACATTCTTGTTTAAACCCACAAGGCGTATATGGCGCAGACGTATTAAATCGCATTAAAGCTTGCAATGAAGGAAATTTGCGCAGTCTACAATCTTTAATACTAGAAAAAACCAGACAAATAATAGAAGAATTTGCAGATAACCGGCTTATAGGCGAGCTTTTTGTTTCTGCAAATACTACTATGCTACATATTTTTTTAGGGGTAGACCCTTCGCCTATAGGCACGTATCCATTTTCTCCCATCTTTACAAGCGCGCAAGTATTAGACGGAAAAACGCTATCTCTTCCCGTTAAAAAGGTTTACGTTTTACCTTCTGTAAGTGGATTTATAGGTAGCGACGTAACTGCAGGAGTTTTAGCTTGTAAAATGTTTGAAAGCCAAAAAACGCAACTTCTTATAGACGTTGGCACAAACGGAGAAATTGTTCTTTGTCACCAAGGAAAACTTTTTGCAACGTCAACTGCAACAGGACCTGCTCTTGAAGGAGCTAGTATAGAGTGTGGCACGATTGGCGTTCCAGGCGCAATCAATAAGGTTTTTATTGAAAACGGCGAGCTTAAATATTGCACGGTAAATAGCGTCACTCCAGTAGGAATTTGTGGTAGTGGGCTTATCGATTTAGTAGCAGTTTTACTAGGCGAAAAAATTATCGACGAATACGGCTTGTTGCAAAAAAACGACTCCCCTTTATGTCAAAACCTAGTAGATGATAAATTTTATCTTACTAAAACGGTTTATTTATCCCAAAAAGACATTAGGCAATATCAACTTGCTAAAGCTGCAATTTGCGCAGGTATTGAAACCTTGCTTAACGAATGTGGCGTTTTATTAGAAGAAATACAAACGACCTTTATTTCTGGTGGGCTTGGATTTTTTATGAACGTTGAAAACGCTTGGCTAACAGGTCTTTTGCCAAAACAACTTGCAAAAACTGCTAAAACTATAGGCAATTCTAGCTTAGCAGGCGCAAGGCTATGCCTTTTAGATTGCCAAAACGAAAAGAAAATTGACGAAATAGCTTCTTCAACTAAAATAATAGAGTTGTCGCTGTCTTCTCTTTTTCAAGAGCTTTACGT
>JBGUUU010000101.1:0-4645 GCA_045133775.1 Christensenellaceae bacterium
CTTTTCTTCGTTATCAAAAAGAATAAACGCAACCTTTTCTAACTGCTCGCTACTCAGTTTTTCGATTAAGGTTAAAATAGTTGCAACGCCCGACGTGTTATCGTTTGCATTGTGCTTGTTTGTAAACGTTTTAAAACATAAAAAGAAAAGCCCAAAATACAAAACTAAAAATATTCCTGCATATGCCAACTCGCTTTGTAATATACCCATACCGATAATAATGGCAGGAGTTAAAGCTATTGCTAAAAATGCAAATATAATTACAAACTGATAAAGATAAAAAAGTCCTTTATTTCTTGGTGTCATCAAATTTGGGAAAAGCGACGCGCAAGGGGTATCATAGTGAGCAGTAAAAATAGTTTTTGCCGTTTGTGGATTGCCTATTACAACGTTATTATGCTTATCTAATTTTTCAACCCGAGCATTTGCACCATTTTCAATCGCCTTTGCAACGACGTATTTTCTAAAAGAATCTTTTTGCTCTTCAGTTTTACGAATTGGAAATTTATCGTTTATGTCCTTTAAATAGTCCATATTATCTCCTTTACCACTTAAAGTGGTAACTTACATATCAAATTTTAGCACTTTTATTTTAACATGTCAACAAAAGCCCCACAATAATTGTCGTTGCAATCATTTTGGGGCTTATTTTCGTCTTACTAAAACAGTATAATCTACTTTTTACAACTGTTCAAAAAACTTTCCGTCTTTGAGCGACTCTAAAATAATGGTTGCGCTACTTACGTTTGTAGCAAGTGGAATTTTTTGAACGTCGCAAAGCCTTAAAAGCGCAGAAACGTCTGGCTCGTGTGGTTGCGCAGTGAGTGGATCTCTTAAAAAGATAATTAAATCAATCTCTCCGTTTGCAAGCATTGCGCCGATTTGTTGATCGCCACCGAGTGGACCACTCTTCATCCTTTGAATTTTTAAACCTGTTTCGCCCATAATAAGCGTGCCTGTTGTACCCGTTGCATATAATTCGTATTTTGCAAGCACGTCTTTATATTTTTTTGAAAGTTCTATAATCTCGTTTTTCTTTTTATCGTGTGCGATAAGAGCTATTTTCATTTACTTTTCTCCTTTGTTTACTAAACATATTTTACAATTTTTTTAAAAGAAAATCAACAATTTTTTAATATTTTATATTAAAAGCCCACTCGCTACGGAGCAGGCTTATTTAATACTTATATAAGATTAAGACATACGAGCGTTTCTACGTGCTTGGTTTGTGGGAACATATCGTATGGTTTAACTTCAACAAGCTCGTAAATTGGGTTTGGCTCTTCGTTTTTAATAAGGTCGTTGCCATTGCGCTTTAAAGTATCGGTTAAAAGACCTACGTCACGCGCTAAGGTTTGTGGCGAACAAGATATGTAAACTATCTTTTGTGGCTTAACTTCTTTAATAACGTTTATAAGTTTTTCGTCCACGCCCTGTCTTGGTGGGTCTAAAACTAAAACGGTTTTTTCGCAATTTTCTTTTTCTCTTGCTAAAATTTCTGGTAAAGCTTCTTCACAAGGGGCGCAAATATTTTCCATCTTTTCCCAAAGACCGTTTATCTTCTTGAGAGAATCTGCGCAATCAACTGCTTCTTTAATAATTTCTATACCAATTGCTTTTTTAGCTCTTTGAGCGAAAATTGCAGTGAGCATACCAGCGCCACTATACGCATCGATAACTGCCGTTTCTTCATCTATGCCAGAAACCTTTACTGCTTCTTGATAAATACGTCTTCTAACGTTATCATTTACTTGCATAAACGATTCTGGACCGATTTCATATTTTATGCCACAGTCAGTTGTTAAAACTTTATCTTTACCGAAAAGACAAATAAATCTATCGCCAAGTATTACGTTATTGTTAAGCTTATTGATATTTACAAATAAGCTAAACTCGTTGAAATACTCTTTAAGTATGCCTATAAGCTCGTTAACGTGTGGTAACGTATCTCCATTGATAACAAAAGTTATTAAAAGCCTTCCATCGACAGCGCGCACTACAACGTGCTTAAGTAGGCCAAAACCAACCTTGTCACTATAAACGGAAATATCGTTCATCTTAACGTATTTCTTTACGGCTTTAATAATTCTAGTGCACCATTCTGGCTGAATAGGACAACTGTTGATTGGAACTATTCTATGACTACCGAGCGCAAAGAAACCTATCTCACAACCAAAGTTTTCTGCTCTTACTGGGAGCTGTAACTTGTTACGATAGCCGTATTCAAGTTCACTTCTTTCCGTCATAGGAACACTTAAATCCATAAAGGCAATTTTAGAAAAACATTCCTTTACAATCTTGCTTTTAAGCTTTAATTGGAGCTTATATTTTAAGTGTTGAAGTTGACAACCACCACATTTTTCATACACGGCACAGGCTGGCCTTACTCTTTCTTCTGCAGGTGTGTAAACTTCGACAATCTTTGCAAAAACAATGTTCTTTTTAACCTTAAGAACTTTATATTTAATTTTTTCATTAGGAAGTGCGTACGGCACAAAAACGGTAAAATCACCGTCTTTTAAGACGCCTTCTCCATTAGAACCAAGACGACTTACTATGCCTACACGTTCTTCATTTTTAACCATGATACACCATCAAATCTTAAGTTTTTCTATAGTTTTATCTAGACCGTTTTGAAAATACTTCATAACAGCATCATAGGCGATAAACAAAAGCGCTCCGCCTACTGAAAGCAATAAATACGCGTATTTTTGAAAGGTTTGGTTGCTTAGAATACTGTCTTCAAACAAAAAGCTACTAAAAAGGGTATAAACGAGTAAAAGCGAACCTACAAACCATATGGTTTTTATAATTATTGCTAAAATTTTATTAAATTTCTTTTCTCTTAACAAATAGCTTACGGTAGGATGCGCACCAAAGAATATTGAATACGTTATCACCATAGCAGGATTTGCCCCAAAGAAAAATATAAATGAAAGCGCCATTGTTGCAACATACGTCATAAGCCCACCCTTCCAACTCTTTTTAGAAAGTGGAAGCATAGTGCATAAACTTGCCATAAAAATTCCCGAATAATCAAAGGTAGGAATTATTGCGCCCATCGCCATAAATATAATTGCAAATGCCGAACAGATGGCCGACAATGCAACAACTCTAGACTTTTTCATTTTTCACCTTAGCCACAGCTGTTACAAAAGCAATTTAACATCATATTACAAATTGCCATTTCGCAACACCATTGACAACAACCATCGCCACCCATTTGTTGTGGCTCGTTATATTGTTGACCATTGCCGTTTTGATTGTAGCTAGTGAAATTTTTGTTTGCAGACTCTTTCATCTTCTCTTCAAGTTTTCGATAAGAGTTTCTATACTTGTCGTTACTTGGATCCATTTGCATAGCGATTTCAAGTTGTTTTTTACTTTCGTTATGCCAATTTTTCTTAAAGAAAATTACTGCTTGAAGATAATGCCATTCTGCACCCCTATCGTTAAACTCGTCAAGTTCGTGTTGAGCAGAATGCAAGTCGCCCTTTCTAATGAACTCTTCAACCTTATCAAAAGCGCCGTTAGACGTTTGTTGATTGTCAAAATAACGCTCTTTTCTCTCTGCCATTAAATCACGATAAGCCATATCAAGCTCGGTAAGCTTTTTAGCTGCTTCGTTGCCTGCTTGACCTTCTAAAAATCTATCTTCTGCATAAATTTTTCTCTTTTCTTGATATGCTCTTTCAAATTCTTCGTCGCTACAATTTTCAGTTAAGCCGAAAAGATTATATCTATCGTTCATTTTTTTCCGTTCCTTTTTTAAGTATTTTAAGGGTGACTGATGGAATTCCCCTTGTAATTACGTTTTCTATTAAATCTTTGTTAAAATAAAATTTACACTCTTGCATAGCGCCTTTTAAGCTTGCAAAAACTTCCGAAAAGATATACGACAAGTCTTGCCCGTTAGCTTCAAACAACTCTTTTACGGTAGGCTTTTTGCCATAGCAATAATAAAGTGGGTTATAGCAACCTTCTTTTACGTCTTCATCATAATCGTCTAGCGCATCTATAAGGTATATCCATTTACCAAGATAATAAAACAATCTTTTTGAGCTTTCGGTCGTTTTTTCGCCAACGGCATACTCGCCAAGTTCTTTCATCATGTTTGAAAACGGCTCGCAAACCATATCTAAAATAGCGCATTTATCTTTTTCAAGCATGAACAAATCTTGATAATTTCTTTCTATTATCTTTGAAATTTCTGGTTTTGCTCTCACAACTTTTTTATGCGAGCGCTTGAAAAATGAAAGCTTAAACTTGCCACCGTTTCCATCTAAAATATCGTCTTTTATCTTGTAATAAGCAAGCTCGACGTTTATCGATGCAGAAAGATCTGTAAGCCTATCTCCCCTTTTAACCATAGGTCTTCTTTTAAACCAATGAGTTATGCACCTTTGCTTTGTTATTTTAACATCCTCATTTGCAAGGTTGTGAACAAGCGCAGAGAAAAAAGCAATGTCATACGTAAGCGAAAGCCT
The DNA here is from genome assembly GCA_045133775.1 of Christensenellaceae bacterium. Lineage (GTDB taxonomy): Bacteria > Bacillota > Clostridia > Christensenellales > Borkfalkiaceae > UBA10281. Next base: position 4,488 of record JBGUUU010000101.1, read on the forward strand.
TGCGCTTTGAGTGCAAGTTTTGCCTATGCTTTTACACACCCCACAATAAAGGGCGTTATATAACGTATCGTCTTTCATATAAAGATACGGCTTTTCAGGCTTGACGTAACCGAACATAATCCACCAGTATAAATATAATAGCATTATACACTATACCC
>JBGUUU010000102.1:0-4823 GCA_045133775.1 Christensenellaceae bacterium
AACGTAATCGCAATAGACCAATCGCCTATCGGTAGAACGCCAAGAAGTAATCCAGCGACTTATACGGGGGCTTTTACCCCAATTAGAGAAATTTTTGCAGCATCTAACGACGCAAAAGAAAGGGGCTATAAGGCAGGCAGATTTTCTTTTAACGTTGCGGGTGGTAGATGTGAAAGGTGTGAAGGCGACGGCATTATAAAAATCGAAATGCACTTTTTACCTGACGTGTTTGTTCCTTGCGAAGTTTGTAAAGGTAAGAGATACAATCACGAAACCTTAGAAGTTAAATATAAAGGCAAAAATATCGCCGACGTTTTAGAAATGACGGTTGACGAAGGCGTTGAATATTTTGAGAATATTCCAAGAATTTACAACAAGATAAAGACGATGCAAGACGTAGGTCTTGGCTATATTAAACTTGGTCAACCGGCAACTACGTTATCCGGTGGCGAAGCGCAAAGAGTAAAACTTGCAACCGAGCTTGCAAAAAGGTCAACGGGTAGAACACTCTATATTTTAGACGAGCCTACTACGGGTCTACACAGTTACGACGTGGAAAAACTCGTAGGCATTTTAAATAGGCTTACTGATGCAGGAAATACGGTAATCGTTATAGAGCACAACCTAGACGTTATTAAGGTTGCAGACTATATAGTTGACCTAGGTCCTGAAGGTGGTGACGGCGGTGGAACTATTGTTGCCGAAGGAACGCCTGAAGACGTTGCAAAGATAGAAAATAGCTATACGGGTCAGTTTTTGACAAAGATTTTACAAAAGGGATAAGATTATGATAAGAGATCAATTTAAAGACGTAAAAAAGGTAACAACAAAAGAGGCGAGAAAAAAAGCTTCAATGGGCGAGAGAGCATATTATTCTAAAAGAATAAGTCGTTTGCAAGATTTAAAAAGAAGCGTTGGACTATCTATGGTAATAACCACCGTTATTATGGCAATTGCCTATGCGTTGGTGCTCTTAATTTTTTTGGTGATGAAGGATACGGAACAACCTTACGAAGTTTGGAAATTCGTTATATGGTCGGTTGTTTTTGGTTTGTGCTTGGGCTTTACTTTGGTTTGGTATATCATCTTAAAACCAAGAGTAATTAAAAACATTGATATTTGCAGGCACGAACTAGAAAGATTAAATGCAAAAACGCTTTCTAAGGCGGCGGCAACGTATGCCCTTTATGGCGAGGCTTACAAGAAACAGCAAGAGCAAATTCACCGTGAAGAAAAAGAAAAGATTGAAAAATTAGCTGAGCAAAAAGCTGAAGAGAGTGTTGATAAAGCTAAGGAAGAAGCTTGTGAAACAGCAGAAATTGAGGGGAATTCAGACAAAAATAGTTTTGTGAAGGATTAAAGTTGAAATTTTACGGCGAAATTTGGAGGATTGTGAAGTGTGTTGTATAGGTGAAGAGTATCCGCATGAAATAGACGATTTAGAAGGAGTTAATATCTATGAAGCGGAATTTTAATTTTATTTTTGCAATCGTAATTTGCTTATGCATTTTCTCTGTTTCTTGTTTTAAAGACAAGGGAGAATATATTTTGCCAGAAACTGAATGGGATGGAACTTTTTTATATATTTATAGCGAAGAGAAAGATGGGTATTATCTTGTAAATACAGAACCGGAGTTGCGTATGTTAAATAGTTCTGGGCGTCCAACAGGTGAACCGTCTTGTTCTAAAAAAGTTTATTTACCATTCGAACACAAAGAAAAAAAGATATTAGGCTACTATTACTCTTACTATACGACAACAAAACCAAGGTTCGGAACGAGCAAAGAACATGAGTTTTTAGAATTGAATGGTGTAGAAGAACTGTATTTACCTTATGAGGCTGGTCACTATACTAGCCTTAATACTGCAACCAAATTTATAGTAACGTCCATTGATGAGCGTTATATGGAGGATTTGGAAATGTTAGGGGATGAATATAGGGAAAGGCAAGTTTACGTGCCTTCAATCATCATAGGTGATATCTATAAAGAGTATTTGAAAGAGAAAGAGGATACAACTATAGATTGGGATATCAGAAAGTATCGTTACCTTGATTTAGAAAAAGAAGGTTGTGGCTTTAAGCTTGTTTTTGAATGGAAAGAAGGCTATGAAGTTAAAGACGGCATACACACAACTTATTTTTATCCTGCAAATACAGCATTTATGTTTAATTACGAAGGCGCGCCTAACGAGGGGTACTTTTTTATAAATGACTTTGAAAGAGGTGGACTTATAGAAAATTATTGCTATGAGCCTATACGTGAAGGATATGCGTTTGATGGTTGGTATAAAGACTCAAAATGTACGCAAAAATGGGACTTTGCAGTAGATACACTACCTGTGCCAACCTATGGTGAAAACGGAGAAATTGAGTTTGTTGAAACAAGACTCTATGCAAAATGGGATAAATTTTGACGGAAAATATCGTTTCGACGTAAAATCTTGAAAAAACAATTGACTTGCGTGCGCGTAATATGATATTATATATCAAGTAATAATGAGGCGTATTATGAATTTTAAAAATTATGACTTAGCACTTATAACCGATGAAAAGCAAAGGCAGTATTTTCTCGGCTTCCATAGCACGGCAGGCTACGTAATGTTAACGCCTAAGGGCACGACGTTTGTAGTTGATAGTAGATACATTTTTGCAGCGAGAAAAGCTTTAGAGCCAAAGGGCATAGAAGTAATTCTCGGCGCAGGCTTTGACCCTTTAAAGAAAAAGGCAGAAGAGCTTGGCGTAAAAACTGTCGGTATTGATTTTACAAATACAACAGTTGCCATGTTCGATTATCTCAAAGAAAGCACGGGCTTTGAGTTTGTTGACGTTTCTAGAGAAATAGTTGAGCAAATGGCAATTAAGACCGAAGAAGAACTCGGCTATATCAAAAAGGCTTGTCAAATTGCAGAAAAGGCTTGGCTTGACGTTATTCCACTTATCAAAGAAGGTATTACGGAAAGAGAGCTTGCAAACGAACTTGAATATAGATTTAAAAAGTTTGGCGCATCTGGCAAATCGTTTGATACTATAATCGGCTTTGGTAAAAATGCAGCCGTTCCACACCACGAAACAGGCGACACAAAGCTTAAGAAAAATCAATGTGTTTTGATGGACTTTGGTTGTCTTTATAAGGGTTATTGCTCTGATATGACGAGAACTCTTTTCTATGGCGAGCCAGATGAAAAATTCTTAAAGGCTTATCTTGCAACTTTAACTGCTCACGTAAAATGTGCCGAAGGTATTGCTCTCGGTATGACTGGTAAAGAAGCAGATGCCATTGCAAGAGACCACTTAACAAGTCTTGGATACGGCAAATATTTCACTCACTCGTTAGGTCACGGAATAGGTGTTAATATTCACGAATTCCCAACCCTTTCGGTAAAGGGTGAAGCAGAGCTTAAAAACAATATGGTATTTTCCAACGAGCCGGGCGTTTATTTCGACGGTAAGTTTGGTATAAGAATAGAAGACAGCGCATATATGTCTAACGGAAAATACGTGTCGTTTATGAAAGACGACAAATCTCTCGTTGTGATTAGCGACGGAAAAATTTCAAGAAAAAAATTAATTAGATAAACATAAGGAGAATTAATTATGGTACAAGCAGGCGATTTAAGAAAAGGCGTAACCGTTGAATGGGAAGGTAAGGTATGGACAGTTGTAGATTTCCTTCACGTTAAACCAGGTAAGGGCGCAGCATTCGTTAGAACTACTCTTAAAAACGTAGTAGACGGCAGAACTTTACAACAAACTTTCCAACCAAACGAAAAGTTTGAAAATGCCGTTATCGAAACTAAGAGAATGACATATTCTTACAACGATGAAGAATTATACTATTTCATGGACGAAGAATTCAACATGGAACCATTAATGAAGGATCAAGTTGAAGAAGCTCTTAAGTGGATTAGAGAAAACGACCCAGTAGTAGTTAAGTTCTACAAAGGTAAGGCCTTCCTTGTTGAATGCGAAAACTTCGTTGAACTTTTAGTAACTGAATCTGAGCCAGGCGTTGCTGGTAACACTGCAACTAACGCAACTAAGAGAGCAGTTTTAGAAACAGGCGTAGAAATTCAAGTTCCTATGTTCGTTAACGAAGGTGAAACTGTAAGAGTTGATACTAGAACTGGCGAATACATGGAAAGAGTTAAGAAATAATTTTGTAAAGGTTTAAGTGGCGCGAAATTAATAGTAACGCCACTTAATATTTTTTTAAAGCTATGAAAAGTGTATTGGTAACAGGCGGTTCGGGCGGAATTGGCTCTGCTATTTGTAGAGAGTTTGCGTCCCGTGGGTATTTTGTCGGTGTCCATTACAATTCAAATCAGCAAGGCGCTCAAAGCTTGGCTGAAGAAATAGGTGGCGTTGCAGTTGGGTTTGATTTAAGAAATCCTAAGCAAGTGCAGTTGGCTATCGGCGAATTTGTTAAACGCGCAGGTGGTATTGACGTTTTGGTAAATAACGCAGGCGTTGCTCAAAAGATAAAACCTTTAATAGATACCTCGGAGGAAGAGTTCGACGAGGTTTTTTCTGCTAACGTAAAGGGTGTTTTTGTCGCGACAAAGGCAGTTTTACCGCATATGCTTGAAAAAGGTGGCAATATTATAAACGTTTCTTCTATGTGGGGTTTAGTCGGCGCATCTTGCGAAGGTGTGTATTCAGCATCAAAGTCTGCAGTTATCGGTCTTACTAAATCTTTGGCAAAGGAATACGCTAGCGCAAATATTAGGGTAAATGCCGTAGCGCCTGGGCTTATTGATACTAAAATGAACGACTGTTTATCTGAGCAAGATAAAAATCTTGCTTTAGAAGAAATACCGCTTGG
>JBGUUU010000103.1:0-8936 GCA_045133775.1 Christensenellaceae bacterium
CGTTAAAGATAGTTTAGGGGGCGTAAAACGTGAGTGGCAAGAAGAGATTTTTGTGCCAAGCCTTGATAAAAAGTGGCTTGATAAGGCTACTTTAAAAGATTTAGACGTAAAAACCGAACATTTACAAATGGTTTTAGAAATAGATGGCGAGATAATAAGCGAAGATTGTATTTTATTTACCGAGCCTAAAAACCACGTATTTATAAACCCCGAAATAACCTATAATATAATAGGCGACGAAATAATCGTTAAAGCAAACGCTTTTGCAAAATACGTTATGCTAGAAGGGGTAGACTGCGACCTTATTATAAGCGACAATTTCTTTGATATGGAAAAGGGCGAAAAAAGAGTTAAAATCTTAAAGGGAAGTGCAACGGCTTTAACCGTTAAAACACTTTTTGATATTCAATAATAAATTATGCAGACTGAAACTTCAGTCTGCATTTTTTATGCGACAAAAAAATTTTCTTTAAAACTATTGACAATTGCTTTAGCATATAGTATTATAATGATATCAAAATGATATCGCCCAAAAAGATTTGGGCAAAGGAGATTATCATGCAAGAAAAGATTTTAACTAATAAAAAGCACGGTATGCAAGTTCTTTTGCTTTGCCTTTTACTCGAAGTAGCAGGCATTGCGGCAATAATCTACGGTGGCGTTATGTATTATTATAGCGCCGTGGCTACGTATATACCTTTAATTGTTGTTGGCGTAGTGTTAGCTTGCGTATGTTGGATTCCACTTTTAGGTCTTAGAATTTTAAAGCCACAAGAAGCGCTTGTAGTTACGCTTTTTGGTAAATACATAGGAACTTTAAAAGGCGAAGGCTTTTATGCCGTAAATCCTTTCTGTTCAGCAGTAAACCCTGCTGCAGACACAAAGCTTTCTCAAAGTGGCGACGTTAAAAAGACAGAAAATCCAATCGTTGCAGCAATGGGCACAAACGTTGCGTTTTCTGTAACAAACAAAAAGATTTCACTTAAAATTATGACCTTAAACAATAGCCGTCAAAAAATCAACGACTGTTTGGGTAATCCAGTAGAAATTGGTATTGCCGTTATGTGGAGAGTTGTAGATACTGCTAAAGCAGTATTTAACGTAGATAACTATAAAGAATACCTTTCTCTTCAATGTGACTCAGCTCTTAGAAATATCGTAAAAGTATATCCTTACGACGTAGCGCCGGGCGTTGACACAACGGGTGACGGTTTAGCAGACGAAGGTAGTTTAAGGGGCTCTAGCGAAGTTGTTGCAGAGAGAATTAAAGAGGAAATTCAACAGAGAGTTGAGGGCGCTGGTATGGAGATTATCGAGGCTCGTATAACCTACCTTGCATACGCTCCAGAAATCGCTGCAGTTATGCTTCAACGTCAACAAGCATCTGCAATTATCGACGCAAGAAAAAGGATAGTAGACGGCGCTGTGGGTATGGTTGAAATGGCTCTTGAAAGACTTAAAGAAGGTGGTTTCGTAGAGCTTGACGAAGAGAGAAAGGCTCAAATGGTTTCTAATCTTTTAGTTGTTCTTTGTGGTAACCACGACGCGCAACCGGTAGTAAACTCAGGAAGTATATATTAATATGAATGATAAAGAGAAAAAGCAGATACCACTTAGGCTGTCTTCTTCTCTTTATAACGAGCTTGCAAGGTGGGCAGAAGATGATTTTCGCTCGATAAACGGGCAGATTGAATTTTTGCTAACCGAGTGTGTAAAAAAGAGAAAAAAGACGAATAAACAAAAAGAAAATTAAAAAAGTGGGCTTAGCCGTTTTGGCTAAGCCCTTTTTATAGGTTAATTTGTTACGATATAAGACCTATTACGCTACGTCTTTAATAAGATTCCAACTTCTATAATCAACAGCATCCGTTGCGCTTGTCGCATAGCGAATTTTAACGGTTAATTTGTTTCCGTCAACAGTAAACTCTGACCAAGAGCGTTTTTGGGAGTCTAAAGCTATGTCGTATGTGAGAGCGTTATTAGTTAGGTAAACCGAGCGTGTTTGAACACCACCCGTTCCACTCATTACGTATATAACACCACCGTTGCTTACTGCGTAAGTAGTGCCGTCAATTTCGCGAGTTTCTTGAGCAATTCTATCTCCGTTTAAGCCGAGCGTATGAGTTTTAGAAATCAAGTGGTCGTGGCCTTGTAAAACTACGTCTACGCCATATTCAACGAATATGTTGTGTAGTTGCTCTCTAAGCCCAACGCATATTTGGTTTCTCTCTGGGTTAGAGCCGTAAACGCCTACCGAATACATTGGGTTGTGCATTGCAACGAACGTCCAAGTAGCCGTGTTGTTTTCAAGCTCGGAAATAAGCCACTCATATTGGTCGTCGGTAAGCTTTGTGCCTGTAAGGCGGTTTGTGTTAAGCATTATAAACTTAACGTTTCCGTATACAAAGCTATAGAAATAACCCTTGTTTGTATCTGTTTGAACAGGTATATTGTGATTAAAGTGCTTATACGTTTCTTTGTTGCCTGCTTGGTAAGTCGTTTCGTGGTTACCCGAAATTGCCATTACAGGTATAGTAGATAAGTAGCTGTAGTTTTTATGGAGCATATTAGTCCATTCGTTTTCACGGTTAGACCATTCTACAACGTCGCCAGTATGAACGATAAAGTCGCTAGACTTTGTTACGTGCGCTAAAACTTTATTGAAATCATCGCCCGTGTTGCCCGAAGACTGGGTGTCGCTTACGTGAGCAAAGGTAAAGCTATTAGCCGTAGCGTCTTTAGTTACGAGCGTTGTATATTCGCTACCAACGTCTACGTATTTGTCGTAAGCGCGATAGTAATAAGTTGTGTTTTTATCTAAGTCAATCTCTGCCTTAATAGCGAAGAAATCTCTTGTAGCGCTACCTTCTGTGTCTGTCGCAGAGAATTTTTCAAAATAAGTAGGGAATTCGATAGCGTTTGAAAAATCAATGCTTGTAGAAACTTGAATAACGGCTCTTAAAGGCTCTTTTTGAGTGTTGTAGGTAATGCCGTATACGTTGTTTATTGGGTCGTAAAGAGTAATCGTTAAAGACGTTGGAGCATATGCCTTCTTTTCTTGGTCGGTATAATCTCTCAAAGGCTCGCCGTAAGAGAAGGTTTCCGTGCCGACAACTCCACACACGCAAGATTTATAGTAAATAGCAGGCGAAGTTTTGGTTGCTTCTTCCTTTATGAATTTACCACTTGGGTTCTCTTCTTTATAGTCGTGGTCGCCAAGTTTTGTAGAGAAGAAAGTATCCCTATAAGCCTTATCGCCACACATAGTGCAAGACTTGTAATATTCTGCGCCCCTTTGGCAAGTTGCCTTACGTCTTAAATATTGTTGGTCTTCAACTTCGGCAGAGTAGTCGCAAGGTATAGTCACGTAGTTGTCAAAAAATTCTTCGCCGTTTTCGCCACAGGTGCAGCTATAATAGTATTGGTCACCGTGTCTACAGGTTGCCGATTCTTTAAGGTGGCTCTCATCTCTAACTTGTTGGTTGAAAACGTGAGTGTGTGAAGGTTGTGGGGTGCTTTCGCCCGTAGGACTTCCCGTGTTAGAGTTTGTCTTTTTGTTTTTTCCACAACCCGTTGAAAAAATAGTGATTATTGCAAGCAATAAAGCAACATGCTTTAATTTAAAAAACTTCATACAAAAATCTCCTAATTTATTTGCTCAATTATAGCACACAAATCGTTGTTTTGCAATAAAAAGCCTAAAAATTAGATAAATGTGTAAAAAATCAAACTTATTAAATTAAGCCGTTTTTTTAAAAATTCTAACGCAAAAGGCAGTCATATCGTCTTTGGCTACGCCACCGCTTAAAAACAAAGCTCGCTCTAAAACGTTGTCTGCCAAGGTCTTTGGATTTAACGCTTTTTGGGTTGATAAAAAGTCTATAAGGTCAGATGAAGACTCAAATGCATCAGTTATGCCGTCGCTAACAAACAGTATAACGTCGCCACTATTTAGCTCGGTTTTGCAAACTGAAGGTTTCATTTCTTCTAAAATGCCTAGTGGCAAAGAGTTGCCTTCAATTATTTTTACCGTGTCTTTGGTTATTATAAACGAGTATGGCGAGCCTATTTTGATAAAATCTGCCTTTGAGCTAAAAAGGTCTATAACGCCCACGTCTAGAGCAGTAAAATTGTCTTCTTCGCCAAAGGCAAGTAGCTTGTTTACAAGTGGTAAAACTATTTCAGACTTTAACCCCGCCTTATAAAACGTTTCAACTAACGAAATAGCAGTTGCAGAAGTTTCTTCTGCTCTAGAGCCACTACCCATTCCGTCGTTTAAAGCAATCAAAAATTTACCTTCGGATATCTTTATAATAGAGTGGGTATCGCCACTTTTTTGCTTGTCAAACTTAACCTTATTTGCTAGCCCAAACGTAGCGTCATAAATTGGCGTGCGCTTAACGGTTATTGCAGAAAGCTCTTGTGAAATTCTATTATTTGTTGAAATAACCGCCTTATAGCCTATTATTTCGCTAATTGCAGTTAAAAGTAGTGGGTGCGAAACGTAGTCGCTATAGGTTACTATAATTAGCTCGTCTTCTTCTGAGCCTTTTAAAAGAGCAATTTCTTTTACTGGTATTCCACAACTTAAAAGGTTGTTTTTTATCTTAGTTTCTGTTTGAGTATCGTGCTGTAGTTGCTTGCACAAATCGACTGCAAGTTGCTTTAGGGCAGAAGATATACCTTCCGTTTGTTTTATTATAAGTTCACGGCTTTGCTTTAGGCTTTCTTTTTCATCTAGAAAAGAATTGTATTTGGTTATAAGCTCGTTTGCTTGGTTTACAAAATCTTCTTGAAAGGAGCAGTTGCTTGCAAATGCTTTAGGTAGGTCTACAAGGTTAAGCGAGCTTTTCATAATGCCAAGTTCTGCAATTTTCTTTAGTTCTTCTTGGCTAAGAAAACTTTTCTCTTTGCAGGTAGCAAGATTTGGACAATTAGAGCAGGCGTGAATAAACATATCGTCTGCAAGCAGGGGAATAACGTCTTGTTTTTTAGGTGGGTTTTCCTTTAGCCTTTCAATTGAGTTTTTCATTTCATCAAAAACTGCCGAAAACTCAAACATTTTGCCTGAGAGTAGGTTTCGGTGCATATTTATAGAATATTTGCTTACGTTGTCCGCCCTATGCACGGCAAGCGTTTTATTGCATTTTTCGCAAAAGCTATTAGGCAAAAATAGATACGCAGTAAAGGATGCGAAAGAGTAAAAGGGTTCTATAACGTTAAGGTTAGCAAAGTAGTTTGTGAAAAAGAAAATGCAAGATAACGTAGCCGAGCAAAGTATTACCGTAAACAGTTTTGAATACGAGCTAGCAAGGCAAATTGCAAGGGCCAATATAACAAGCACCGAAATAGGCGCAAAGCTAAGCCTAAAAATAGAGAGTGGAATAGCAGTTATAGCGCCTATGAATATTGGCGAATTGCCCTTGATAAAAGAAGACGCTAAAAGCATTGCAAAAATGGCAAAAGCAAGGTATAACCCCTCGCCGAAGACGATTATTGCGCCATATGCCGAGCAAAAGTATAAAAATATAGCAGAGCAAAGGTCGTTTGTATCTAGCCTATATTTAAGCCCCTTGACAAGCCAAAATTTTGCCCCTGACGTCATAATAAATGAAGAGAGAATTATGCACGTAGAGATTATTAGTTTAAGGGGCAATTCTTGCGCAGAAGAAAAAGCGCAATAGGGCAAAAGACCTATCGCTATTATAAGGGCAATTTCTAACGACGGTTTTTTGTTAAATCTAGAATAAATTTCAAACGCGACCGAAACGCAAATACCTGCAAACGCCCCTGTTAAAATCGCCGATAGGTTAAGCGACGGCAAAAAAGTTGCAAAATACAAAGCAAAGGAAGGCAAGGGTTTTAAGCCTACGTATAAATTTGCAACAAGCAAGGCAAGGGCAAAGGGAGAGAATTTTCCGTCTAAAACAGAAAGGGTAACGTAGCCGAAAAATGACAGGGTATACTTAAAAAACTTTTTAAAATTAAATGACTTTTTCATAAATTCCACCGCGTTTATTATACCTTTTATATCGGTAGAAATTTTGAAAGATTATAGCTTAGTTTGTAAAATTGTGTAGAATAAAAGGCAGGACAAAATAAAAAGGCGAGTTGTGAACTCGCCTTAGGTTGTTTAAAATTATTGCATTTTTTGAGTGCCTACCGGTCTTACCTTTGCAGTAAATACGTTTTGACTGCCGAAAACCTTTTGCATTACGCTTACGTAATTATCCTTTTCTTGGTTATTTACAATTGCTAAAATCGAGCCTGCAAAGCCACCGCCGTGCACTCTTACCGCACCGTCTTTTATGATACTTCTAGAAAGCTCGATACCGGTAACGACAGGTTGAGAAACTTCGGCTGGCACGGAGCAGTTTTGAAGACGTATAAGGCTAGAAAGACCAGATTCGTTTACTGCGTTTAAAAATGCTTTTGCATCGCAGGACTCTAAAGCGTCGCATGCTTTTTCAACCCTTAAATTCTCTTCAAAGAAGTGCATTGCTCTAAGCACGGCTCTGTCGCTAGTCTTTTCCCTAACGCTATCTATATTTTGCAAAAAGTCTTGATAATCGACTTCGCGAAGCACTTTTTTGCCAAAAAAGCTTGCAACAGCTTCCATTTCAGAGCGAATAGCCGCATAGTGAGAAGTAAGCGCAGCGTGGTCGCCACCCGTGTTTGTGATAACTAAGGTGTAGCCCTTAAGCATGTCGTATTTTTTAATTTCAGGATTAGTAGGATTATTAAAATCAAGGTAAGAAAGCGAGCCTATCGCAATGCCACTTTGGTCTAAAAGCCCACAAGGCTTGCCAAAGTAGACGTTTTCGCTATATTGAGAAATTATAGCCTTTTCAACTGCAGAAAGCGCGCCGCCAAGATACAAGTCGTTAAAGATTTCTGCAATGAGAACTTCAAATGCGGCAGAAGAAGAAACGCCTGCGCCTTTAAAAACGTTGCTCGTAAGGTATGCCGTAAATCCACCGATTTTAAATCCCCTATTTTTAATAGCTTCAGCAACGCCCCTTGCAAGCGCGGTAGAAGATCCTTTTTCATTTTCTTTAACCGACGTGTCGTTAAGGTCTATTCTAATAGGACAGTAGCCTTCGGAGCAAATTTTAACTACGTTGTCATCAGTCTTTTTAACCGCTGCAACGATGTCGCAAGAGATTGCCGCAACGAGCACTTTTCCGTGGTTGTGGTCTGTGTGATTGCCTAAAATTTCTGCTCTTCCAGAAGAAGAAAAAAGAAAGTCTGCGTCAACACCTTCGTTATTTCTAAAAGCATTTAAGAGTTTTGAAAGGCGTGGTCTAAGTTCTTCTACGTTAAAGTCTTCGCCGTAATAGTTGTTAAAGTTCATAATGACCTCTCGATAAAGGCAACTCTATAGGTTGCGAAATATAATTACATTATATACGAAAAAGATTTAGATTTCAACTTTTTGCAAAAAGTTTTAAATAAATTTCTTGAATTTTATGGTTTACTATGCTAAAATATTTATCATGAAAAGAAAAATAATAGTAATTTGCACCGTTATCGTGCTCATAGTAACGGCGATTGTTTATTTTGCTCGCAAAAATAAGCAGGTGGAGAACGTCAATTACGTTATACAGGTTGAGTTTTCTGACACGGCAGGGTTTTCGCAAGCAGATTCAAGCATTTTAGCGCAGGCGTTTAACGGTTCAAGAAACAGTCTTGACAATTTTATATACGTTAATTCTAACGGCAATCGCACGCTACAAAGTAAGATGTTAGGCGTTGTAAAAATCGATAAGCCGGTAGACTATTTTATGCCTAGGTATCGCTATGATGAAGAAAAGGCAGAATACGTAGAAGTAAACGCAATTGGCTACGACAATCGCTACTTTGATGAAGACGGCAACGTGGCAACCTCTGGCAAGCAATCGGTTGAAAGGTTTTACCGTGAGCAAGAATTGTTGCATTCGTCTACGACAAAGGCAAAGTCTATCTTTAAAAAACTTGGCAAAAAAAACACCTTTGAAAACGTTACCATAGTGCCATGCAAACTCAATCGTTTGGTTTATAGTGGGGATATTTTTCACCCACACCAAGGCTACAGTTACAAAGGGGAAGGCGACGGTCTTTCTAGCGTATATTACACCGAAGGTGTAAATGCAACTATTACTATGTCTGAAATAGTAAAGACTAGAGTAGATAGCTACGTAATAATACCTTTCGCATACGTTTATGATGGAACAGTTTTAAACGTGACAACACTTTGCCACGAATATATGCACGTTTTAGGCTTGCCGGATATGTATCCATATGATAGCACTATAAAACCTGTCGGCGAATTTGACGTAATGGGCGGTGAGAAAACCTTATTGCCAACTCAATCGCTTTCTTACGTAAAATACAGAATGGGTTGGCTAAAAGAAGGAAAAGATATTCTCCCCGTGGCAAGTAGTGGAGAGTATAATCTCACTGCAGTCGAAGATGCTGGTGGGGTCAAGGCGTATAAAATAACGCTTGGTAGCCACTATGAAAACGGCGACGTTTTCTATTTAGAATATCGTAAACTTGGCGACGGCAGTTTGTCTGAAAATCCTACCGAAGGCGTAATAATTTATAGGGTAAACGAAGAAAACGGCTATATATCAAGCACAGGCGAAAAGGCTAACGCTTGGCGTGGAAACGCTTATGGCGATTACGAAGTAAACGTGTTTAGAAACCTATTTGATGTATTCAATGGAAAACACGCAACCTTATGTGAAGAAGAAGGCTACGAAACTTTTGGTAATCCAGATGGTAGCGTCAATTTAATATTGCACTCTAACGGCGAAAATAGTGGAATTAAGGTTACCTACCTTGGTAAAAATGTAGACGGCACGGTGAAGGTAAAAATAGATTTGCCACAAGAAGAAATTGTAATTTCAACTCAAAAAACTGGTCTAAAAGCAGAAAGTGGCAATAGACATAGC
>JBGUUU010000104.1:0-2018 GCA_045133775.1 Christensenellaceae bacterium
TAAGAAAAGGCAGGCACAATAGACCTTGTTGGTCATTGTGTCTGCCTTTTTGAAACAGTTAACGACGCATAACGCCGTTTATAAGCCTTTAATTAGTTGAATTTTTCTTTATAAGCCTTGCTAAACTTAGCAACTGGTGCTCTGCAAGCTTTGATTTCTACTTTCTCTCCGGTAAGTGGGTTTACACCATCACGAGCGGCTTTTTCTCTAAGATCAAACGTTGCAAAGCCTGATACGTGAACGTATTCTCCCCTTGATAAGCATTGGGTAAGTGTCTCTATAAATGCATTAAAATTTTCCTCTGCTTCTTTAATGGTTACGCCAAGATTGTCGGCGTAAGCTCTGATAAATTCACTTTTGTTCATATTTTCCTCCCAAGAAATATATTTTCTTATATTTATTATAGCATACAAATAAATTTTTTCAATAGTTTTTCAAAATTTCTCATAAAATCTTTATATATCACCAACCACTTGACAAAAAAGAGTAATTTATATTAAAATTATAACATAAATTTATTACGATAGGAAATTTTATGCAAAACGAACAACTTGTATCAAAATTAAATGATAAAAGATTGAGAGTGCGACTTAAAGCATTAAAAGCCCTTTCTTTAAACGAAATCACACCAGACAATCCATACGAAGCTAACAGAAACATAAATTACGTTTATAGAACTGTTTATTCTTGCTTTGATAGAACGCCTTCTCTCGCTGTATATTATACAAAGAAATTTGGCATGCCACTTACTGCAATAGTTGATTACGCTTCGCTCGCTTCTGCAAACGAACTTATAAAAGCAGAAAAGATTGCAGGTGGCTTATATTATTGTGGCGCTGAAGTTGCCGTTAAAACTAGTGACGGCAAGAGAATTATTCTCTCTGCTGTTGGCGTCCCACACAAAAACGTTAAGATATTTAACGATGAACTTTCTTCATATAGGGGAAAAAGGCTCGCTTTTACGAACGCCCTTAGAGAAAAACTCAACGCTAGATTTAAAAAATACAACATTTCTCTTCCTTACGCATTTTGGACGCTTTTTGGCACGGTAAAAACAACAAGCCTTGAAGACTTATACGTAAACCTTGCAAATAGCATAATGCAAAAGTTTAAGGCTGGCGAAGCAATTACGTCTTTTCTTGCAAACGATTTGAGCATCAACCTTTCTGATGAAGAATTAAAAAAGCTTGAAGACTCTTCTAGCACGTTATACGTTTTCGACCTTGCCTATGCGCTTAAAAACAAACTTGCAATTAAGCAACCAGACGAACACCTTAACAGCGCCGAGCATTTTATTTCTCTTTGCGAAAAATACGGTGCTATTAGTTCTGCCACGTATAAAGAAGGCAATTTGGATGAATTTTTAGCTGAAGTTAAGGCGCTTGGCTTAAATTCTGCTACTGCAGAATTCTCTTCAAACCAAGAATTTATGCGCGAGTTTTACGATAAATGTATGGCTCAGGGCATCTTGCCAATTATTAGAACACTCGTTGCTCACCCAAGAAAAAGGCTTGACGGCACCTTTGAAGACCAAGAACTTGCAAGAAAGTATAAAGACAATGCTCTTTGTATCGTCGGCCACGAAATATCTTCTTCAATAAGCCAGGAAGACGGCATGTTCTCTAAAAAGACGTTAGAACAATTCCCTACCTTAGAAGAACGAATTAAACTTTATTCTAGAGTTGGCACAAAATAATTTATTTAGCTCGGCATTTTGCCGAGCTTTTTTATTGCTTTGTAGTTTAACTTTTATATTTTTTGGAAATAATCCCCTATACCTAGGGGGGGGTATGTTCAAAATTATTTATAAGCTATTTGCTTTTGCCTTTTTTATATTGACTGTTAGCCTTGATTGCGGTGGAAACATACAAGGAGAGAAAAACCATACGTTTTATTTTTATAATAAATCTTCTAACGCTGTAATTAAAACTATGCCAGAAGATAACGCTTGCAACCTATTATATTTTAAAAATCACTTAAAAGGCGAAAGCGTTGAGTTTTTAAGCGAAAAGTCTGCA
>JBGUUU010000105.1:0-5615 GCA_045133775.1 Christensenellaceae bacterium
CTAAATATCCAACTCAAAGTTCAATTGTTGCAGATGCTGTTGCAACCAATTTCGGTGCAGATCCAACGGGTAAGAGAGATAGCACTAGAGCAATTCAAGATGCAATTAATAGAGTTAGTGGTTTAGGCGGTGGAACGGTATTCTTGCCAGTAGGTAAATATCTTGTTACAGGTATGATAAATTTACCTTCATACGTATCACTCGTTGGCGATTGGAATAAGCCAAACGCCGATAATGCCGACGGTAATTTTGATTACGGAACGGTTATTTTGGCAAAGCCACAAACACTTGGTTCTTTGCAACCACAACAAAGCCCTTTATTTACGGTTTCTAACGGCTCGGGAATTGTAGGTATTACGTTCTATTACGTTGAGCAAGACGCTACAAACGTTAAACACTATGGTTACACGATTTATGCAGACGCTCCTACAACTGCAACGTTTAGAAATTTAACGTTTATAAACAGCACATACGGTATAGGTATTTCGCTCAATGCTATACCAAACGAGCTTGTAAATATTGAAAACATTTACGGAACGTTCTTATATAACGCAGTTAGACATAACGCAACGACAGACGTTGGCTTCTACGATAATATTAACGTGTCTACAAGATATTGGCAAAACGCTTCTAACGAATTTAAGTGTGATAACGTATCTGCATTAAATACTTTTGTCGGTAACAATTTAAATGCAATTGTTTTGGGTGACTTAGACGATCAGTTGATTTCTAACGTTACGATTGACGGCGGAAAAGTTGGTATTAAGTTTACTACCGGTATAAGAGCAGGCGCAGGTTTTTGGGGCGTTGTCCACAACGCTAACGTGGCTTGCGAAAAAGGCGTTTTAGCAGAACACCTTAACGACGTAAGCGGTGTAGTGTTTACTAATTCAAACGTAGGCGTAGTGGAAAATAATTCATCTGTTGGTTGTATCAAAATGAGCAATTCCTCTTACCAAGGAGCAGGTGTTGGCAGGGTGCTTCAAGAAGGTGGCGAAATTGCAAAAAGCGTGGCTATAAGCCCGTTATCGCTCAAATTTTCTACTTCTACAAGGTTATTTATTGCAGATGATTTATTGACTAGCGGCACGTTAGACAACTCTACAATTCTTCAAAACGTTTTAAATTCAGTTGGCGAAGAAGGCGGTATTGTGCTTATTCCTAACGGCGTTTATAGATTAAATTCAACGGTTACAGTTCCTGATAACGTAGAAATTCGTTCAAGTCAATCTGTATTCTCTAGAACAAATGCAGGGCAAACTGGCAAAAACGGCGTAGTGTTCATCTCTTACGTTTCTGGCTCGACGTTCGTTCTTAATGAAAATGCAGGCGCAGTTGGTATTAGAATTTGGCACGCTAAGAACGATTTCGTTTCTGCTCATACAAATTTAAAAAATAGCTCGTATTCAAACGACGTTTCTATAAAGGGCGTGGGCGCAGGCGCTTATGCGTATATGTGCGAGAGCGTTGGCGCATACGTAGGCTTTGATTTTACTAATTGTGACAATCACATTTTAAAGAGTAACTACGGTATTTCTTACGTAAACTTTATTAAAGCAGGCGGTAGAAACGGTGTTATTAACCAATGTCTTGCAAACCCTAACTTCTTAAGTAGAAGTAATCTTCACGATTATTTCGACGTAACACTTGCTAACGTAACCAACTGGGAAAGATTGGCAAATAGTGGCGAAACTAATGCAGACTTCGCTATTTTGCGTGATGATATTGGTAGAACGTATACCAAAATGGTTTACTTAGAAAATGCTGAAAACGAGTTGGCGTTTAACGTGTTTGCCTACGGCGAAGCAGGTCTTTTCTACATGGTAAATTCTTCTGCAACCCTTGTAAATACTTCTCTTGACTATATTAAGGGAACAAACTTTGTTTACGAGCTTAACGGTGGTAGCTGTGATATAGTTGGCTCACTTAGAGTTTTTGGCACGTCATTAAAAGTAAACGGTGGAAGACTTACGGCGTATGGAAGAATTGCTTTTGGCGAAGTTAAAGAAAAGGCTTACGATTCTAGCGTTTCTATTGAAGATAAAATAGACTACGTTTCTGCAAACGCAAAGAGAAAGACGTTATTTGATTGTAACTCTTCTACAAAAGCATTTAACGTATCGCTTAATTATTACTCTCAATATGCCATTGAAGGAAAGAGCTGGAAGTGGAAATCGAATACCTTACAAGGCACGTTTAGTAGCATAGATATTAGTGAGTATGCAAACGGATATTTACATTTCTACGTATACTGTAGCGATATTTCTCAAGTTAGAGAAGGTCAAATAGAAATCACTTCTTCTGGCAAGTGTGACGTAAACGAATATGGTTGGGACGTAACTCAACACATTACGAAAACTGGTTGGAATGAAATTTGGCTTGATTTAAGTAGCGCTTTGGTAACTGGTGGTGAACCAAACTTATCTAAGATTAACTTTATGAGAATTTATGTATCTAACGCTTCGGCAACGTTCTATATTGATAATATTGAAGTTGTAACAGACTAAAATTGTGCAGCGACTGCATTTTGCAGTCGCTGTTTTTGTAAAAGGGTTGGTTTTTAATAAAAAATGTGATATAATAAGCAAAATTTTAAGTGGGTGGAATATGAACGTTAATTTTAAAATAAACGGTAAGGTTATAGAAACGGAAAGACTTATATTGCGCCCTTTTACGCAAAATGACTTAAACGACTTTTTTGAATACGCTAAGGTTGAAGGCGTTGGTGAAATGGCAGGGTGGCATCATCACGAAAGTATAGAAAAATCTCAAGAAATATTAAACAGATTTATTTTAGAAGATAAAACCTTTGCTATCGTTTATAAGCAAAACAACAAGGTTATAGGCTCGCTTGGCGTAGAAGAATACGGTATGGAGCATGTTTTATCAGAGTTTTTTGATTACTACGGTAGAGAAATTGGCTACGTTTTAGCTAAAGATTATTGGGGTAGGGCCATTATGCCCGAAGCTGTTAGGGCAGTTATAGATTATTTGTTTAACGAGCTAAAATTAGACTTTTTAACTTGTGGATATTACGATTTTAATAGCCAGTCTAAAAGGGTGCAAGAAAAATGTGGGTTTAAGCCTTATAGAAAGCTCGTTATGGACACAAGGCTTGGCACTAAAGAACCGGGCGTTTTGAATTTGCTAATAAACCCAAATAAAAATATTAAGCTTGTATTTTCTCACCCAGAAACTTTGATTTACGAAGAATAATTTGACATTAAAAAGGAATTAAACAGTATGAAATTAAGAGGATTAAGTTGTATTTTCCCTGCGCTAGATATAAAGAAAACTGCAGAGTTTTATACGTCTTGCTTAGGCTTTAGGGCAGTTGAATATTTAGAGTGTAGCGAGCCGCACATTTGCCTTTATAGAGACGATGCAGAGATAATTTTATTACAGGCAAAAGCTGATAAAATTTTGCCAAACCATACTTTATACGGTTATGGCTATGATGCTTATTTATATGTTGAAGACCAAGCGCCGCTTGAAAAAGAATTTGAAGAAAAGGGTGTTAAATTTGTAAGACATTTAAACGTTACAGATTATAAAAACAGAGAATTTGTAATAGAAGATATTGATGGCAGATGGCTTGCTTTTGGGTTGAAGATTAAAGATGAAGTTTATATATGAGCCAAAAGTCACAACTAAAAGGCTTGTTCTAAGAGAGATTTTAGAATGCGACTTTGACAATTTAATAGATATTTTTATGTGCGAAGAGATAAAAAAGACCTTTATGCTCCCCGATTTTTCTGTTAAAGAAGACGCTTTAAAGCTTGCTTATAGGTTTAAGGGTTTATCTTGTGATTATAATCGCTTTGTATACGGCATTTGCCTTGATAATCGACTTATAGGCTTTGTAAACGACGTTTTTATAGGTGAAAACATTGTAGAACTCGGTTAGTTATACACCCAAATTTTAAAAATAAGGGCTTTGCAACCGAAACGTTAAGCACGTGTATTGACCTGATTTTTAAATCTGGTTTTAAAACTGTAAAGGCGGGTGCTTTTGAAGAAAATCTTGCAAGCCAACGCGTTATGCAAAAGTGTGGTATGGTGCTTACGGGCGAAGAAGAAAGAATAGAATATAGAGATAAAATTCATAGGTGCGTATATTATCAAATTGAAAAGAGTATAAACAAAAGATAAAATGGCGTGCAATATGGTTAATTTGGAGAAATTATGGGGTTTGAATTAAAAAGAGTAGAATATAAAGATTTGGCGCGTTTTAAGCTAGACATGCAAGAGGCGTTTCAAAAGGGTTTTGAAGAAGAGTTTGGTAAAACCGATGAGATAATACTTCCAGAAAAAGATATTGACAATAGTCTTTTAAAAGAACGTGCTGTTGCGTATAATGCTATTTTGGATGGCAATAACGTAGGTGGTGCAATCGTTGTCATTGATGATAAAACTGGCTATAATTATCTAGATTTATTATTTG
This sequence comes from Christensenellaceae bacterium, assembly GCA_045133775.1. Lineage (GTDB taxonomy): Bacteria > Bacillota > Clostridia > Christensenellales > Borkfalkiaceae > UBA10281. The sequence continues at coordinate 4,445 of JBGUUU010000105.1, forward strand.
TAAAATGTGGCGCACAAAGCAAAGGTATAGGAAAGTTGATATGGAATGCAATAGAAAGCCGTTATCCTAATACGAAAACGTGGGAAACCTGCACGCCGTATTTTGAGCGAAGAAACATTCATTTTTACGTAAACAAGTGTGGTTTTTGCATTACTGAATTTTACAATGAAAAACATCCCGACCCAAATATGAGTGAAGATTTTATTGGTGATGGAAATAAAGGAATGTTTGTTTTAAAGAAAAATTATGACTAAGACGGTGTAATTCTACCGTGGGTAGAGTGAAAACTCTCCAAACTCAACCAATGGTATGTTGTTTTTTACAGTTTTTATAGTATAATACGGTTAAAGGAGACAAAAATGGATCAAGTTAAAATCGGTAAATTTATCGCAGAAAAGCGAAAAGAAAATAATTTAACCCAATATAAACTTGCTGAAATGCTTTCGGTTACCGATAGGGCAGTGTCTAAGTGGGAAACGGGAAAGTCCTTGCCGGATTCTTCTATAATGATAGAACTATGTGGCATTTTAAAAATCAGCGTAAACGATTTGTTAAGTGGAGAGATAGTAAACGTGGAAAACTATAATAAAGATTTAGAAAGTAAGCTTATAGAAATGGTTAAGCAAAAAGAAGTGGCAGATAGGCATCTTCTAAGACTTGAGTGTGTAATAGGTATTTTGTCTGTGCTCGTATTGCTTATACCGTGCATAATAGCCGCGTATATTCCCGTAGGGGTAATAGAAGAATGGCAAAGGGTGTTAATTGTATTTTCTGGGCTTATTCCTTGTGTTATAGGTATTCTTTATGCTGTAAAAATAGAGCAGGTTGCAGGTTACTACGAATGTAAACTTTGTGGGCATAAGCACGTGCCTAGCTATAGGGCGGTTAATTTAGCAATGCATATGGGTAGAACAAGATATTTAAAATGCCCAAAATGCCAAAAAAAGTCTTGGCAAAAAAAGGTAATTAGCAAAGATTAAAAATTTAAAAACGGAACTGATGCTTGAGCTTTTTAGTGGCTCGGCTTTAGCTCCGTTTTTTGTTTATAAAATTTACAGTTTTTATTGCAAAAATATTGACTTTATAGTATAATAATCGCATGAGATATGCAGTAATAACAGACGTTCACGCTAACGTTTTCGCTTTAAAGGCAGTGCTTAAAGAAATCGAC
>JBGUUU010000106.1:0-8628 GCA_045133775.1 Christensenellaceae bacterium
TTAGAAACTACTAAAATTCACAGTGCCGCAGGCACGCTTTCTAGCGAAGAAGGTATAGTTTATAAAAGACCTTATGCAACCCCACACCATACTGCATCACGTATTGCAATTATCGGTGGTGGCGTATCGGCAAAGCCCGGTATTATCAGTTTAGCGCATAACGGCGTTTTATTCTTAGATGAAATGGCAGAGTATCCACGCTCTATTTTAGAGAGCTTGCGTCAACCGCTCGAAGATAGGGTTATCACCGTTTCAAGAGCAAAAACAAGCGTAAAATATCCTGCAAGCTTTATGCTCGTAGGAAGTATGAACCCTTGTCCTTGTGGATTTTTAGGTTCAAAACAAAACTATTGTAAATGCACGCCTTCGCAAATAATTAAGTATAAAGCAAGGGTTTCTGGTCCACTTTTAGATAGAATGGATTTAAGAATTACCGTTGATAACGTAAAATACGACGAACTTGTAGATAGAAGCGCAGGTGAGTCTAGCGAAGAAGTAAGAAAGAGAGTAAATAGAACAAGGCTCATTCAAAGAGAAAGATTTAAGGGCGAAGAAATAAACAGCAACGCAGAAATGGGCGAAAGACATTTAGAAGCTTTTTGTAAGCTTTCTAAAGAGTGTGAAGACATTATGCGCAAGGCGTTTGATAGCCTAAATCTTTCTGCAAGAGCTAGAAGTAGAATTATCAAAGTGGCAAGAACAATTGCCGATATGGAGCTTTCGGCAAATATAGAGCCAAAGCATTTATTAGAAGCAATAAGCTATCGTAGTGAGGAGATATGAGAAAGTTAACTCGAGATGAAAACGCTCTCGTTTTTCTCGACTCGTTTGAAGGTTTAGAATATAAGCATAAAAAGGCGCTTTTAGATTTGGCTAAAACCCCTTGCGATTTGTTTAGAAATACCGATATTATAAACGGATATTTTAACTCGATTGGCAAACCGCAAATTGCAAGCGCAATGCTTTTAGCGCTTAAAAATAAAGACTACGTAAAAGAGATTATACAAAGCTCGTTAGTTGGCGCAGACGACGTTATAACGTTAGCTAGCGAAAATTATCCTATAGAGCTTGCGAATATTCCAACTCCACCAATCGTATTATATGCAAGGGGAAACTTGTCGCTTATTAAAAGGCAAAAGTTTGCCATAGTCGGCTCAAGAAAAACCTTGCCTTTATATGCGAAAAAGGCTGAAGAAATTGCCCAAAGGCTTTCTTCTAGTGGGGTAGCGATAGTTACGGGTATTGCAGAAGGTGCAGATACGTCTGCTATAAAGGGCGCTTTGTCGTCTGGCAATATAATATCTGTTTTTGCAGGCGAAGTAGGTAAGGTTTATCCGTCTACTGCAAACGAGCTTGCGCAAAAGATAATAACAAGTGGTGGTCTTATTTTGTCGGAATTTCCTGCAGGTAGAACGCCAAGGGTTTATTCTTACCCTATAAGAAACAGAATTATAGCAGGTCTTTCCTTAGGGTCGCTTATAGTTAGTGGCGCAGAAAGTAGTGGGGCAAGATATACTGCAGGCTATTCGCTAGATTTTGGTAGAGAAGTATTTTGTCTTCCTTACGGAATAGGCGTAGCAAGTGGCGAGCTGTGTAAATGGCTTATCAAAAACGGAGCGACTATGGTAGAAACTACCGAAGAGATAGCCGTAGCGTTAAATATAAATTTGAAAGAAGAAAATCAAAAAGACATAGAACTTTCTGCTAGCGAACAGACACTTTATAAGCTTATACGCGATGGTGTTTCAAATACGGATATTCTTGCAGAAAGGTCGGGGCTGTTGATTTTTGAAATTATATCAGCACTAGGAATGCTAGAGCTAAAAGGTCTTATTGTGAAAGACCAAAACGGAGAATATTCTTCATCAAAATAAAGCTTTTTCGTTAAAGCTAAGACAATTAGAAAATCGGAGGATTTTATGCAACTTATAATAGTAGAGTCGCCTTCAAAAGCAAAGACAATAGAGAAATACCTTGGAGGAAAATTTAAGGTTGACGCTAGCGGTGGACACGTTAGGGACCTTCCTGAAAAAAGACTTGGTGTAAATATAGCAGATAACTACACTCCAAATTACGTTATTTCTGCAGATAAAAAGGCGGTTATAAAAAGGCTTAAAGAAAAGGCTGAAAAAGCAGATAAGATATATCTCGCAACCGACCCTGACCGTGAAGGAGAAGCTATCAGCTGGCACTTAAAAGAAGTTTTAGGGCTTGATGAAAGAGCGCAGAGAATAGTTTTTAACGAGATTAGCGAAACAGCCGTTAAAGAAGCGCTTAAAAATCCTAGAGATATAAACTATAATCTCGTTGATTCTCAACAAGCGAGAAGAGTTTTAGATAGACTCGTAGGCTATAAAATTAGCCCATTCCTTTGCAAGAGAATTCAAGGTGGTTTATCGGGTGGTAGAGTTCAATCCGTTGCCCTTAAAATCGTAGTTGATAGAGAGCGCGAAATAAGAGCTTTCGTTCCTAGTGAATATTGGAATTTAACAGCCGAAGTTCAAGGCGAGAATTCAGAAGTTTTCAGCGCTATTTTAGAAGAGAAAAAGGGTAAGAAATATAAGCCTTCTAACGAGAGTGACGCAAGTCTTTGCGAAGACGTTGTTAAAAACGGAAAACTAGTCGTTAAAGAAGTTAAAAAGAGCGTGACAAAAGCTCACGCGTTCCCACCGTTTACAACTTCTACAATGCAACAAGACGCGTCTGCTAAGCTCAATATGTCGTCTTCTATGTGTATGCAGGTTGCGCAACACCTTTACGAAGGCGTTGAAACTGCAAACGGACATTTAGCGCTCGTTACCTATATTAGAACGGACTCTGTAAGAGTTTCTCCAGTTGCGCAGGCGGCGGCAAGAGCGTATATTGAAGAAAAGTATGGTAAGGAATATCTTCCATCAAAGCCAAACGTGTTCAAATCTAAAAAGAACGCTCAAGATGCTCACGAAGCAATTAGACCTATCGACGTAAGTCTTACACCAGAAAAGGCAAAGCCTTTACTTGACAGAAATCACTACAACTTATATAAATTAATTTACGAAAGATTTATCGCATCGCAAATGAAGGACGTTGAGTATAATTCAGTTCAAATTTCTTCAAACGTAGGCGATTACACCCTTAAAACGTATGGTAGAACGGTTAAATTTAAGGGCTATACTGCAGTTTATAACGATTATCGCGCAAACGAAGAAGACGATGGCGAGAAGATTAAGATTATTCCTGACGTAAAAGAAGGGGAGATATTAAACCTTGTTTCACTTACTAAAGAGCAAAGGTTTACAAAGCCACCCGTTCGTTATACAGATGCAAGTCTTATTAGAATTATGGAAGAAAAGGGTATTGGTAGACCATCTACTTACGCTACTATTATTTCAGTTCTTTCAAAGCGTAAATATACAACGAAAGACGGTAAGAACATTGTTCCAACCGAAATAGCTTTTGCAATTACCGATATGCTTAATAAATATTTTGCAGATATTATGGATATTTCCTTTACTGCAAATATGGAAGATAAGCTTGACGGCATTGAAAACGGTGGTCAAGATTGGAGAGATATTATAAACGAATTCTATCCATCTTTTGCAGACAGACTTAGCAAGGCGTCAACCGACGGCGACGAGATTACCGACGTGCTTTGCGATAAGTGTGGCGCGCCAATGATTAGAAAGAGTGGTAGATACGGTAAATTCCTTGCTTGCTCAAAATATCCAGAATGCGCTAACATTAAGTCGGAAAACGAAGAAGTTTCTAACGTTAAGTGCGACAAGTGTGGCGAAATGATGATTTATAAGTCTGGCAAGTTCGGTAAATTCTTGGCTTGTCCAAACTATCCTACCTGCACTAACGTTAAGCCTATTGATGAAAAGGTGTCAGAGCATAAGTGCGAAAAGTGTGGTGGCGTAATGGTTGTCAAAAAGGGTAAATTTGGCAACTATCTCCAATGCTTAGATTGTAAAGAAACGTTAAGTCAAACTGAAAAAGCAGGTATTTGTCCACAATGTGGTAAGCCTACTCAAAAGATGACTTCAAGAAACGGAAAAACCTTCTACGGTTGTTCTGGCTATCCAGAATGTAACTTTATGAGCTGGGATATGCCAAACGGCGAGCATTGCCCAATTTGCAATAGCTTTATAGTTATCGCAAAGGACGGTAAGACTAAGAAGTGTTCAAATAAAGATTGTGATTACACGGATAAACCCGTAAAAAAGAAGAAAGATGCAAAAAACAGTTAAAATAATAGGTGGTGGCTTAGCCGGTAGCGAAGCTGCGTATTACCTAGCAAAAAGGGGTTATAACGTAAAGCTTTACGATATTAAACCACACGCTTATACCCCTGCTCACAAAAACCCAAATTACGGCGAGTTGGTTTGTTCAAATTCATTAAAAAGTAACGACGTTTACGGCAACGCCTGTGGTCTTTTAAAAGAAGAAATGCGAATACTTGGCTCTATGGTAATTGAAGTGGCAGACGGTTGTAGTGTGCCTGCAGGCGCAGCGCTTGCAGTTGATAGAGATAAGTTTGCAGAGGGTATAACCAAAAAACTTCGCTCTATGCCAAATATAGAGTTTATTTCTGAAAACGTAAGTTCTATTGATTTAAATGAAAACGTAATTATCGCAACCGGGCCGTTGACAACGCAAGAGCTTTGTGAAGAAATAGGTAAAATTACTGGTAGTGGCTTTTATTTTTACGATGCCGCCGCCCCAATAATCGCAGGCGACAGTATAGACTTTGACAACGCGTTTATTAGCGATAGATACGGCGAAATAGGTAAAGGCGATTACGTAAACTGCCCAATAGATAAAGAAGGCTATTTAGCCTTTTACAAAGAGTTGATTTTGGCAAAGAGAGCAACCTTGCACGAGTTTGAAAACGTAAAGGTTTTTGAAGGTTGTATGCCTGTTGAAGTAATGGCGTCAAGGGGAGAAGATACCCTTCGTTTTGGACCGTTAAAGCCTGCAGGGCTCACAGACCCAAAGACGGGTAGATGGCCTTACGCTTGTATGCAACTTAGAAAGGAAGACGAAGAAGGTAGAAGATACAATATCGTAGGTTTTCAAACAAATCTTTTATTTCCAGAGCAAAAGAGAGTTTTTTCTATGTTTCCAGCCCTTAAAAACGCAGAGTTTTTGCGCTACGGCGTAATGCATAGAAACACTTATATAAACGCTCCAACGGTATTAAATAGTGATTTTTCAATGAAGGAATACCCAACGGTATTTTTCGCAGGGCAAATCACGGGTGTTGAAGGCTACGTTGAAAGCACGGCAAGTGGGCTTTTGGCGGGAATAAATATGGATAGAAAATTATCGGGTAAAGAGAGTTTAAAATTAGACTCAACAACCGTTTTAGGCGCGCTTTCTTGTTACGTGGCAACGCCAAACGAAGATTTTCAACCAATGAACGCAAACTTTGGAATTATTGCTCCAATAGAGTATAATCCACGAAAAAAAGCAGAGAAAAAGCTTTTTATGGCTCAAAGAGCCTTACAAAATATTAAGCAAGTAAAGGAGAGCTTATGAGCGTAGAATTTAGAGGAACGACAATTTGCGCCGTTAAGAAAAACGGCGTTACTGCAGTTGCAGGCGACGGACAAGTTACTATGGGCGAGTCTATCGTTTTCAAAAACAATGCGGTAAAGGTAAGAAGAATATATAACGGAAACGTTGTTATTGGCTTTGCAGGAACTGTTTCAGACGCGTTTTCGCTTTGCGAAAGATTTGAAGCAATGCTTTCAAAATTCGCAGGTAATTTAGAAAGAAGCGCAGTTGAGCTTGCCGAGCAATGGAGAAGAGATCAAGTTGGTAGAAAGCTCGACGCTTTAATGATTGTAGCCGACAAAAATAGCCTTTTGATTATATCTGGAACGGGCGAAGTTATCGAGCCTGAAGAAGGTATTTGCGCTATTGGTAGCGGTGGCAATTATGCTTTGGCGGCGGCTAGAGCGCTTGCAGAAGAAACAGATTATTCTGCAGAGCAAATAGCAACTAAGGCTCTTAAAATTGCAAGTAGAATTTGTATTTTCACGAACGATAATATTCGTTGTGAAACTGTTTAAGGGGTGAATTATGAATTTATCGCCAAGAGAGATTGTTAAAGAACTTGACAAATATATTATTGGTCAAGACGGTGCAAAAAGAGCAGTTGCAGTTGCTCTTAGAAACCGTTATAGAAGAAGTCAGTTATCTCCAGAACTTAGAGAAGAGATAACTCCAAAAAACATTATAATGAAAGGACCTACGGGCGTAGGTAAAACCGAAATTGCAAGAAGACTTGCAAAGCTTGTAAAAGCGCCTTTTATTAAAGTTGAAGCAACTAAATATACTGAAGTAGGTTACGTTGGTAGAGACGTAGAATCTATGATTCGTGACCTAGTTGAAGCAAGCGTTAGAATGGTAAAAGAAGAGCAATTTGCAAGCGTTTCTGCAAAGGCTACGGCTATTGCAGAAAGACACGTTGGCTCAGTTTTATTTGATGCTTTAAGAGATACAAGGGGCGAAACCCCAAGGGATTTGTGGGAAGAAAACGTTCTTCACGATTTAAGAAAGGGTAAATACGATAATTTCAATATAGAAATAGACGTTCCAGACGAGCATAAACCGTTAGAGCTTATGCCTGGTATGAACGCAGAGATTTCTCTCGGCTCAATCTTTGGCGACGTTCTCCCTAAAAAGAGAAAGAAGAGAAGAATTAGCGTAAAAGAAGCTATGAGAATTATTATCGCAGAAGAAAGCGATAAGCTTATCGACGAAGATGCAGTAAAGTCAGAAGGCGTTAGAAGGGCAGAAGAAGAAGGCATTATCTTTATCGACGAGATAGATAAGATTGCAAGCAAGGCAAAACAAGGCTCTCAAGACGTTTCTAGAGAAGGCGTTCAAAGAGATATTCTTCCTATCGTAGAAGGTAGCTCGGTTACCACTAAATACGGCATTGTTAAAACCGATTATATCTTGTTTATTGCAGCCGGCGCATTCCACGTTTCGGCAGTTGAAGATTTAATTCCAGAGCTTCAAGGTAGATTCCCAATAAAGGTAGAGCTTGCAAGCCTTACCAAAGAAGATTTCGTTAATATCTTAACTATTCCACAAAACGCAATAACCACTCAATATTCAACCTTACTTGCAGTAGATAATATTGATTTGCAGTTTACTAAGGGCGCTATAGAAAAGATTGCAGAAATTTCTGCAGACCTTAACGCAACAAGCGAAGATATAGGCGCGAGAAGACTTCATACGGTTATGGAAAATCTCGTTGAAGACATTTCCTTTAATGCAGGTGGAGATATTCCGTTTACTACCGTTACCGTTGACGAAAAATACGTTGAAGAGCATCTTTCAGACATAATAAAAGACCAAAGCGTTAAAAAATATATTCTTTAATTTTAGGTGAATTATGATAAATATACCAAAGGGAACAAAAGACGTTTTGCCAGTAGAGAGCTACAAGTGGCACTACGTTGAAAATACTGCAAGAGAAATAGCAGATTTATATTGCTTAAACGAAATAAGAACGCCTACTTTCGAACATACTGAACTCTTTTTAAGGGGTGTAGGCGAAACGACAGACGTTGTTAATAAAGAGATGTATACCTTCTTAGATAAGGGCGATAGAAGTATGACCTTAAAGCCGGAAGGAACTGCAGGCGTTGCAAGAAGCTTTATTGAAAACGGGCTTTTTAACGGCGCAATGCCACTTAAAATGTATTATATCACCCCTGTTTTCCGTTATGAAAACCCACAAAAGGGTAGGCTTAGAGAGCACCACCAATTCGGTGTTGAAATCTACGGTGGCGCAGGCGCAGATACCGATGCAGAAGTAATTTCGCTCGCGCATACTCTCTTAACAAGGCTCGGCTTAAGCGTTAAACTCTTTATCAACAGTATGGGTTGTAAAGAGTGTAGAACGGAATATAACAACGCTTTAAAGGCTTATTTTGCCGATAAGCTTGACGGTCTTTGCCCAACTTGTAGAGAGAGATATTCTAAAAATCCTTTAAGAATACTCGACTGCAAGGAAGATAGATGCAAAACCCTTTGCAAAGACGCTCCAAAGATTACCGAATATCTTTGCGACGATTGCAAAACTCACTTTGATAAACTTAAAGATTTACTCACGGCAAGTGGAATTGAATTTGAAGTTAATCCGTTTATCGTAAGGGGTCTTGACTACTATACTAAAACGGTATTTGAATTCGTTACAAACGCACTCGGCTCACAAGGAACCGTTTGTGGTGGTGGTAGATACGATAACCTTATCGCTCAACTTGGTGGAAACCCAACCTGTGGCGTAGGCTTTGGTATGGGCTTAGAGAGAATTTTAATGCTTATGGAAGCCGTAAACGCTCCAATTCCTAACCCTAACGGCGTAAAACTCTACGTTGCGTCTATGGGCGACGTTGCTTATAAAAAGGCGTATGAGATAGTAACTGCTCTTCGTAAAAAAGGCGTAAAAGCAGAAGTTGACCACGCTGGCAGGGGCATAAAGGCTCAGTTTAAATATGCAGATAAAATCGGTGCAGAAAACGTTATAACCTTAGGCGATAACGAGCTTGAAACAGGCGTTTGCACGGTAAAGCGTATGGCAGACGGAGATAGAAAAGAAGTTAAGATTGACGATATAGTAAGTTTATT
>JBGUUU010000107.1:0-17912 GCA_045133775.1 Christensenellaceae bacterium
GTACCCAAGAGGCCGAAGGGGCTCCCCTGCTAAGGGAGTAGCATGAGTTGATCGTGGCACGAGTTCAAATCTCGTCTTCTCCGCCAACGAAAAGGACACCTAGTTTTAGGTGTCCTTTTTGCATGTAATAAAACGGGTTTTAATTTGATTTTAAAACACCGTATTTGTTTACTTTTTGAAACAAATACACAATATTTGTCAGTGGTTTGCAAGGTTTTTTGATGATATAATAAAACATATAGTGGAGAAGTTTTCTATAAGAAAATGCGTTTTAGGAGGTAACTAGCATGAAAGAAATTTATGCAAACCCCATTTTAGAAATTATACGTTTAGAGCAAAATGATATAGTAACTGCAAGTCCTACGGACGGCGATAATATTCTTGACGACGGATTTTTCGATTGATAGGGAGGTTGAAATATGAAAAAGACTTTATCTATGAGAAAATTAATAATTTCATTGTGCGTTGCAGTATTATTTTTAGGATGCATAGGTTTTATAGGTGTTCAAAACAAAAATAATATAGCTAAAGCAGAGTCTACTAGCGTAAGCGTGACTATGGATTGGCGTGGTGCGTATACGGAAGGTAATACACTTCAATATTGCTACATCAAATTTGCAGGTTTTACTACGCAAGATAATTACGAAGGAAACGCAAACAGTGATTACGTATTCCAAAACATCTTAATCAATGGTAAATCATTATATGAAATAAATAATACGACTGATACTACTGGTTGGGCTTGGGACGTATTTCCATCTACAGCAGGTGCACAATACGAAAAGCCGATTATAGGTTATATAAAGGATACAAACGGAAGAATTCAACTTCGTATTCATAATAACTTACACAGTTCGCTTTTGGAAAGAGACGGGTATTTTGTAATTACCGTAGCAGAGGGCTTTACTCTCAATGGTTACGTAGTTGATAAAGAAACCAGTTGGCGCATTGCAGACGGAAAAAGCTCTTCGGCAGAAAATACGCCTACGATGGACTGGCGCGGCGCATATACTGAAGGTAATACCCTTGATTATTGTTATATTGGCTTTGCAGGTTTTACTACGCAAGATGATTATAATGGCAACGCAAATAGCGATTACGTATTCCAAAATATCTTAATCAATGGTAAATCTTTATATGAAATAAATAACACGACTGATACTACCGGTTGGGTTTGGGAAGTGTTTCCATCTACGGCAGGCGCTCAATACGAAAAGCCGATTATAGGTTATATAAAGGATACAAACGGAAGAATTCAACTCCGTATTCACAGAAACCTTTCTAACGCATTGCTTGCACAAGACGGGTATTTGCGTATCACGGTTAAAAAGCGTTTCCTTTTGAACGGCTATATCGTGCCTGCGGACACGACTTTTGAAGTAATGTCTGTTCAAGAAGCAACGCCAATTACGGCGGACACGTGGAAAAATTTCCCTGATACTTCGCAGTTATATTATACTTACGTTAATTTCGAAGGATTTTCTAAAGTAGATAACTACGATGGCGATGCAAATAGTGATTACGTATTCCAAAATATTTTAATAAACGGCACGAGCATTTATGATATTCGCAAAGATACGGACGTAAGCGGATGGACGTGGGAAGCTTTCCCTCAAAGCAGTATGGCTCAATTCCAAAAGCCTATTATCGGGGTAATTGAGCAGGCAGGTAAACTACAGCTTCGTATCCATAAGAATTATTACGATAAGATTATTGCAGAATACGGTGCGTTGGAAATTACAGTAAAAAAAGGCTTTATGCTTAACGGCTATCTTAATAAAAACGAGATTAAGCTTGTAAAGAATTCAAGTAAGGTATACGTTACTCCAACAGTCGTAGATGCTAGCACAGTTACAGTTTCTCGTTGGCAACCTTTAACAGATAAAAAACTTACTTATTTTGATATTAAGTTTAGCGCTTTCCCACAACTTGACTATAAGATGATGGACGTTGCAAGTTACGCATATATCGGCAATATGATTACGATAAACGGCGTAAAAATGTCCGAAATTAATAGTAGCACAAACGTTTCTGGTTGGGATTGGTTGCAGTTTCCATCTACGGCTGGCTCAGCTTATCAAAAGCCGTTTTTAACTTTGATAAACAGTGGCTCGATGGAAGTTCGTATGCACGATAATTATTGGGCTACGATTAAAGAAGAAGGCTTAAAAATCGGCTTATTGCCTAACTATTATATAGAAAACGGTGGGGCAATGTATACTTTAAGCGAAGAAGTTTTCTGCTTGAAAGACCCGTCTATTTCAGATTCTACATTCGTTGAAAACGGTGGGTTCTATGCTGTGGGAAATAGCGTTGACTACCAAATGGTATACGGCGCGTCGGTTCGTATGGTAGAAGGCTCTGGCGGTATTCGTTTTACTGCTAAAGTGTCAAAGTCTTATTTAGAAGAGCTTACTGCAAAAGGTGCAAGCTACAAGTTAATGATGCAAGTAAACCGTGAAGGCTCTGATAAAACTGCATATATGGAATGCGGTAATTTCTATGAAAAAGACGGATACGTTTACTACAACGTAGCAATCGTAAACTTAAAAGAAAGTTCTTACACGCTTGAGTATACTGCTATGCCTTATATCGAAATTACCCAAAACGGCAATACGAGAAAGGTTTTCACAGAGACTGTTTCTACGACTAGAAAAATTAGCGACGTTGCATATAGCGCATATACTGACGTAAGTGAAACGTATGATGAGATTAAATATCGTTATGAAGTTCTTTGGGAGGGTAAAACACAATATTCTCCTTACACTCAAACTCAACGTGATAAGTTAGCAAGTTATATTATAGACGGCGTTGTAACTGCAGATGGCATTTATAAATTTGTAAACGAATCTGACGAAAACTTCCTTATGAAGAGCGATAACGAAGGGGTAAATGCTTTCTTCGACGAGTATGCAGATAGATTTATATATTATTACAAGGATTTCGAAGCGACTGGTGATTACGTTACCGATACGGTTGTTGGTAATGCATCAACTTCTTGGAAAGATTGGGAAGCTGAAAGCATATTATTTATGAACAGCATACACTTAAACGGTAACGACGACCAATTTAGTAAAGATATAGCAAGAGCAAGCGTAGATAAATACGGCTACGTTTGGGAAGGCGATTCTTATTTTGGTCAAGGATGGAACAATCCTACCTACATGCAAAGCCGTGCAACGACGAGTGACCCTTATCTTTCAGACGGTTGGGAATTTGTAGCAGGTAGAAAAAATAGTTCTATTTTAGCCGTTGATGGTGGAGCTAATGGCACTTGGGGCGCAAGTTCGGTTGACTGGACTGCAAGTGGAAACGGAACGTTTGCAAGCGCAAGCGACTCTAGTAGAAACGACGGAAAAGGCTATTTCTTAGGACATGGTCAAAATTCAACTTATATGACGTTCTCTTTAGAAGATTCTGCAAATAATGGCGTTTTACAAGCAGAGCATTCTCCTTTTATTGAAATTGGCTTAGAATGGGCAGTTCTTTCAGGTAAAATCAACGAGATTTATCTTGAATTTAAAACTACGGGCTCATACGTATCTTTACCGCTTTCAACTTGGGCAACGACCGAAATTGATTTTAGCCCAGTAAACAATACCTTACACTTATACGTTCCTGTTTTTGAACATGCAAGCTGGACTGGTAAAATAACGGGTTTACGAGTAAAAATAGAAGGTAATTTTACTGCTTATTGTTATCTTGATTTCGTTCGTGGTAGTTACGATACCCGTATGATAGACAGTAATACTTCGTTTATAAGCGCAGGTAAGCAACATTTTGAAAATACTGGCGACGTTGCGTTCCTTACTCAAAACATCAATAATTATAGAAAGGCTTTGATGTTCCTTACTAACTATATGGTAGATAACGGGCTTATCAACCTTTCAAATCTCGTTGGTCACAACGGCTCGGCACAAGGCTTTGCAACTTCGTTCATAAGCACGTATTGGGACATTGTTTCACTTGCTCCTAATTCTTCTTACGTAAACGCTTTATATTATAAGGCTTTACAAAATATGGCTTATTTAGAAGATGCCGCTACCCAAAATGGTATTTCAGTAGCAAAACCTACCGTTAAAACCACTTTAACAGGTGCAAGCATAACCTATAATTACACGGCAAGCACTCTTCGCGAGATGGCAGATGCTGTTAAGGCTCAAGTTAGTGCAGAGTTAAACGAAACAAATAAAACCGGCTATTTCAAGACGTTTGAAGTAACGGTAAACGGAGAATTAAAGCAAGCAGGTAGATTTATCGAAGGTTATTATAACGACACCCAAATAGATTTTGGAGCAGTTGCATTAAACCTTATGATTTTAGAATCGGGTGTAGCAACTGAAGAGCAAAAACAATTGGTGTTAAACTGGCTTGCAAGCATAGACGATTTATACGCATACGTATTTGCTCCAAAGACTAATACAATAGATTTAACTAATCAATATTGTTGGGCGTATAATGCACAGGAATACGGCAAGTCATGTCAAAACGGTGGCGCTATATTGTTCGTAAGTTATTATGATATACTTGCAAAAGCGCAAGTGTATGGTGCAGACGTTGCTTATTCTAGACTCAATGAAATTATGGCTTGGTTTAGCGACGTAAAAGCTGCTTTTGAGGCATCGGGAGAAACTGACGCAAGCAACTTCTTTATTCCTTATTACGAGACACATAACGGTACTTTACAAGGAAAGGGAGAAGAAGGGGCTTTAGGTCTTCACGCAGAGTTTGTCGAAAACGCTATTTTATACGCAACAGTACCTAACGTTTTCTTTGGCTTAGATACCTACTATAGCGCAGACGGGCTTGTTATGAAAGTTGCCCCAAGCCTTCCAGAAGAAATTTCAACTTGGAAGATGGAACAGCTTCGTTATGCAGGTCTTACATTTGACTTAGCAGTAGGAAACGATTTCGTTGTTTTATGTAACGTTGAAGAATTAACTTTGGGAGCGTTATCAAGAAATATTAAGATAGAAGTGACTCTTTCTTATAGTGGAGATAAGCCTAAAGTTTACGTAAACAATCAACTAGTTAAAGATGGTTACGTTATAGATGCGCAAACAAAAACAGTTACTATAACGCTTGACGTTGCAGACGTAAACGTTTCAGTTCGCTAAGAGTAAAAATTTAAAAAACGAAACAAGAGGTATAGGGGGACGGAAACACGTCCCCCTTATGTTTTTAAAGCAGTAAAAGCAAAAATTTTCAATTAAATATTGACAATGTTTCTATTTTGCTTTAAAATATACTAAATTAAGTTTATCTTTTGAGAAAGTTTATAAGCACCTAAGACAAAAACCGAAAAATAAAGATTTAGAAAATTTTTAAATTTTAAAACATTTAAGGAGGGGGTATGGAATACTACGAAAAAGTTGCCGACGTTGATAGGTATTGCTATTTTGTTAAAGCAAACGAGCCGTCTATTGCAGGTTTGGTGCACGAAATTGCGTGTTATCCACACTTTCATAAAAACGTCGAATTTTTATTTATAACAAAAGGGACTCAACACGCTACGGTTGGTGGACAAAAAATTGTAGTTGAAGAAGGGGATATTTTGTTTATTGATTCCTTCGAGCCCCACTCCTTTGCAAAAGACGAGGGGGTAGAAGGTTATATTCTAGTGCTTAGTTTATGGTATTTAGATTGTTTTAAAAAACTTTTTGAAAATCAGCGTTTTTCTCGTGTTATGAACGATAAAAGTAAAAACGTAGAGATATTTGAGTTTGTAAGTGGGTGGAAAAAGAGTTATAGAAAAGGTCGTTATTTAGAAGACGCATACGATATTTACGTAAATGCAAACAATCTCTTTTTAATGATAAAAAATGCTTACGGAATGGTAACAAGACAAAAGAAGAATAACGAATCGGTTATTTTAGATATCTTAAATTACCTTGAAAAAAATTACATGGAAAACGTAACCGTAAAAGAAGTTGCAAAAACACTTGGATATACAAAAGAGTATTGCTCGCAAATATTTAATTTTTATATGGGAGAAAGTTTTAGAAAATATTTAAATCGTTTGCGAGTATATAAATTTCAAGAGTTGTATCGTGAGAAAGGAAGTAAAAGTTCTATAATTCATATCGCATTTGAGTGTGGATTTGATAGTCAATCGACGTTTTATAGAGCGTATAAAGACGTTTTTGGCGAAACACCTAAAGAGCATAAATAAAAAGCGAGCCACAAAGTTCCGATTTTGGAATTTTGTGGCTTTCTTATTTTTTGAAACAAATCAATATACAAATGGGTGGAACGGGTATTATATCTAATGATATAATTAAGCCAATAAAAACACAAACTAGGAGAAATTTTATGAGTACGATTACGGTGTCAATTCTCGGCGTTGGAGCAAGAGGTGGAGAGGCTTACGGAAGTTACGTTCACGCTTGCAAGGATAAATATAAGATAGTTTCGCTTTGCGACGTAAATCCAAGTAAGATTAAAAAATATTCTGCTTTATTCAACGTAAGAAAAGAAGACTGTTATTTAAATGAAGAAGAATTTTTAAAAGAAAAGCGTAGTGATTTGCTTATTATTGCAACGCTTGACCAAGACCACGTGCGCTTGGCACTCAAAGCAATCAAATTAGGTTATGCAATTTTGCTCGAAAAACCTATTTCGGATAACGTTGAAGAACTCGTAGAACTTCAAAAAACGGCTAAAGAATACGGCGCTATAGTTGTAGTTTGTCACGTTCTTCGTTATACCGTTGCAATTCGTAAAATTAAAGAGCTTATAGATGCTAAAAAAATTGGAGAATTAGTAAGTTTTGACAGTTTGGAGCAGGTTGCTTATTGGCACTACGCACACAGTTACGTTCGTGGTAACTGGCGTAGCAGTAAAAATACTACGCCTATGATTATGGCAAAGTGTTGCCACGATTTAGACTTGATGCAATATTTTGCAGGAAGCAAATGTGAGAGTTTAAGTTCTGTTGGCGCACTTAGATATTTTAAGCCAGAAAATAAGCCTGAAGGCGCTACTGATAGATGTATAAACTGTAAACACGTAGATACTTGCGCTTATAGTGCAAAGCGTATTTACGTTGACGAGTGGAATCTTTGTGGAAAGCCTAACGCTTGGCCGTTCACAGTATTGTCAGATAAAGAACTTACCGAAGAAGAGCTTTTCGATAAGTTAAAGACAACTCGTTACGGAGAATGTGTGTTTAACGGTTACAACGACGTTGTTGACCATCAATTTGTAACTGCAACGTTTGAAAACGGCGTAACTGCAAACCTTAACATGATGGCGTTTACAAAAGGTGGCGGTAGAATAATGAGATTTTTCGGCACGGAAGGGGAAATTCTTTACGACGAGGCAGGCGACCACGTTACGTTAAAGAAATTTGGTGGAGAAAACGAAATTTACGTTATTTCTAAACTTACCGACGATTTATCTGGCCACGGTGGTGGCGACCATAGAATGATAGACGCAGTATACGAGATTTTAACGGGCAACACTAGCGTTGCAGACACTTCGCTTGACCGTTCAATAGAAAGTCATTTGATGGCTATCGCATCTGAAAAATCACGTATAAGTGGTGGCGAAAGGGTTAAAATTCACGAAAACTAAGATAAAATTAGGGGAAATTTATGATTAAAAACAAATTACGTATAGCCGTTTTAGGTTTGCTAATTTTGGTTTTAGGATTGGCTTTTTTAAGTGGTGTTGACACAAAAAACGTCAAGGCTAGTGAAGATAGTTACGAGTGGGGAGAAGTTCAATGTATTTCTATCGCTCCACCGTATACTTATAGCGCCAATAAAACGGCATCTTTTCAACTTTGTTTCGATAAAGATATAACCAATGCAAATTACAAGCATTTGGCGGCGGGCGCAACTGCGTTGAAAACGTTTAGTAGATACGACGTTCCTAATATGACTACTAATATCATTGATAGCTTAGATGAAAGCGGGGTGTTAGACAGTATAAACGACTGTATTGCTTTTAACGGTGTTAAAATTCGCGAGATGCAAAAGTTAAGCCCAATAGCTTGTATGGTTATGGTGGGTGAGCTTGGGGCAAATAACACCATGAATATCGATTTCAACGGAAGCGTTGCAGGTGTAAAGATAACAGACTTCAATCAAACCTTTACCTTTACCTTATACGAAGGTTTAAAATTTCCAAGTGGGGTGGAGCTGAAGGAAACTGTAACTTGGGTTTACAATTATCAAACTAGAACGTTTAGTCAAATTCCTAATGAAAGCGAAGAAAATGACGCAGATTTTAACGTTTATTATAACGGGCAAAAAATTACGCCGGAGAATAATTTAGTAACTATTTACGACAAAAAGGCGTTTAGTTTAGATAATTTTTACGTTGAAAAGAGCAGTGTTTCTGCAAACGTTCAAATTGAGCCTTTATTCAATAGTTTAGTAGACGGATATAACTACGTAATAATAACTTGCACGGCTGAAGATAAAATGACTATGAAGCGTATTCAAGTCGTATTTGATTTACAACAAGTAACTAATGTGGTTGCACCTAAAAACAATTGGGTTAAGCTAGCTTTATGGATAGCAATTCCAGCTATAGTAGTATGTGGAGCTATGCTAACGGCGTTATTCATAGTAAAAGCAAGGAGGAAAAAGAGTGAGAAATAGAAAATTTTTAGCAGTTATAATTTGCTTTTTACTCATCTTTTCTACTGCTTGCAAAAAAGAAGGGTCAGCGCCTATAACTGAAGGCTATACTTATCAAAAGCAGTCTGCAGACAAATTGTATTTTTATAGCTCGGACAGTAGCCTTAACTTGTTTTTAAACGATTTTTATCAAAGACATTCTAGGTCTGAAGAAGAAACTGCAATAAACGCAATGCAACTTGGTGACGGTGGCACGGGTTGGAAGTCTTGGGAAGCAATGAGCCTTGTTTGGTTTGATAGCACTTCAGCAAACTTCCGTCAAGATAGCTTTTCCGTGTTAAAACAATGGATTTATTCAGCCCCTGTCGACGAATACGGATATTGCTGGTCTGCTATGGCAGGCTTAGAGCAAGTAGATAGAGCGCCGGGCAATCAAACTTTTGGTATGGGATGGCCTTTTCCAAACTACGACGGTAGCGGTTATTACGATTGGGAGTTTAACGGCTACGTTGCAGACGATACCGAAGGCTGGAGTGTAGAAACGGACGGAAATTTAAAGCTTTCTAGAATAGGTGACGGACTTTGGTCTAACAAAATAGAAAACAGTTCGCATATAACCTTTAGTTACGATTTAGGTGAGTTTGGTATGCAAACTAGCGAAAATCCGTTTTTAGAAATGGATATCCGTTGGTGTGTAGACGGTTTGTTTGAACAAAACGATGTTGACGACGTATACGTTTCGTGGAAGGTTGAAGGCTCTGACGAGTGGTATACGGCAAAGCAAAGCGAGTATACGGCAAGGGTAGTGCCTATCACTGCAAATTATGCAAATCATATCTATATGCCTTTATATTTGCACAAAAATTGGGGCGTAGATAACGAGATAACCGAATTGAAGGTAAGCTTAAAAGTAAAGCCTGGTAAAACTATAAGTGGCGAAGTTAACCTTAACTGTATTAGAGCTAACTACGATTCTCGCCAAATAGACAACGGCTTTAACCTTATAGACGCTACAAAGCTTTATTATGAGTTTACAGGCGATAAAAAGGTTTTAGAAGACGCTTTAGCAAGATGTAGAAAAATTATAATGTTTATGATTTACAATATGGGTGGAGAAAGCGGTTTAATCGACTTGTCCAATTTCGTAGGTCATAACGGCGGTGTAATAGCAGACGGTGTTTCTCAAACGATAGCAAGTAGTTATTGGGACGTTCTTTCACTTTCGCCAAAGTCTGTATATGCGCAAGTTCTTTATTATCAGTCTTTACAAGACGTTGCATTTTTAGAAGAATATGCCGAAAAAGAAGGCTTAAGCGTTGAAAACCCGTCTATAAAATTGTTTGACGGTGAAAGAATAACTTACGATTTAACTAAAGAAGATTTAAAAGTTTTAGCAAAGAAAGTTGCTTATAAGGTTCAACAACCTGTAAACAAATCGGCTCAAACGGGATATTTTGATACCGAAAAGGGCAGGTTTATCGAAGGCTTTAATATGCATGGCAACGTTGTTGATTACGGCTCGACTATTTTCAACAATATGGTTGTTTCTGCAGGAATGGCAACCAAATATCAAAGCGAAAGGGTTATCTCTTGGATAAGTGGTGAAAGGGTTATCCAAAGTGATAATGCAAAGGGTTTTGTCGGTAACGCAAACGAATATTTAAATTTTGGTATATACGATTATGAGTTTGCTCCAAGAACGACAACCGTTAAAAATGCAGAGCAATATACTACGGGGCATTTCTCCGAAGCGGGAAAAACCTTTGGCGCATCGTGCCAAGACGGCGGTGCTATCTTGTTTACAAGCTATTATGACTTGATGGCAAGAATTAAAACTAGGGGCGTTGAAGACGCTTACGCAAGATTAAAGCAAATTCGTGATTGGTATTTAAAGGTTTACAACTTCTCAAGCAAAAACGGTTATGGTGGCGCTCAATTTTATAGGGGTTACTATAATAGCGAAGTCGGTATTCCTTTACAAGGTATGGGTGTTGCGGGTTGTTTAGGCTTAGACAGCGAGTTTTTGGAAAACGCTATAGTTTATTCAATAATTCCATTTGGATTATTTAATTTAAAAAGCGAAGGTGTAAAGAACTTGTCGGTAGAGCCAAATCTTCCGTCTGAACTCTCTTTCTTAAGAATGGAAAACCTTATGTATAACGGTGTTCGCTACGATTTAGAGGCAGGACAAGATTACGTTATTTTAGAGAGTGTGCGCGGTAATACCGACGGTATGAAATGCACTTTAAGAATAAAAACAACTAGCCAATCGCCTAAAGTTTACTGTAATGGCAAAGAGCTTAGCGCAAGCCAATATACGGTAAGTAACGGAGTGGTTACTATTACGGTAGATTTTAGAGCTCAAAAAATTCAAGTTAAATAACAAGGAGAGAAAAGATGAAAGAGTTATTAAAGAAAATAGTTGTAATAACTATCGTGGCAGTTTTGTCAGTAGGCTTGTTTACCGGTTGTAAAAAGAAGAAAAAGGGACAAGGTGTAATCGGTACTCCTGAAGGCAAAATAGAACTCGTTGTTGCCGTAAGCGGTTTAGACGTTGCAGAAGGCGAGTTGATGAGAAAATGGAAGGTTGCATACGAGGCAAAGAATCCACAAGTTCAAATTAATATCAAAAACTTTACAAGTGATTACACACAAGCAATGCTTTCTTACGTGCAAAGCCCAACCCAAATGCCAGATATTATGTGGACAACGGGTGAAAAACACTCTCCTTGGTCTTCAGAAGGTGTTTTTGTTAACTTAAAAACTATTGACCCAAGTTTAGACGTAAGTGACTTTTATGATGAAATTGTTAAAGCTACTCACATAAACTCTCAAGACAACGGAATATGGTTTATGCCTAGAGATTATAATAAGTGCGTGCTTTTTATCAATAAGGTTATGTTTAAAGCGGCAGGCTTTACCGATGAAGAAATTGACGGTTTAAAAGACGGTTGGGATTATGAAAAGTTTTTAGCAACCTGTGAACGTTTAAAAGTTGCAATGAAAAACAACGTAAACGCATCTTTAGGTATTAGGCCAAACTCTGTTCCAGTTGACGCTAGAATGGACTTTAATGCGTCGTATTGTTCTTTTGTAAAGCATTTTGGCGGTGAATTTGTAGAAGGTGATAAAATAAATTTCTTATCTTCTAAAAATTTAAACGCATACGGCGAAATATTCAATTTAATAGAAAAAGGTTATATTGCAGAATCAGCAAAAAAGAGCTCTGCAACCTTCAACACTTTATCTGCCGCTATGAAGATAGACGTTCGTCCTGCTCTTCCTAGTATGCCTGCAACGGAAAATTTCGATATAGATTTCCTTCCGCTTCCTTTAGATGCAATAGGCGTTGGATGTAGTGGTTATGCAATTACAACAATTGCGCAACAACGAACTAGCGCATCTAACTATAACAAGGGACGAAAGACAAACGATTATTACGCTTATGAATTTTTAAAGTTTATCGTTTCTGAAGAAGGTCAAAGAATAGGCGCTGAAACGGGAAGTATTATTCCTGTAAGAGAGAGTATGGCAGGCGATTCTAGTTGGTTGTCTTATAAGAGCGCAAGTTTAAACCACGCTGCATTTATTTCTGCGCCGGAAAACGATTTTTCTCTTAACATTTTCCAAGATTTCTCGGCTAACGACGCGTCTTTAATTTTAGACAGTCTTTCGGGCGCAATGGCTCAAGTAATTATTGGCTCTAACTATCCTGCGGGATATAAGGCTAACGGATATTCAAAGTTGAAGAGCGCTATTCAACCATATCAAAACACAGTTTCTAGCTTAAGAGCTATTTATTAAGTAAAAATTATAAATTTTAACAATGAAAAGTGAAAAAATAAAAAAATTTGGACGCTACATTAAAAAAGAATATTTAGGAATTCTTTTCGTATTGCCCGTAATTTTAGGTCTTGCTATATTTACGTTTATACCTATGTTTAAATCGCTTTACGATAGTTTTCACGATATAAATATTTGGGGCGAAGCGTCAAATTTCGGTTTACAAAACTACAAAAAGATATTTACAACAAATAAGGTAGAAGTTTTTAATTCTCTTTGGGCAACTATAAAATATACGGTTGTTGCAATACCGCTTATGATGGTCTTATCTTTCTCTCTTGCATTTTTGCTTAACAGAGAGATGAAGGGTATAAAATTTGCGCGTGTGCTTTGCTACGTGCCGGTTGTTATACCAACAGTTGTAAACGGATTGCTTTGGAGAACTATTACTACTTCTGAAATTGGTTATGCAAACTTAATTTTCAAAAAAATAGGTTTGCCTAACTATACCTTCTTCGAAAGTAACGAAACGGCGTTTCAGTCGTTTATCTTTATGGGTATATTCGGCGTTGGTAGCGGTATGATTTTATGGCTATCACAGCTTAAGAATATTCCTAAAACGCTGTATGAATCTGCAGACATAGAAGGTGCAAGCGGTTGGAAAAAGTTAATAAAAATTACTATTCCAATGTGTACGCCTACTATTTTCTACACGTTAATTACAAACATTATAGGAACTTTACAAATCTTTGATTTAGCGTATATGTTTAAAAATCCGTTAAACGAACAGTCTTTAAACTTCTTCGTTGTTTACATTTACGTTCAAGCATTTGGAAGATTTGGACAAATGGGATACGCCTCTGCGTTATCGTGGGTGTTATTCTTTATTATAGCTGTTTTATCGGCTATCGTCTTCAAGACGAACAAGTGGGTGTATTATGGCGAAGACTTTGACTAAAAAACAGTTGCGAAACTTTAAAAATACAATCTCTATTGTTATAATTTCACTCGTTATAGTCTTTTTAATGTTTCCATTTTTCGTAATGATTGTAAGAAGTCTTATGACGGAAGACGAAATTTACAATTATCCAAAACTTCTTCCAGAAACGTTTGCCTACGAAAACTTTTATGATAAAACCTTCTTTAAAGATTTTTTAAAGTGGGGTAAAAATACCGTAATAGTCGTTGTTTTAAACATTGTGGGCATAATTTGTTCAGCGTTTTTATGTGCATACGGCTTTGCAAAGGTTCATTTTAAGTTTAAAGGATTAATATTTGGACTTACTATGGCGTCAACAATGCTTCCTAGCATAACCTTGCGTATTCCACTTTATTTGATGTATGCGGAATGGGGCTGGCTCGACGGCACGTTAAATCCGTTAGTTGTCCCTGCCTTCTTCGGTGGCGGTGCGCTTAACATCTTCTTGATAATGCAGTTTATCAAGGGAATACCTAATTCAACTCTTGAGAGCGCGCGTATAGACGGGGCAAACGAGATGAGATGTCTATTTAGCATAGTTCTTCCTAGCTGTTTGCCAATAGCGGCGTTAATTAGTGTAAACACTTACTTAGGCGTTTGGAACGACTATTCTTCATCTTTAATTTACCTTTCAAATTCAGAGGATAAATGGACTTTAGCTCTCGGTTTTTATAAAACTTCGTTAAATCCACTTTTTAGAGAGAATAAGCAGATGGCAATGGGTATTATAATGTGTCTTCCATCACTCATAATATTCGGCATTTCTCAAAAGCTATTGATAGAAGGCGTTTCTATTAGCGGTATGAAGGCGTAAGGAGAATTGTATGAGAAAAAGAACGTTATTAACAGTTTTATGCTCGGTTGTTTGCGCTATTGCAACGCTATGCTTTTTTGAAAACGTAAAAACTACGGCAAAAGCTGAAACGGTTTCTAGCGCAAGAGTTGTAAAGATAGACAATCCACATACTACTACGTTAGACTACGTATACGTTTATTTCGATGGCTTTAATACTAAGGTTTCTTACGACGAGCCAGTAGAAAATGACTACGTTTTTCGTAATATTTATATCAACGGAACGTCTATTCACGATATAAACGAAAATACTGACGTAACTGGTTGGGAGTGGGACATCTTTCCACAGACAGAGCAAGCAAATTACAGAAAGCCTGTAATTAGCTATATTGGAAATACTGCGTCAACAGATAAGTATATAGAGCTTAGAATTCACAAAAATCTTATTCAAGGTTTATTTGAAAGCGACGGATATTTTCATATAACCATAGCAGAAGGCTTTACGGTAAACGGCTACGTTATAGATAAGCAAACAACCTATGCTTATAACGGCACTTCATATAGTGAAGTGATCCCTAGCATAGATTTTACTGCAAATCTTTCAACTCACGATTGGATAGGTCAAAATGAGTTAAAGGTTACTTATCTTGAAGTTGGAAACGGGGTAATGCCTTCAGGGATTAACTACGGTTTGATCGATAATATTTATCAATACGTTCAAGAATATATCGAAATAAACGGAAGGACAATTGCAGAGATAAACACAGACCAAAGTTTAGGCGCAAGCGATTGGACTTATACGGTATTCCCATCTACTCTAGGCGGCAAATATGAAGTGCCCGTTATGCTTTTTGCCACGGCAACGAGCATTGAAATTAAAATACACGAAGAGTATTTAAAGCTACTTGGAGACAAGATTGAAGTTACCGTTAAAAAAGGTCTTTATTTTGAAAATAAGGGCGAGAGATACGAAAACTCAACTGAAAAGACCTTTGTTATTTGGGAAAAGGAAGAACTTGAAGAGATTGATATTACCGAAAACGTTTCGTTTGACGGTTGGGATATCACAGGCGACGCCTTTGAGTTAATTTATACAAGACTTACGCTTGGCGAGGGTGTGATGCCAAACGGCGTTGATTATAAAATAATTGACGGCGTTGATTATAAATATATTCAAGAATATATTACCTTAAACGGCAAGAGTATAAAGCAAATCAATCAAGAAACAGACGTTTCATCTTACGCCTTTGCAACGTTTCCGTCTACGGCAAACGATATATATAAATTGCCAGTTGTAATTTTTGTAAATAGTGGAACTATCGAGTTAAAATTCCATAAAGATTACGTAAATTCGCTTGGCGACGATTTAGAGTTGGTTGTAAAAGAAGGGCTTTACGTTGAAAATAACGGCGAGAGATACGTTGTAAATAAAGACGTTTGCTACGTTTTATCAGGTGGCAAGTGGTCGGATAAGAATAAAACGTATAAAATCACCTATTTTTTAAACGGTGAGCAATACGGCGAGGTGGAAGAGTTTCCTTACAATACGCCACTTGTCGTTCGCCTAGATCCACAAGCGCCACAGGGATATTATTTTAGTGGTTGGGAGTATTCTTCTACTACAAACGTAGTAGAAGATATGGAAATTGTCGGCTATATAAGGGCAATTAGATATTCCGTTACCTATCACTTAAACGGTGGAATAAACGACACTACAAACCCTGTAACCTACTACGTTACAGACGGGGAAATAGTGTTAAAGGACGCTAAGAAAGACGGCTACGTATTCAAGGGTTGGTATAGCTCTAGCAATTATAAGCAAAGGGTAGAAAAGCTTTCTCCAGAGCAGGCTGGCGATCTTCAATTATACGCGTTATTTGAAGAAACTCCACAAGAGAAAAAGGGATGTAAATCTTCTATTTTTGATGGTAGTGCATTTGCTCTAGTGCTTTGCTTAGCCGTTGTGGCAATTAGATTAAAAAATAAGGCTTAATTAAAAGCCTAAAAATATAAAGATAAGGAGAAAATTATGAAACTAAGATCTATTTTAATGGTGGCATTTACTTTTGTTTTAGCTTGTTCTTTAGCAATTTTTGGTAAAATTGGGTTAAAGGCAAGTGCAAGCGAACCTGTAGACATTAGCGACAATATTACGTTTACTGACTGGGCAGACGAGGCTGAGCTCAAGTATATCAACGTTGTTTTTGGTGAAGGAACGTTAGCCAATATTGACTATGGAGTTATGGATAATGACACATATAAGTACATTCAAGATTATATTGAGTTTAACGGAAGAACTGTTCGCGAAATAAACACAGACGCTACTTTAGGCGCTGCTGATTGGACTTATACAGTATTTCCATCTAGTGCAGACGCTAAGTATAAAGTGCCTGTTATGATATACGAAAGTAGTAGAAAGCAATTGAGATTTAAGCTCCACAGCAACTATTTTGCTATGCTTGGAAACGAGATAACCGTAACCGTAAAAGCAGGTTTAGAACTTGATAACGAGGGTGTAATATCTGTTGTTACAAAAGACGTTTCTCATACATATGTTCTCGATACAGAGCCAAGCTTAGAAGAAGTGGATATTACCTCTAATGTTTCAGCAGCTAATTGGGTTGCTTTAAGCGAGTTAAGAGTAACGTATCTTAATTTTGGTGATAACGTAATTCCTGATGGTGTTAACTACGACGTAACTCTTGGTTCTTATGCTTACGTTCAAGATTACATTTTAATTAACGGTAAAAGTGTAAGAGAAATCAATGCAGACACAACTTTAGGTGATGCAGATTGGACTTATACGGTATTCCCTGCAACAGCAGATGCTAGATATAAGATCCCTGTTGTATTATTTGCAAATACAAGCAATATCGAAATTAAAATTCATAGCGAATACGTTGCTCTTTTAGGAAACAAGGTGGAAATTACTGCAAAAGCAGGTCTTCAAATTGAAAACGATGGCAAACTCTACAAGGTTACAAGAGACGTAACTAACACCGTTTATGAAAAAGTTGTAATAGTAGAAAATGATATTACTGAAAGCGTTTCAATAAACGGTTGGAATACAACAGGTAATAGTGGCGAGCTTTCTTACGCTATCATTTCTTTTGAGCAAGGCATTTTAAGTGGTGATATTGGCTACGGAATAATTGATAATGCAAAATATCAATATTTACAAGATTATATTACGGTAAACGGAAAAACCGTTGCAGAAATCAATTCTCAAACTAATACTTCAAGCTATGAATTTTCAACTTTCCCTTCAACTATTGGCGCGCCTTTTAACGTTCCTGTTGTAATATTTGAAAACGGCGATACGTTAGAAATTAAAGTTCACAACGACTATATTGCATCTCTCGGTGGAAACGTTGACGTTACTATCGGTATAAAAGCAGGCGCGTATTTTGCAGAAAGCGAAACTGTTAAAAACGTTGTAAAGAGTGACGTGCAAGAATTAGTAAGAAGAAAAGAATACACTTTAACTTTAATAAACGGCGACGGAAGAGCAGAAATTTCTCTTGCGCACGGCTCTGCAATCAATTTAGAAGACCAAGTAAGGGCAGGGTATACTTTTGAAGGCTGGCTTGAATATGAAACTGATAGCGCAGTTTTAGCAACAATGCCAGAAAGAGATTACACCGTATATGCAGTTTATACAGCTATTGAATATACTGTAACGTTCGTAGCAGACGAAGAAACTGTTGCTACAAAGACCTATACTGTAGAAAACGTTACAGTAGAAGAGCCTACTGTTCCTGAAAAGGCG
>JBGUUU010000108.1:0-9378 GCA_045133775.1 Christensenellaceae bacterium
CAATAGCGGTGGCGATATCAACGATAGACAAACGGTGATGGTGGAATTTGAAAATGGCGCATTGGCTACCTTTATCATGGTGGGTGCTGTCAATAAAAATGGTAGAAATTTACACGTAATCGGTACGAAGGGGGAGATTGACGGTTTCATGGAAACGGGGAAATTTATCCTTCGTAGATTCGATCGCGGGGTCGGCAATTTTGGTTACTCGGAAGAGCTGATAGACGTCAATGCAGACGCTCAAGGCGGACATGGTGGCGGAGATTACGCAATTATGCACGAACTGGTGCGTTACTTAAACGGCGAAAATAAGTCGGTTTCTATCACGGAATTGGATGATTCTATCTACAGCCATTTGGTTGTATATGCGGCAGAGGAAAGCCGTAAAAAGGAAAGGGCGGTACGGTTGAGTTAAAACCAACTGTAAAAAGCGAAATAATTCTATGTAAACTGCAAACGCACCCTTTGAGGGTGCGTTTTTTTTGTGGCGTGGAGACAGGAATCTAACAAAATTTGCAGAACAAATTTTGTTTGCATTTTGCTTGCAAAATACAAATTTAAAATATAAAAGCGGCCTAGGTTGTAGGTCGCTTTTAGTTTGTTATTAAGATTTTATTTTAGCAATTAATGCTTGTTGACTGGCAAGTGGCGACGTTGCATATTTTAAAAGAGCAAGCTCTCTTTCTTCAGTAACCCCGTCTATATGTCCGTTTTTGGCTATCCAACGCTTTGTTTCGGTGATTAAGTCGTAATCTCCGTTAATGGCTTTTATAGTTTCATGTAAAACTATGTATTTAATAAAATAGTAAGACCTTTCTTCAAATTCGAGACTAGCAATCTCTTGTGTTTTTTGGCTAATTGGAGTGGTTATAAGGTCACAATTTAACATTTCCTTTAACATAATTTTGGCAATTAGCTTGTGGCCATTGTCGGTGTAATGAATGCCGTCTTCTGCATAGCAATCGCTAGTTACTGTTGCAAGAGTTTGAGTAAAAGTATCCCAAAATTCTACGTTTTGTATTTTAGAAATTTCATATGCAATATCACGCATCTTTTTTAAGCCTTCGTTAATTTTACGGAAGGTTTTTTTTGTGTAAAACGTTTCTTTAATGTCTTTTTTATCGCTGTTATCAACGACCGTTTGAATTTCACCCGTTTCTTCTAAATGCTCGTTTACGCAAAACGGAGAGCATACGATAGGTGTTATTCCACGGTTTTTTAAGTTTATAACAACGTTTTCAAGGCTGGTTTTATAAACGTCGATAAAATGTTGCCTTTGGCTTAATAAATCGGCGGTTTCTTCCTTTGCGCTATCATATAGCATAATTCTAAGGTCGTTTACACCAAGCGCAACTATGGCAAATTCTGGGGTAAGTGAAGAAAATTCTTCATCAAGCCAAAATTCTACCATATCCATTCTTCCGCCGGGGATGCCTTTATTATGTAGGTATATATTGGTTTTAGTATTTTCAAAATGGGTGCGCAAATATTTAATATGTAACCCTTCTGCAGTTATGCTGTCACCTATAAAAAATATAGATTTGTTTTCAAAATCGTTCATGTGGCCACCTCGTTGTGCATGCTTATAGTATATCACTAACTTTAAAACAATTCAATTGTTTTATAAAAAAGATACCCCTAAAAATAAAAGGGGTATCTTTTAAGTGCTTATTATATTTGTTTTATAAAACTTCTTCTACGCTTGTGTTGGACTTTATCAAACGATTTCCATAAATTTAAGATTGGGTAGTTGTTTTCTAAACAAAGGTTAGTTTCTGCGTGGGTAATGCCAGAGTATCTCAACTTGTCTAAAAGCCTGTCAACAATAGCAGTTGCAATTGCTTTATTACGGTATTCTGGTAAAACACCAACTAAACCAAGGTCTACTGATTTAGGGTTTTTAATAGTTTTTAATAACTTTAGAATAACTCTAGGCGTCAATTTACCTTTAGTTTGAGCTAAATCCTTACCAATATTTGGGAAAGCAAGCGCAAAAGCAACGATATTGTCGTTTTTATCTAAAATAACTATAGCGTATTCTACGTTTATGATTAAGCCAAAACCTTTTATAAGGTTAGTTTTCATTTTATCGGTAAAAGGAACTGATTGGTAAATGTCAACGTAGGTTTTATCTAAAATATCAAAGAATCCGTCGCCAAATTTCTTAATAAATTGACGAGAAGTCTTTTCTTCGCTAAAGCGTAAACCGTATTTCTCCATCATTTTGCTAGAGATATCGTGTATTCTTGGGTCTACTTCTTTTGGCGCGTAGAGTTTGTGTTCTATCCAATCTGTTTCTTTTGCGTAGCCTGCATTTTCTATAAGTTTAGCGTAATATTCGTAATTGTATTGCTCTTCAAAGGTGGAAATTTGGTCAAAGCCTTCAATTAAAAGACCTTCTCTTTCTAAATCAGAGTAGCCTAAAGGTCCAACAACTTCTTCCATGCCTTTTTGTTTAGCCCAATTTTCTACTGCGCCAAACAAGGCGTTTGCAACGTCTTGGTCGTCAATGCTATCAAAACGAGTAAAACGAACTCTCTTTTGAGACCATTTTTCGTTACTTACGTGTTGGAGTATGCCTTGAATTCTACCAACAACTTTACCATTTTTCTCTGCTAAAAAAAATACGGAGTCTGATTGCTCAGAATATATAGTTTCCTTTTTAAAAAGTGCCTTTTCGTCACCGTAAAGTGGGGGAACGAAATAAGGACAATCTTTATATAAATCAAGAGGGAAATTTATAAATTTTCTAGCTTCTTTGCGAGTTTTAACCTCTTTTATTGTTACCATAATCACCAAAATCCCTTAAATAGTGTCTATGTTTTTATTATCTATGTTTTGCGTGGAAACTTACGCCTATCGTATCAGGGCCACAGTGGCTACCTGCAGTTGGGTTAACAACAACGATTTCGGTTTGCAAATCTTCGCCGAACTCTGCCTTTAAAAGGCTTTCAAGCTCTTTAGCTTGGTCAAGCGCATCGGTGTGCCCAATATAAACACGGTGAGATTTAATATCGTCTTGAAGGGTGCGAACGTATTCTACAAGGGCGTTCATAGCGCCTTGTCTGCCTTTTGCCTTAGAAATAGATTCCATTTTACCTGCTGCAGTCATAGTGATAATTGGTCTAATACCTATAAGGCTACCCATAGCTGCTTTAAAGTTTGTTATTCTACCACTTTTTGCAAAGAATTTTAAGGTGTCTGCATAGAAATAGCAAGCAACCTTGTCAACTTCGGTTTCTGCCCAAGCCATAAGTTCTTCAACCGTAGCGCCCTTTTTAGCAAGTTCGCCAATAGCTCTAACCACGTTGTAGCTACCTAAGGTAATGCTCTTGGTGTCGATTAAGTGGAGTTTTCTTTCTGGGTATTTTTGAGCAAGCTCTTCCCAAGCAAGGCGCATAGAATCGAACGTTGCACTCATAGCCTTTGAGAAGTGAACGTATAAAATGTCTTTGCCTTCTTTTAATACAGGCTCGAAATATTCAATATATTTAGCAGGAGCTAAAGCGTATGTTTTTGGAAGTTCACCCTTTCTTAAAAGGTCGTAAAATGCATGGTAGTCAAATTCATCAAAGTCAACGTAAGGGAAAACTTCTTCTCCTGTTGAAAGACAATATGGCATACTAATAAGTTCGTAGCCATATTCTTTTGCAAGTTGTGGGGTGATATCGGTATCGGTGTCTGTAAACAATTGATACATAATAAATCTCCTTAGTATAAACAATCGATGTGTTTTAGCTAATGCCAACACCATATTATTATAGCATAATAATATTTTATTGACAACTAATATTTCTGCTTAGACAAAATAAAAGAGTTAAAATTGAGTTATAGTTGATAAAAGTGGGGCTATATGTCTAAAAAAAGGCCCCCAAGCTAATGGGGACCTAAATTTATTTTATTTTTCTTCACCGTAAAACACGCATAGTGCTGACTTCAAACTCTCTTTTGCTTCTTTAGAAATCGGCTTGCCGATATTTCTATAATCGTTATGTATAGTAAAATCGTCAACGTTTTCTTTAAGTTCTTGCAAAAGCTTACTTTCAACGTTATAAAGGTCGGCAAGGTAGTTTTCTTGCTCTTTGCCCGCAAAGGAAGAGTAGTTTAAAAGTTGGGCGTAATGTTCTAAACAAAAACCTGGGGTGTCTTTTAATCTTTGTCTAAAGCTTGCAACGTTGTTATATACTTGCGCAATGGTCTTATAATATCTAATCATATGAGATTCTAAATATTTACAAACAACGCAAGTTTTACCTAAGCTCAAAACGTTTTCAGCTTGCTTTTTTGCCGTTTTTGAATTCTTTGCTTTGTCAACGTTTGCCATAACCGTATTAAGCCTTGTTGAAACTTGCAAAGCTAAGCCAAGCTTAGAACGTGAAGCGTAAAGCTTAGAGTAGTGATGAAGGCAAAATCCAAGTTTGTTTACTTCTTTGCGAGTGTCGTCTTCCATAACGCCTTCGCCAAGATATTGCTCGGTAAGTCTTTCGTCTATCTTCTTTTGAATACGGCAAACAGGGCATTCTATTTTGCCGTCAAAATTTTCATCTATTAGCATTGTGCCTATATGGTAGTGCATAATTTTCTCCTAGTTTAGTCTTTTCTTCCCGTTAAATGACCTTCTGGGTTTAATCCTTCGAAGCCTGTTTGTCTTAAAGCTTCATAAAGGGTAAGAGCAACTGAATTTGAAAGGTTTAAACTTCTCAAATCTTGCCACATTGGAATTCGCAAGGTTTCTTCGTAATGCTTTTCTAGAAGTGGCTCTGGAAGTCCGTGTGATTCCTTGCCGAAAATTAAAAAGTCACCGTCTTTAAATTTGGCGTCTGAGTAGACTTTTGAACCTTTTGTAGACATAAAATAAAAGTTAGTGCCGTCGTAATACTTGTCAAAAAGTTCTTGAAAACTATCGTAATATCTAACGTCTAAGAATTGCCAGTAGTCAAGCCCGGCTCTTTTTAATGTTTTGTCAGAAATCTCAAATCCTAAAGGGCGAACGAGATGTAGAACGCTGTGCGTTGCAGCGCACGTTCTCGAAATATTGCCTGTATTTTGTGGGATTTCTGGTTCAACTAAAACTATGTGAAACATATGTATTTTTCCTTTATTTTTATGATAATCAACTTATAGACTATCTTTTTAGCTTAATTTTTGTTGTTTTTAATATAAAATCGGTATATGGCTCTACATTGTAAATACCGTCTTCGGTTGGGGAAGCTAGTTCGCCGTTTACGCTTGTTACGTAGCACCCACCTTTAAATAGAAGAACAGTAGGAACGCCCAGTAGGTAAGAAAAAGCCCTTATTATAATTGAATTGATTTCCTTTTTTCTAAAGTCCGTAAGGGCGAATATAACTTCTGCGCCACAAGTAACTAAAGCTTTAAAAAGTTCAAAAGAAAACAAATCGTCGCCAACTGTAACGCCTATTTTACAGTCCTTTGTTTGGTAAAGTTTGCCACCGCTACCTGGCATATAGCCGTTGTCGCTTAGCGCTATAGACATATCGCTAATACCTAGTAGCTTGCCTTTTTCAAACACGCCAACCGAGTGTTTAATTATTCCGTAGTTGTCTGTGTCGAATGCAGAAATTATTGTTTTGTCGCAGTCTTCCGTAAGTCTGCTTAAGCCTTTGAGTAAATTTGTTTGCCCACTTAATTCCTTGCCGTATTTTACAGTTTCGCATCCGTTAAAGCCGTTTACGTAAACGTCAAAATCGCCGTTTAGTGAGTGTTGGGTAGGAAAAGCGTTTTCAAAATCGATTTTTATTTTCAAAAGTTAAACTCCTTTTCTATCATATTTAAAAGGAGAGTTTTTTGTTAACTGAAAAATTTTTCGATTTCTAATTTAATAGATGCCGTGTCTTTATAGGTGAAAAGTTTTTGTTTAAGCTCTGCAGAATTGCGTTCGCCTTTTATGTAAAGGCAGAGCTGTTTTCTAAAGGTTACGGCAACGGTTTTATCATCTTGCCTTGTCAAAAGCCTGTCTATATGTCTGTTAATTAGCTCTTTCTTGTCAACTTTTACGTCTTTGCCTAAAAGTTCTGCAAAAATCCAAGGGCGTTCTAATGCGCCACGAGCAATCATAACTCCGTCTGCGCCTGTTTTTTCCATCATAATTTCGGCGTCGGTTTTGGTAAAGATACCACCGTTTGCGATAATAGGAACGGTTGCAACGTTTTTTGCCTTTGCAATCTCTTCGTAGTTTGGCTCGCCTGCGTAGATTTTATCTCTCGTTCTGCCGTGCACGGTTATCATTTGCGCGCCACCGTTTTGAACGGCTTTAACAAAATCTTCAGTTACGTAATTTCCATCAGTTAAGCCTATGCGCATTTTGCACGTAATTGGCTTGCCTGCTTTAGAGCATTCGTAAACGATTTTTTCGGCTAAACTTGGGTTAGATAAAAGCGCGCTACCTTCACCGTTATTATAAATTTTAGGCATTGGGCAACCGAAGTTGATATCTATGATATCAAAGTTAGAAAGATATTTGCTCTCAATAGCTTTTCGCATTATATCTGGGTCGTTGCCAAATATTTGGGCGCATTTAATTTTCTCGCTGGGCGAAAGGTATAAAAGGTCTTTCGTGTTTTCGTTATCGTATAAAATTCCTTTGCAACTTACCATTTCGGTAAAGGTAAGCCCCGCGCCGTAATTTATACAAATTTCACGCATGGCAAAGTCCGAAAATCCTGCAAGCGGAGCTAAAAAGAAATTGTTTTCAGTTTCAAATTTGCCGATTTTAATTCTT
This sequence comes from Christensenellaceae bacterium, assembly GCA_045133775.1. Taxonomy (GTDB): domain Bacteria; phylum Bacillota; class Clostridia; order Christensenellales; family Borkfalkiaceae; genus UBA10281. The sequence goes on from JBGUUU010000108.1 coordinate 6,743, forward strand.
TTTTGCAACATTGTAATACTCGTCTATCTCTTTTGCAGAAAGGCTTTTCATATCCTTGCCGTCTTTTAAAATAAGGTTTTCAGTCTTTTTAAATCTATCAATAAATTTTTCAGTAGAAAGGTTTAAAATTTCTTCACTTTCAAGCCCGGAAAGCCTTGCTAAACTTACTATTGCAAACAATAGATCGCCAAGCTCGTTTGCAAGCTTTTTACTGTCGCCACTACCTAGCTCAACTCTAACTTCGTCAAGTTCTTCTTTAACCTTTTCAAAAACGGCTAGCGCGCTGTCAAAATCCATATTGAATTTTTTAGCTCTAGAGCCAACCTTTTGAGCTCGCATTAAAGCAGGGAAGTTTTTAGGCACGGAGTCAAGATATTCTCCACCACACTCAAAGCCCTTTTCCTTTTGCTTGTTCTTGTCCCAAATTTCAAGGGCGTTTTCTGCCGTGTTAGCCTTGTCTGCGCCAAAGATATGAGTGTGTCTTGCTATAAGCTTTGTGCATATTCCACTCAAAGCGTCGCGTAGGGTAAACGAACGTCTTTCTTCGGCAAAAACAGAAGAGAAAACTGCTTGCAAAATAAGGTCGCCAGACTCTTCAAGCATACCGTCTTCATCATTGTGGTTTATAGAATCTACAAGTTCGTAGGCTTCTTCAATAATGTCTTTTCTTATGCTTTCTTTGGTTTGCGCCCTATCCCAAGGACAACCGTTTTCAGAGCGTAAAACCTTAACTATTTCATGTAAATCATCAAGGTCAAATCTTGTTTTTTGGGTTAAAGGAAGCTTATCTATAACGAGAGCACAAGAGTAGTCAAAGTCACAGTCGAAGTCGGATTCGTAGAGTTGAATTTTCTTAAAACTACCGTTTTTGAACTTATAGGCAGGTATTTCGTCGCCAAAAAGGTTAGAAAGGGTAAGTTTTACTTCACTTGCCATAAATTGGCTATCAATATCGTAAACAACTAATGGGAGCGATAAAGAGCAAGATTTAACGTCGTAAGCAGAACAAGCGGTATAAGAGCCAACTATGCCTAATTTTGATAGAAAATAGGTTGCCTTTGAAACGCCTGCTATAACTTCTACGCTTTGGTGTCTTTTAAGTATAATAGAGCAAGAAACGTCATCACTAACGTCGCCGTCTACAATGTATACAACGTCTTCTGTTTTAGATGCGTCTAAAACAACCTTTGCAAGCTTTTTAGAAAGGGTATCAAAGTTTCTGCAAGACTCGTAAATGTAGTCGAGTGGCTCTGCTTTTATATCGCTTTGCATTATTTCAGAGCCCACCTTAGAAAGGGCTGTTCTTAAAAACACTCTCTTGCTTTCTCTAGCAGTTTTGTAGCCTGCAAGTGTTAAATTGTTAAACTCTGCGCCTGCGCCAATTAAAGTTATTTTCATCGCTTGTTACTCTCTTTGGTTTAAGTATAGTAATAATATATAACAAATCTAAAAAAACTGCAACAAAATAACAGGCTAAATCGGAATATACTCCGCCGAAAATATTTATAGATGGTATTTTGAGTAAGTTTATTTGCAATATAAACTTAATTAAAATGCCAAACGCCAAAAAGATGCAAGGGGCGTAAGGCTTGCCAATTGCAACAAGGCAGGAAGTTAACGTTTGTATTAAAGATAGCCCGATAACAGAGAAAAACGATATCGAAATTAACTTTGCGGTAACTCTTGCAAGATATAGCGAAAGATTGCTAAAAAGTATACTCGTAATAAGTGGAGCAAATATAAAAAGCCCAAGCCCTAAGCCCGTTGCAAAAAACAGCGTAAGGGCAATTGATTTGATAAAATTCTCTCTTACCCCTGTAAGGTTTTTTCTTGCAAAACCTTTTGAAACGTTGGGTAAAACGGCTACTGCAATACCGTAGCAAATAGCAATCGGCACGCTTACAACACTCTCTACGCTACCGGTATAAATCCCGTATAATGCCGTGGCGTTTGGGGTGTAATCGTTTAGAATATTTATTATAGTAAAGCTGTCGAAAGTTCTTGCAATAGGAATTAGCATAGTTGACAAAACAATAGGCAAAAGTGTGCCTATAAGCCGTTTAAATGATAAAAAATAGGTGCTAATGCAAGCAGAATTCGTTGTTTTATAGGCTATCAAAAGGTATATAAGCGTAACAAATTCGCTAATTGTTACGGCAATACAAGCAAGCGCGCCTAAAACGTGTGGCGAGCTTTTTATAAAATAGCAAATTAAAAGTCCTGCGGTAAGTTTTACAGCTTGCTCTGTTATTTGAGAAATAGCAGTAGGCGACATATTCGCCTTGCCTTGAAAAACACCGCGTATGCAAGATATGATAGATACGATTACAACCGATGGCGACAATGCTACGTAAGCAAGCGTAGCGTAAGGATTACCTTGCAATTTTGCTAGTGGCAAAGAAAATAAAATCATCAAAAGGCTACCTAAAAAGCCTAACGGCACGAATACCGATAACGATTTTTTTAATACTATTCTCTCGCCGTAGCCACTAGATATTAGTTTAGCTATAGCAGTTGGAACGCCTGTTGAAGAAAAGGTTAAAAGTATACAATAAATTGGAAAAACCGTTTGATATACGGAAAGCCCTTCCGCACCAAGTAGGGCAGTTAGGGGTATTCTGTAAAAAGCGCCTAAA
>JBGUUU010000109.1:0-27645 GCA_045133775.1 Christensenellaceae bacterium
GAGTATGATATTGACGCTAACTGGCAAATAGTTAAAGATACTTCAAAGTATACGTTTACAACACACGGCGTTTACGAAAAGGCCACGGGAAATTTCGTTTACTTTAAAAGAAAGGCAGAGTATAGATTCTTTAATGGTGGCGTTCACGTTTGGGATTCTTACTTAAACTTTTTCCTTGATGATATGAACTGGTATACGTTCTATTATTGATATAATAATTAAAAGGTGATGCTTTTTTTAGCATCACCTTTTTTGTTTAAAGCATTTTTAAAATAGAATCAACGTCTGAAATTTCAGCTCCATAAGTTTCTTTAAGATATTTAATACCATAAATATAGTCTTCTTCGGTAAATGAATCGGTTGCATCTTTGGCAACGACTATATCATAGCCATATTGATATGCGTCGGCAGACGTGTGTCTAACGCACATATGAGCATGTAAGCCAGTCATTATTACCGTATTTACGCCAAGCTCATCTAAAAGTAACTTTAAATCAGTTTGAAAAAAGCCACTATAACGGCGCTTTGGCACTACGTAATCACTTTCGCAAAGGTCAAGCTCAGGTATAACTTCAGCTCCCTTTGTGCCTGCAATGGCATGGTCGCCCCAAAACTTAAGCTCGTGGTCAATACCTTTTAAATGCGCGTCGTTACAAAAGATAACGGGCACGCCTTTTTTACGGCATCCTGCTAAAAGCTCTTTTGTTTTTGGAACGATTGCAAGACCCCTGTCGCATTTTAAAGCGCCTGTTACAAAGTCGTTTAGCATGTCAACTACTAAAACTGCATATTTTCTTTCCATAAAATTCTCCTTTTAAGTGTATATACACATATATATACACAAATATATCACACAAAAAGTGTTAAGTCAATCAAATTGTTGCTTTTTCAATAAAACTGTGTTATAATAAAGAAAAATGATATTGGTGTAAAATGAATAGTGAAGAGAGAAGATCGTCAATTTTAAAAAGACTAGAGCAAAGCGTTGAGCCTATTAGCGCAAGCGTTTTAGCAAAAGAGTTCTTTGTAACAAGGCAAGTAATTGTTGCAGACATAGCACTTTTACGTGCGTCTGGGTTTTCTATTATTGCAGAAAGTAAGGGATACGTTTTGCAAAGGGTGGATAATAAAAGTATTAAAAGAATAGTTGTTAAGCACGGCAAAGATAAGGTTTTAGATGAATTATACGCCATTGTAGATAATGGTGGTAAAATTTTAGACGTTATAGTTGAACATTCTGTATATGGTAAAATTTCGGTAGAACTTAACGTTTTCTCTCGTTATGATGCCGAAGAGTTTGTAAAAAAAGTAGATTTAGCGCAGGCAACACCTTTATCAATACTAACAGAAGGCGTGCATATACATACAATTTCTGTTCATGATGATAAATCTTTTGAAAGAATTAAAGAAAAATTAAACGCAATGGGTGTTTTAATTGAAACAACTTAAAATATTTAGAGAAAGTGCAAAAAAAGAGAAAGCGCAAAAAGCACTTTCTCTTTTTTTATTATTCAAAACGTATTACCTTAGCCTTTTTAAGTGTTAAAATAACAGCAGGGATAAGCACTAGTTGAAGAATTATTCCAGGTAGCGAGCTTAAGATTGTCGTAGATGCAAACGTTTTCCAAACGAAGTGATTACCTTTTAAATTTAGCAAAATAATTTCTGCAAAGCATCTAACAATTCTGCCAAAAAGCATTGCTGGTAGCATTGATGAGTAAATTGAAATTAAATTCTTTTTCTTGCACAACCCAAAGATAAGTCCTGTTATAAGCCCGTATACCGACATTTCAAATGCAACGGCAATAGCTGTTGGATACATTACAGGCACGGAAAAGAGTAGTGACCTTAATATCGGTAAAATAAAGCCTATAATTGCGCCGTATTTATAGTCGCAAATCATTGCGCACAAAAACACAGGAATATGCATCGGAAGAAGCATTTTTCCTATCGTTGGAATTTGACCTATAAACATTGGCAAAATAAATCCTAACGCAAGAAAAATAGCTGAAAATATTAGTTTTTTTAAATTTTTATTTTTCATAAATAATAAATTATTGCTTTTTCATTTGTCTAAAGAAAAGCGAAACTGCTATAACAAGTGTAACAATTGTATAGCCTAAAACCCACCAAAAATGTGGAAATATTCCTGCAAAGTTGCCTAAAAGTAAGGCTCTCTCCATTTCTACTGCATGAACAAAAGGAAGGGCGTATGCAATTTTATTAAAGACTCCACCAACTAAATTTAAGTCAAACCAAGTGCCGGAAAGCCAAGCAGAAAGGTTAGTGAGTAACGCTCCGCAAATTCCACCAACTTGTTTGTCGTTTAAAATACTACCGAAAAGAAGTCCTAACGCTATAAATAATATAGAAATAGGAATTATAAATGCTATTGCAGTCAAAATATTTACCGTTATAGAAAGCCCCAAAATTATAGCGACAACGTAACAAATTATACATTGAATAATTGCGATAGGGATAATAGGCAACGTGTAGCCAAGAATAAAATCAATTGGTGTAAGTGGGGTTGTATAAAGTCTTTGAAGCAAGGCGCTTGTTCTGTCTTTTGAAATAAGCGTTGCAGAGAATAAAGACATAAAAGACAAGCCGAAAATTGTTATTCCGGGAGTTAAATGCGGTAACTCAAAAAGAGAAACGGGAATGCTTGCTTGAATTGCGCTTAAAAGCAAAATCAATACAACGGGAAAGCCCAAGCCAAATAATATAGTTAATGGGTCACGCAAAATTTCTTTAGTGTTTCTATTTGCAAAGGTTAGCATTTTCATTTTGTTTCCCCCCTTACAATACTTATAAAAGCTTTTTCAATACTTTCAGTATTGGTTTCTTGCTTTAAAAATTCCGGTGTGTTTACAATTAAAAGCCTGCCGTCTTTCATAATAGCAATTCTATCTGAAAGTTCTTCGGCTTCTTCCATGTAGTGAGTTGTCAAAATAATAGTAACTTTGCCTTTTAGTTGTTTTATTAAATCCCAAAGCTCGCTACGAGCAAGAACGTCTAAACCAAGCGTTGGCTCGTCTAAGAATAGAATTTTAGGTTCGCTTATGAGCGCCATTGCAATACTAAGTCTTCTTTGCCAACCACCTGATAACTTGCTAGCCCTTTTGTTTAAAATGCTTGATAATGCTAGAAGGTTAGTTATTTCATTGATTTTTTCTGCCATTTTTTGCTTTTTAAAGCCGTGAACGCCACAAATAAGCTCTAAATTTTCTTGTGCAGTAAGATTAGGCGCAACTGCAGTTTCTTGTGGTGAAACGGCAATTAGCGATTTTACGTCAAGAGCGTCTGAAATAATGCTTTTTTCAAGCAAAAACGCATTGCCACTAGTAGGTGACGTAAGGCATGAGAGCATTTTAATTGTCGTTGTTTTACCAGCTCCGTTTACACCTAAAAGAGAAAGTAATTCGCCTTCATAAACTTCTAAATTTAAGTTATCTACAGCAACTACGTCTTTATAGGTTTTAGTTAAATTTTCTGTTTTAATTGCTACCATTTTTGTTCTCCTTGCAACTGTTTCTAGTGCGAATTCCTTGGTAAACGTCGGTAACCATATCGCTTATAAATGACCAATCAAAGGTTATAAACGACGTAGCTAACATAACTGCAATTCCGTGAACAAGCGCCCACATTTCAAGGTGCATTTTTGTAGCAACTTCTTTAGAAATACAGTTTGAATGCATTAAAATTTGTATAGATTGGTCAAAATCGGCTGTTGGTATAAAATCTTTGCCATTTCTTTCTCTCATAAACAAAAGCTTAAAAAATTCTTTTTCTTCTTTGGCAAATCTAATATATGCCATACCAAAAGCTTTGTATTTAGGGTATTTATCACTTGCAATTTCAGTTTCGATAAACCTTAAATATATATTATATGCGTGTAGAATTACTTCCTTTTCGAGCTCTTCCATACTGCTAAAATTAGAAAAAATTGGTTGTGTTGAGCAGTTTAATTCTTTAGCAATATTTCTTGTGTTAAGCGCATCATAGCCATTTTTTCTTATTAAATCAACAGACGTGCAAATAATATCGTTTTTTGTAATTTTAACTTTAGGTGGCATATGTTGTATCTCCATATATCATATGTTATATAACAGTTGTTATATTATCATAAATTTTAGGTTTTGTCAATAAATTTCAATAAAAAAAGGACACAAAAGTATCCTTTTTAATATGTATTTTAAATTAAAGAATTGATAGCGCAGACGTAAGAGCGCCAGTTGCAAATAAGCAAGATGAAATTCCAACAATGAGGAAGTGTACGCCAATAATAAGAGTAGGTATTGGGTATCTTTTTAAATTTTCCTTAGCGTAGTTAAAGTTTCTTATTGAAGTACTGCTAAAAACAATCGTTAAAATTGATAAAGCAGTAGAAATTAAAGAAAATATAATAGATGCTACAGTAAAACCATAGTCAATTCCGACGTGTGGGGCATCATACGTTACAATTTCTGTGCTAGATAAACACATAAGGGCAATAATGGCAACCGTTATAGCGATAGTGCCTAAAATTGCTCCGGCAATTGCTTTGCCAAGCCCATACACGCCGCTAACTTGCTCTTGACCTAAAGGGATAGGTTGATGGTTAGCATGGTATTGCTCGGAATAATGATATTGTTGATTGTTTGAATTGTGTGAAATTATTGGTCTTCCACAATTTGTGCAAAATTTAGCATCTGAAGAGTGTTCTTTTCCACAATTAGAACAAAAAGGCATAATAAATCCTCCTTTCAATATATTTAATAATAACAAAACTGTTGTTAATAGTCAAATAGAAAAAGTAAAAACGTTGATAAAAGTGGTGGTAATATGCGTGATTGGCAGATGTTGGGTTGAGATAGATTTAAATTTATTAAAGCAAAATTATGCAAATTATAAAAAATTTTTAAAAGATGAGCAAGAGATAATAGCCGTTGTAAAAGCTAACGCCTATGGTCACGGCGACGTGCAAGTTGCAAAAGCTTTAGAAGAAGTAGGTGTTAAACATTTTGCCGTTGCTACGCTAGAAGAAGGTGTAAGGCTTAGAAAAAACGGTATAAAAGGCACTATTTTAATTTTATCTTATACGCCTATAAATTTTTTAGAACTCGTTTACAAATACGACCTTATGCAAACAGTTGTATCTTGTGAATACGCAAGAGCAATTTCTAATTTAGATGTGCCAATTAAGGTGCAAATTGCAGTTGATACTGGTATGAATAGAATAGGCTTTAACGCAAAAAATGCTGAAAATTGCACAAGACTAATAAAATATTATGCAAAAAAACTTAACGTGGTAGGTCTGTTTACTCATTTGTCTTCTGCAGATAATTTGAAAGAAAGTGAATTTACCTATAAACAAATAGAGCAGTTTAAACGAGTTGTAGAAGGGTGTAAGCAATTAAATTTAGAGTTTGTTCATTGCCACAATTCTATCGGTGGGGTAAATTTTAACGATAGTTATTTTAAGTTTGTAAGGCTTGGAATGTTGCTCTACGGTTTAGAAGGAGCTATAAAGGATGATATTAAACCAATTTTAAAGTGGAAATCGGTCGTTTCTATGGTAAAAACTATAGAAAGTGGAGAGAACGTTGGTTATGGTAAAAGTTATATTACGAGAAAAAGGACTGTAGTTGCAACTGTTCCAACAGGGTATGCAGACGGTTATAATAGGCTATTATCTAACAAGGGTTACGTTTTAATTAACGGGCAAAAAGCGTTTATTATAGGCAAAATTTGTATGGACCAATTTATGGTTGACGTTACTTGCATTAAGGATGTTAAGCAAGGTGACGAGATTGAATTAATGGGAGATTTCTATTCTGCAGAAGATATGGCTAAAGACTTAGATACAATTTCTTATGAAATTGTTTGTTCGATATCTAGTAGAGTTGCAAAAGTGTATACTCGATAATTTATAATGCAAATAAAAAGTCTTGTGAATTTTCACAAGACTTTTTACGCTTATTCAGCAAATATGTATAAAGTGTTTATTTGCAACATTCGCCACCAAAGCCGAAATCCATGCCGTGCTTATTGTGACAACCGCCTGTGCAGCAGCACCATACTAACAAAAGTGGTATAAGGCAACCACAATTGCAAAGTTTGTCAAAAATGCCGTTTAAACAACCGTTTTTGCATACGCAGAGAATTAAAAGAATAATGAGTATCCAAAGACAGCAGTTATCTCCACCACAAGTATTGAACATATTTTTTCCTCCTTGTTTATTTGATAGTTTTTACTATCAATACATTATATTTTTTCGCTCAATAAATTGTTACTTTAGTTTTTGGAGTTAAACGCCTTGCTTTTTATAAATATTTAGTATATAATAAAAGGTGCGGACACTTTTTAAGGTTCGACGTTACATTTTTATTTTTCTTACGGGTATCCTTTAGGAACTCGATTGGAGGTTTTTATGGAAAAAAGTTCAAAAAAGATTGCTTTTTATGGCGTAATGGCAGGACTTATGTTTGTTTTCTTGCTTATTGAAACGTTCTTATTTAGCGCGCTATTCGGTAATTTTACACCTGCAATTTTAACCTTGCCACTTGCAGTAGCCCTTTCACTTTTTAACGGTAAAAGGGGTATGTGGATTGGTGGAACGATATTTGGATGTTGTTCTTTCTTTTTAGCCGTTTGCATTAGCAACGTTATATTTTTAAATCCACTCGTATCAATTTTTCCTAGAGTTTTTATTGGCTTAACAGCATTTTTAGTGTATTTTTTAGCAAACAAGTTATTTAATAAAGCTAAAAGTGAATTTGTTAGAGAGATTTTACCTTGTTCACTTGCAGGCGTTTTTGGTATTTTAACAAACACCGTTTGCACGATTTTTATGATGTGGGTGTTCAATTCTGCTGAACTTGCTCTCGTGCTTACGCTTATAATCTCAATAAATTTTGTAGCAGAAGTTGTTGGCGCTGCAATTTTAGCCCCAATTTACGTTAAAGTGTTTAAAAGGATGCATAAAAGCTTATGATTTTTTGTATTGATATAGGAAATTCAAATATTAAATATGCTATTTTTGATGGTAGCGACGTTAAAGCAACTTTTCGTGTAACGTCTAAAAGAGATGCGACAAGCGACGAGTATGGCGTTATCGTTAGAGATTTGCTAAGAGAAGCAGGTATTTCTAAAAAGTCAATAAAGGGCGTTATTATGTCGTCTGTAATACCTTCGCTCAATTATACTATGGAGCATATGTGTAGAGATTATTTAGGCGTTACCCCTTTAATCGTTGGACCGGGTGTAAAAACTGGTTTAAATATTAAAACAGACAACCCAAAGGAAGTTGGGTCTGATATTATAGTTGATAGCGTAAGCGCTATAAAAAAACTTGGCACAGGCTCACCTATTATTGCAATAGATTTTGGGACTGCAACAACCTTTGACGTTATAAACGAAAGGGGAGAGCTTATAGGTGTTGTTATTTCTCCTGGTATAAAATCTGCTCTCGATTCTCTCACAAATAGCACGGCAAACTTGCCTAGAATTGAGCTTGAAAGACCTAAAAACGTAATTGGTAAAAATACTGTAAGTTGTATGCAGTCGGGTATTATCTTTGGCTTTTCGGGGCTTGTAGATAATATTATTTGTAAAATAAAAGAAGAATTAGGAAGACCAGATACTAAAGTTATTGCAACTGGTGGTCTTGGAAAAGTTATTTTTAAAGAGACTAAGAACATAGATTATTACGATAATTTATTGACGTTAAACGGACTTAGATACATTTACGAAATGAACGTGAGGGAAGAAAATGAGTAAAACCGTTAAACTAGGAAATAAGGTTTTAGGTGGTGGAAATCCTATACTTATTCAATCTATGGTAAACGTAAAAACTTCTAAAATTGCAGAAGTTGTCGAACAAATTAAAGAATTAGAGACAATTGGTTGCGACGTTATTAGAGTTTCTGTTAAAGATGATGAAGACGTAAAAGCGATTAGCCAAATTAAAAAGCAAATTTCAATTCCACTCGTTGCAGATATTCACTTTAACTATAAATATGCTTTAGGCGCAATTGATGGTGGTGTTGATAAAATTAGAATCAACCCAGGCAACATTGGTTCTGAAGATAAGGTTGCAGAAGTTGCTAGGGCTATTAAGGCTAACGGAGTGTGCGTAAGAGTTGGGTCAAATAGTGGTAGCGTAGAAAAAGAAATTCTTGCTAAATATGGTAAAAATGAAATTTCACTTGCAGAAAGCGCGCTTAAAAACGTTGCTATTTTAGAAAAACACGGTGTTGAAGATATAGTTATATCTGCAAAGGCAAGTAGTGTTCCTTTAACCGTTGCAACGTATAGATATTTGAGTAAAAAGACAGATTACCCACTTCACGTAGGCGTTACTGAAGCTGGCACGGACAATATGGGTACGGTTAAGAGTAGTATTGGTATTGGTAGTCTTTTACTTGATGGTATTGGCGATACTATAAGGGTATCTTTAACTGCTCACCCTAGAAATGAAATTGTAGTTGCAAAACGAATACTTAGAAGTTGTGGATTAGATAAAAATTTCGTTGAAGTTATTTCTTGTCCTACTTGCGGAAGAACGGAGTATAACAGTATTGCTCTTGCAAATAAGGTAGAAGAATTGACTGCAAACATTAAAAAACCACTTAAAATTGCCGTTATGGGCTGTGTCGTAAATGGACCAGGCGAAGCAAAGGACTGCGATCTAGGTATTGCAGGCGGTGGTGGTATATGCGCATTTTTCAAAAATGGTGAAATTTATAAAAAAGTTCCGTTTGCAGATGCTGAAGAAGAATTTATAAAGGAAATACAAAAACTTGTCGATTAACGTTTTAAACAGGCTTAGGGGACTTGCGCCAGAGCTTGCCAATTTAAAAATTAAAAATATAACCCTTTCAAAAAGTGGCAGAGCTACCTTTGATTTTATTTGCGATAAGGCTATTTACGCAGATACTAGGGATTTGCTTATCAATGAAATAAGAGAGCAAATTCCAAGCTTTTTTAGTGATTTAGCTGTAAACGTAACAAAAATCGTGGCAGACGGAGAGCTTGTCGCAAGAGAAATTATATCGTATTTGTCGTCTGGGCATATGTCGGTTGCGCACGCTATAAAGCAAGAAGACATTTCATACTCTAACATAACAGGTGTAGGTGAGTTTACGTTTACGCTCGATAGCGATATCTACGGCTATTTTGACGACAATAAAGTATTAGATGATATTGCAAGCCATTTAGAAGATTGTTTTTGTGGTAAATTTATAGGGAAACTCAAAGATACGGGTAAAATCGATACGGATACTTCAATTTTAAACGAAAAGGTTAATTCTGCCGATTACGAAACGATTAAATGTAGAAGATTTGCCGTAAACGACGTTGTTAGGCTTTGGGGAGAAGAAATAGATAGTAGCGCAGTTTATATTGCAGATGCAGAGCTAGTTAGCGGTAACGTAACGTTTGCAGGTAAGATTGACGCTATCAATCAAAAGGAAACAAAGAAGGGAAAACCTTTCTATATATTAGAAATTAACGATTCTACAGGCATTATCTCCGGTAAAATCTTTATGACTAAAGAGAAAGAAAAGAAGATGGAGAAGATAAACGTAGGCTCGCAAATAATCGCAAGGGGCGAACTCAGCTTGTTTAACGGTATGCCAAGCTTTAAAATCGACGACTTGTCTTATTGTGAGTTGCCAACCGATTTTAAGCCGGTTGAAAGAGAAAGTAAGTCCGTGCCATCGCAATATTCTGTTGTTTTTCCAGAGCCTATCGTTGAAGTTACTCAAAGCTTTTTGTTCTCAAACGAGAGAGAAGTTGAGCCTTGTATGCTTGGTAAAACGTTCGTTGTTTTAGATATTGAAACTACTGGTGTGCATTATACTGAAGGTGATAAAATTACTGAAATTGGTGCAGTTAGGATAGTAGACGGTAAAATAGTCGATAAATTTCAAACCCTTGTCAATCCAGGTATTAAAATTAGCCAAGAAATCACGGCTCTTACAGGTATTGATGATGAAATGGTTAAAGACGCTCCGTCATTTGATAAGGTCGTTCCTGATTTGTTTAGATACGTAGACGGCGCTTACATAGTTGCTCACAATATTGAATTTGACTATAAATTTATAAAATTTATGTCAAAAGATACGGGCTACGTTTTTAAAAACGAAGGAATTGATACTTTAGCATTTTCAAGAGAAGTTTTAAAAGGTATGAAAAATTATAAGCTCAATACCGTATGTGGGCATTTTGGAATTGAGTTTTTACACCATAGAGCACTTTCAGATGCTCATGCAACTGCAAAACTTTTGCTAGAACTTGTTGCAATTAAAAAAAGTTTGCCAATTTAAGTAAAAACAGTTGCTAAATTACATATAATATGCTATTATATGTGTGCTGAATATGATTTACTTGTATTTGAGAGCGACTGTGTCGCTCTCAAATTTTTATAAGGAGAAGTTATGAAGTTTAAAAGCGTTGAAGAAATTACGTCTGCGCTTTTGCCAACTGCAACTGCTATGGATATAGAAATAGTTGAAGTTGAAGCAAAGGTAACTAAAAACTCGTATATAACCGTATATATCGATACGGAAAACGGCGTTGACTTGGACACTTGTGAAAAATTCCACAATGCAATCGACCCTGTTTTAGACGAGCTTGACCCTTCGTTTGGAGCATCATATACCTTAAACGTTTCTAGCCCTGGGTTGGATAGACCGTTAAAAACGGATAGGGATTTTCAAAGACGTATAGGAAAGGACGTAGAGGTTAAGCTTTTCGCTCCTTTAAAGGGTAAAAAGTATTTTGAGTGTAAACTCGTAGACTACGACGGCAACAACGTCGTTTTATTGGACGGAGATGAGCAAATTAAAATGCCACTCGTTCGTATTGCTAAAATCAACGAAGCAGTAAAATTCGATTGAAAATAAGGAGAACTAAGATGATTAACAAAGATTTCTTTCAGGCGATTGAAGATCTTGAAATGCAAAAAGGTATAAAGCAAGAGCTTTTACTTGAAACACTTAAAAACGCGCTCGTTTGCGCTTACAAAAAGCATACTGGCGATAACAGCGACGTTATTTTAGACCTTAATCCCGATAAAAAGTCGGTAAAATTCTACGCAATCAAAACTGTTGTAGAAGAGGTTGTTGACTTTGATAATGAAATTTCTCTTGAAGATGCAAAGGCTATTAAAAAGTCTTATAAGATTGGCGATACCGCTAAAATTGAATTTACTCCTAAGGAGTTCGGTAGAATCGCTGCTCAAACTGCAAAGCAAGTAGTTCTTCAAAAGATTAGAGAAACAGAAAGGGATAACACTTTAGCTGAGTTTGAAGATAAGGAAAATGAAATTAAGGCTTGTACTGTAAGAAGAATTGAAGAGAAGAACGTTTACGTTGAAATCGGCGCAGGCGAAATCGAAGCTTTAATGCTTCCACAAGACCAAGTTATTACAGAATCATACAACGTTAACGATAAACTTATGGTTTATGTTAAAAAGGTTAAGAGCATGGGTAAAAATGCTCAAATACTCGTATCAAGAACAGCTCCTGGTCTTGTAAAGAAGCTTTTTGAAAACGTTGTTCCAGAAATGACGCAAGGTATCGTTTCTGTAAAGGCAATTTCAAGAGAAGCTGGTCAAAGAACTAAAATCGCTATTTATAGCAATGACCCTAACGTAGATGCAGTAGGCGCATGCGTTGGTAACAAGGGTATGAGAGTTAACGAAGTTGTTAAAGAACTTGGCGGTGAAAAGATTGATATCATTCCTTGGAGTGAAGATCCACTTGAATTTATTGCTAAGGCGCTTTCACCTGCAAAAGTATTAAAGGTTAGCGCGTTAGAAGGCGAAAAGATTGCAAGAGTAGTTGTTCCAGATGATAAGCTTTCTCTTGCTATCGGTAAAGACGGTCAAAATGCAAGACTTGCTGCTCGTCTTACCGGTTGGAAGATTGACGTAAAGAGCGAATCTAAGGCTCGCCTTGAAGAAGAAGCTTTAGCAGAAGAAAACTTAGGCGAATAATATATTTTCGGTGAACGTATGACAGAAAAAAAACAACCTGTTAGAACCTGTATTGCTTGTAGAGAAGAATTTGATAAAAAAGCCCTTCTTCGAATCGTTAAAGATAAAGAAGGTAATATCTCTGTTGACGTTACAGGCAAATCAAACGGAAGAGGCGCGTATATTTGTAAAAAAGCCGAGTGCTATAAAAAACTTAAAAAAGCCAAGCTTTTAGATAGGGTTTTTGCAATGCAAGTATCCCCTGAGATATACGACTATGTTGAGGAGGAACTCCTTGCAAAACAATAAGATATATACTTACGTTGGGTTTGCTAGGCGAGCAGGTAAGTTTAAGGCAGGTCTCAACGCGATAAAAACAGTTAAAAAAGGCGTTGAACTACTGTTGCTTTGTCACAGTGCGTCACCTAACGCAATAAAAGAAGCAGAAAAATTATCCGAAAGATTTTTTTGTCCGTTATATGTGGCAAAAACTTTTACGATTGAAGACATGATGGACAAAGAAAATTGTAAGCTTGTTGCAATTTTAGACTACGAGCTTGCAAAGGCAATAATCTCAAACGCGGGAGAAGATTTAGAAGAGATTTCGGGAGGCAGAAATGAGTAATATTGAAGAAAGAAAAGACGACATTAAAGAAAAGGATACTTTAAAAAATTTAAAAAAGATTAGTTCTATAATGGGCGAGATAGACGCGCTTAAAGAAAAGCTTAAGCAGGTTAAATCAAAGTCTAACTCTATAACTAAAAAGATTTCTACTAAAGAAAAGGAAATTAAGGCTCAAAAAGAAGCAACTATTCGTGCTCAAGTTGAAGCTGAAATTGCAGAAATTGAAAAACAAGCAATTGTTGAAGAGCCTGTAGTAGAAGTTGCTTTAGAGCCTTCTCACGTAGAAGAACCTGTTAAAGAAACTAAGGCTAAAAAGGCTGCAAAGGCTAAAGAGCAAGAAAAAGCTAAAGAAGAAGTTGTTGCCCCTGTTGTAGAAGAGCCTAAGGAAGAAGAGCCAAAACAGGTTGAAACTAAAAAAGAAGAGCCTAAAGAAGAAGTGAAAGTGGAGGTTAAGCCTGAACCCGCTAAGGAAGAGCCTGCGCCAGTAGTTATGGATGAAAAAGCTTTAAAAGAAGCTAGAAAGAAGGCTATTGAAGAAGCTCAAGCAAGAGCATTGGCAGAAGCTAGAGCTAAAATTCTTGAACAAAAGAGAAAAGAAGCTATCGCAAGAGGCGAGGATCCCGACCTCGTTAAACTTCCAAGCCAACAACCAAGAGTTTACGAGCCTAAAAACGATAGAGAAAGAAAGCCTTTCAATAAAGATGGCAAACCAAATCAAAAGCGTGAGTTTGTTCCACAAGATAGAAAGCCAGGCGATAAGCCACAGACGGCACGTCCACAACAAAAGCCTGCAGGTGGTATGAGTCCATTGTCTAAAAAGCCTGTTGAAGTTACTTTTGTTCCTAAGGATAGTGGTAAGAACTTTGGTAACAAGAAGAAGAGCTCTGATAAAAATTATGATGACAAGAAAGTTATCAATAAAAAGAGTTTAAGTAAAGGTCAAGTAAGCGTTGAAGATTTCGATGAGAACAAGACCGGTTACAGAAAGCTTAGAACTAAAAAAGATAAAAAACAAGACGAGCAAGTTCAAACAATTAAAATTGAAAGAGCTGTAATCAATAAAGAAATTATTCCACTTAAGGAACTTTCTGAAAAGCTTGGTATTACAGCAATCGAAATTACTAAAAAGCTTTTCAAAGAAGGCATAATGAAGACTATTAACGACTCTGTAGATTATGATACAGCAGCAGTTATAGCGGCAGATATTGGTATTGAACTTGAACTTAAGTTAGATAAAACTGCTGAAGACGTATTAAACGAAGCATTTGACTCTGTTGATAGTGTAGAAAGCCTTGAAAAGAGAGCTCCAGTTGTTACTGTTATGGGTCACGTTGACCATGGTAAAACGTCACTTCTTGACAGAATTAGAAATGCAAACGTTGCAGATGGCGAAGCAGGCGGTATCACTCAGCATATCGGTGCTTATACAGTAACTGTAAACGGCGAAAAGATTACGTTCCTTGATACTCCAGGTCACGCGGCGTTTACTGCTATGAGAGCAAGGGGAGCTCAAGTTACGGATATTGCAATTATCGTTATCGCAGCAGACGATGGTATAATGCCACAGACGATTGAAGCTATTCACCATGCTCAAGCTGCTGGCGTATCAATAATCGTAGCCGCAAACAAAATGGATAAGCCACAATCTAATATTGAAAGAGTTAAGCAACAACTTGCAGAGCAATCTGTTCTTATTGAAGAATGGGGTGGCGACGTAGCTTTAGTTCCTGTATCAGCAAAGACTGGTTTAGGTATGGACGACCTTATGGAAACTATACTTTTAACTGCAGAAGTTAAGGAACTTAAAGCAAATCCAAACAGAAAAGCAAAAGGTGTTATTGTTGAAGCTAAACTTGATAAGGGTAAAGGCCCTGTTGCTACAGTTCTCGTTCAAAACGGAACGTTAAAGACTGGTGATAACCTTGTTGCAGGCACAATTACCGGTAGAGTTAGAGCAATGATCGACGATAAGGGTAGAACTGTTAAAGAAGCTGGTCCTTCAATGGCAGTATCAATCCTTGGTTTAGATGAAGTTCCAAACGCAGGCGATTCACTCTTTGCAGTTGAACAAGATAAACTTTCTAAGCTCGTTGCTCAAGAAAGAAAGAATAAAGAAAGAGAAGAAATGATTAAGCAATCTCAAAAGGTTACTTTAGACGACTTGTTCTCTAAGATTTCTGACGGTAATCTTAAGGTTCTCAATCTTCTTATCAAGGCAGACGTTCAAGGCTCTGTTGAAGCTGTAAAGCAATCACTTTTAGAGCTTTCTAATGAAGAAGTTAAGGTTAACGTTATTCACGCTGCAGTAGGTGCAATTAACGAAACAGACGTAATGCTTGCAGACTCATCAAATGCAATTATTATCGGTTTCAACGTTCGTCCTGATACAAAGGCAAAGACTTTAGCTGAAAGAAGCAAGGTTGACGTTAAGCTCTACAGAATTATTTACGAAGCAATTGACGACGTAACCAACGCTATGAAGGGTATGGTTGCTCCTAAGACTCAAGAAATTTATATGGGTAAAGTTGAAGTTCGTCAAACGTTCAAGATTACTGGCGTAGGTATGGTAGCAGGTGGTTACGTTACTGAAGGTAAGATCGTTAGAAATAGCAAACTTCGTATCTATCGTGACGACGTAATGATTTGTGAAGGTAACGTAAATCAACTCAAGCGTTTCAAAGATGACGTTAAGGAAGTATCACAAGGCTTTGAATGTGGTATTTCTATCGAAAACTTTAATGATATTAAGGTCGGAGACTTTATTGAAAGTTATATAATAGAGATAAAGCCCGTTCAATAACCTAGAGTTACTCTGCCGACACTAAAATGTGTCGGCAGTTTTAAATAAGTCAAGTGAAGAATTGACAAGGAGCTAAAATGAAAGTTAAAAGAGAACAAAGATTAAACAGCGAATTTCAAAAAGAAATTTATGATATATTAAAAAATAAGGTTAAAAACCACGATATTACCGAAATGTTTAGTATTTTAGAAGTTGACGTGACTAACGACTTAAAATATGCAAAAGTTTACGTTTCTATTTTCTCAACTAATCTAGAAAGAAAGCAAAAGACCTTTAACGCTATTTGCGATAGTGCAAAATTCGTTAGGGGAGAGCTTGCTAAAATTATGAGAATTAGAACTGTTCCAGAGCTTAAGTTTATTATGGATACTTCTTCTGATTACGGCAACAAAATTGATAAAATCATAAGTGGTTTTACCTATAACACTCCAGAAGGTGAAGAAGATGACGCTTAAGGACGTTGCAATTGAATTAAAAAAACACTCGAACGTGCTAATATTTTGCCATAACAGACCAGATGGAGATACTTTAGGTAGTGCTTTTGCGTTAAAGTATGCTATAGAGCAGGTTGATGGTAAGGTGGCAGATATAGTTTGCCCACAACCAGTCCCTGAAAAATACTTTTGTCTTGAATTTATCGGTAAAACTCTTTTGCCTAGTGAAGTAGTGAAAAAATATGATTGTCATATCGCCCTTGATTGCGCGTCTGAAATGATGCTTGGCGATAGCTACGGTTTATTCGTTAAAAATCAAGCGACTATAAACGTTGACCATCACGTTTCTAACGAGCGCTACGCAAAAGTAAATTACGTTGAAGAAAGGGCTGCTTGTTGTGAGATTATTTATAGTCTTGTAAATTATTTGGGCAGAGAAATAAATGCAAACGTTGCTAATAGTTTGCTACTGGGCATAGTTACTGATACGGGTAACTTTATGCACAGCAACGTTACAAAGGCAACTCTTCAAACAGCAGCTGAGCTTGTTGACAAGGGAGCATCTCTTAATAAAATATCATACGCAATGTTTAAAAATCAAAAGATTGAAAGAGCAAAACTCTATGCTCATGTTATAAACGGTATGAGATTTTTTGAAGATGGGAAAATTGCAATAATTTCAGTATTTAAAAGTGATTTTGAAAAGTTTTCTGCATCACAAGATATGACTGAAGGCTTTATTGACTATCCACTTTCTATCGAAGGTGTTGAAGTTGCCGTGTCTATTATGGAAACAAAAGACAAGGCGTTTAAGATAAGTCTTAGAAGTAAAGGTAAGATAAACGTAAACGAAATTGCATCTACTTTTGGCGGTGGTGGGCACGTGCTTGCAAGCGGATGTTTGATATGCGGTTATTTCGAAGACGTTAAAGAAAAAATATTAAGGGCAATATCTATAAATTTTTAATTAGGTGAAAAGTGAACGGATTTCTTAATTTGTATAAGCCAAAGGGTGTTAGCTCGGCTTACGTGTTAAACGCGGTAAAAAGATCAATAAGGGGCGAAGTTGTAGGTCATATGGGTACGTTAGATCCATTGGCTAGTGGCGTTTTGCCAGTTGCAATCGGTAAGTCTACAAGGCTTTTTGATTATCTTTTGGATAAGAAAAAGGTGTATGTTGCTCATTTTACTTTTGGATATCAAACTGATACGTTAGATTTAGAAGGAAAGGTTGAAAAAACTTGCGACTTTATACCTGATTTAGAAAGAGTTAAGATAGAGAGTCAAAAGCTAGTTGGCGAAATTATGCAAATTCCACCTATTTATTCTGCAAAGTGTGTAAATGGTAAACGTAGCTATGAGCTTGCAAGAAAAGGCGAAAGCGTTACGTTGCCACCTAAAAAGGTTACAATCAATTCAATTGAAGTGTTAGAACAGCTATCAAACGCAGAATTTAAAGTGAGAATAGAGTGCAAGGGTGGAACTTATATTCGCTCAATTGCAAGAGATTTAGGCGAGCTTTGCTCATCTTGTGCTACAATGTCGGCGCTTGAGAGAGTAGAATCTGGCGTTTTTACAGTTGAAAATAGCGTAAATGCCGAAGATTTTATTAAATCTGATGACAAAACGTCATTTTTAATGCCACCACAAGACGTTGTAGATTTTCCTATTATTAACTTAGATGCAAGGCAAACAGAAAGATTGTTTAACGGGCTTTACGATATTTATGATTTTGAAGACGGCACTTATAAAGTTTTTTGCCCTGACGGGTTTTATGGCGTTGGCGAAGTAAAAAGCGGTAAAATTAAGGTTAAGGCATACGTAAGAACATGAAAACTATAGATTTTTTAAAAGGCGATAATGCTAAAATTGTAGTTGCGCTTGGCTTTTTCGATTCAATACACGTTGGGCATACTATAATTATAAATAAGGCACAAGAAATAGCTAAAAAACACGATGCAGATTGCGCAGTTTTTACTTTTACAAACGATATAGATTTTTTGTTTGGCGCAAGTAGCGGCTTGGTTTTAACCTATGATGAAAGAATAGAAAAACTTTCAAAATTATCGGTAGATACTGTAATTTCTACAATTTTTACAAAAGAGTTTTCAAAAATCTCTGCAACAGAGTTTTTTAATACGTTAACAAAAAACTTTGAAGTAAAAGCAGTTGTTTGTGGCAAGGATTATCGCTTTGGCTATAAAGGCTTAGGCGACGTAAATTTATTGAAAAATTTATGTAAAGATAAAGGTATTTGCTTGCACGTTATAGAAGACGTTTCGCATTGTGGTAAAAGAGTTTCTACTACAAATATTAAAGAGTTGCTTTTGGATGGTAAAATAGAACAAGCTAACGAGCTTTTAGGTGAAAGTTATTCAATTAGTGGTGAAGTTGCGCACGGCAGAGCAGTTGGCTCACAAATGGGTTTTCCTACTGCAAACGTGATTATTCCAAGCGAAAAGGCTAAAATTAAGGTTGGGGTTTATAAAACTCACGTAGTTTTAGACGGCAAGGAATACAAATGTATTACAAACTATGGCGCAAGACCAACGTTTAGTTTAGACGACGTTTTAACTGAAACTTATATAGATGGTTTTAGTGGCGACTTGTATGGCAAGAACATCATTGTTTATTTTGACGCTTTTATTAGAGAGTGTATAAAATTTAACGATATAGAAGAACTGACAAATCAGTTAAAATTAGATTTGGAGAAGATAAGATGATAAAATTTGGACCTAGCGGAAATAGTGAGAGCTTTTTGCTCGAAAAGCACAAAGGCACGGAAGAAGCTGCTAAATGGTGCAAAGATAGGGGATTAGACTACTATGAATACTCCTTTGGTAGGGGTGTAAACATGAGTGATGAAAAGGCAATCCTTATAGGTAATGCTTTTAAAGAGCATGGCGTTGGTTTAAGTGTGCATGCTCCATACTTTATAAACTTTGCTACAACTGAAGAAGAAAAGGCAGAAAATTCATATAATTACGTTTTAAATAGCGCGAGAATGATGCGCCTTATGCAAGGGGATAGAGTAATTTTTCATCCTGCAGCGCAAGGCAAAGCATCAAGAGAATCTGCAGTTTTAAAAACCATAGATAGATTAAAGATTTTAAGAGATAAGGTTTATGCTTTAGGCTTTGAAGATATGCTTTTTTGCCCAGAAACAATGGGTAAACTCGGTCAAATCGGCACTATCGAAGAAGTCGTAGAGTTTTGTAAACTCGATAAAATTTACGTGCCAACAGTTGATTTTGGGCACGTAAACGCAAGAGAAGGCGGCAGTTTAAAAACAATAGCAGATTATCAGTCTAGGTTAGAATACATGATTGAGCATCTCGGTTTTGAAAAAATGAAGAATTTTCATATTCATTTTTCAAAAATCCAATATTCTATTAAAGGTGAAATACGTCATCTTACGTTTGAAGATACTGAGTATGGTCCAAACTTTGAACCTTTAGCCGTAGCGCTTAAAAATCTTAAGCTCGAGCCTGTTATAATATGCGAATCTGCAGGCACTCAAGCTGAAGATGCAAAAGAAATGAAAAATATATATTTTTCACTTTAATTTCATTTTTTAACTTTGATTATATTTGACATAAAGAATACAAAGTTTTAAAATTATTCATATCATTATATTAAGGAGCTAACATGGGAGTAATAAAAAAACTTGCCGGTAGTGTTCGTGAGTATAAAAAACCTGCGATAATTACTGTAATTTTAATGGTTTTTGAAGTGCTTATTGAAGTTGCAATGCCCTTTGTTGTTGCGGGCATTATCAATAGCATTCAAGCTAAAAACAGCGTTGATATAAATAGGGTTCTTCTTATGGGTGGATTACTTATTATCATGGCGTTTTTATCTCTTACGTGTGGTGGCTTAGGTGGTTACACCTGCGCTAAAGCATCGTCAGGATTTTCAAAAAATTTAAGAAAAGATATATTTGAAAAGATACAGGATTTTAGTTTTGAAAATATAGACAAATTCTCTTCTGCATCTCTCGTAACAAGGCTCACAACTGACGCATCTAACGTTCAAATGTCGTTTATGATGCTTATTAGAACGGCAATAAGAAGCCCCTTAATGTTTATCTTTGCAACTGTAATGTCGTTCGTTTTAGGTGGACCACTTGCTGCTACGTTTGTGGTTGTTGTTCCTGTCCTTGTGCTTGGTTTGCTTATGATTTCTAAAAAGGCAATGCCTGCATTTAGAAGAGTGTTTAAAAAATACGACAAGCTTAACGAATCTATTGAAGAAAACGTTAGGGGTATGAGAGTAGTTAAAGGCTTTTCAAGAGAAGATTACGAAAAAGAGAAGTTTGGAAAGGCATCAGAAAATATTCGTATAGATTTTACAAAGGCAGAAAGAATTATTGCGCTTAACACACCACTTATGCAGTTTTGCATGTATTTTAATATGATATTCATACTTTGGGTTGGCGCATATTTCTCAATCAACTCAATGTTCGGTGTAAACATAGGTCATATTTCTGCAATGCTTAACTACGGTATGCAAATTCTCATGTCACTTATGATGCTTTCTATGATTTACGTTATGCTCACAATGTCTGCTGAATCTGCAAGACGTATTTGTGAAGTATTAGACGAAAAAAGTACCCTTACAAATCCTGAAAATGCAAAAACAGAAGTTTGCGACGGTTCAATACGCTTTGATGGTGTAAGCTTTAAGTATTCTAAAGAAGCGCAAAGATTTGCTCTTGAAAATATTAACGTTGATATAAAATCTGGTATGACCGTTGGTATAATTGGTGGAACAGGCTCAAGTAAATCAACTCTCGTTCAGTTAATTCCAAGACTTTACGACGTTACTGAAGGTAGTGTTAAGGTCGGTGGAATTGACGTCAGAGAATACGATATTAAATCTCTTCGCGATTCAGTTGCAATGGTTCTTCAAAAGAACTTGTTATTTGCAGGAACAATCAACGAAAATTTGCGTTGGGGTAACGAAAACGCTACTCAAGAAGAAATAGTTGAAGCATGTAAACTTGCTCAAGCACACGATTTCGTTATGTCCTTCCCTGAAGGCTACGAAACTCATATTGAACAAGGGGGAACAAACGTTTCAGGTGGTCAAAAGCAAAGACTTTGTATAGCTAGAGCTCTTTTAAAAAGACCAAAGGTGCTTATTTTAGACGACTCAACGAGTGCAGTTGATACTAAAACCGATGCTTTTATTAGAGAAGGTTTTAAATCTTATATACCAGAAACGACTAAAATTATAATTGCTCAAAGAATTAGCTCTGTCCAAGATGCAGACCTTATTATCGTTATGGATAACGGCTATATAAGCGCTATGGGTAAGCATGAAGAGTTGCTTGTTAAGAGCAATATATACAAAGAAGTTTACGAGCAACAAGTAGGGGGTGCTAAAGATGAAGAATAATAAAGCATTCGAGCCTACTAAAGATATGAAAAATGGCGCAGCACAAAGTATGCCTCCATTTAGCGGAAAACCACCAAAGAAAAAGATAAATTTTTCGGTTTTAAAAAGGGTAGTAGGGCTTTTATTTAAATCGTATCCTGCATTATTACCGATTTCTATTGCATGTATAGCTATTTCTGCGGTTGTTTCAGCCGTTCCTGCAATATTTTTGCAACAAGTTACCGAGCTTATCGATAAGGCTTTAACGGCAAATGCAAGTTGGAGCGCTGTTGGTGGAGAGATAACTAAAAAGGTTTCTTTACTCATAGTATTTTACGTGTTATCGCTTATTACAATAACTATTGATTCACAGCTCATGGCATATATTTGTCAAGGTTACTTGTGTAAAATGCGTAAGAAAATGTTTGACGGCATGCAAAATTTGCCGATTAAATACTTTGATACTAATAAGCACGGCGACATTATGAGTTATTATACAAACGATATAGATACTCTTCGTCAACTTGTTTCTCAATCAATTCCAACTCTTATTCGTTCTTCAATTATAGTTATAACCGTTCTTGTAATTATGCTATCATATAGCTTGTTGCTTACAGGGCTTTTACTTTGCGGAGTGTTTACAATGTTTATTGTAACTAAAAAGATTGGTGGTGGCTCTGCAAAATATTTTGGCAAGCTTATGAGATCTGTTGCCGTTGAGGAAGGCTATATTCAAGAAATGATGAACGGCCAAAAGGTTGTTAAAGTTTTCTGCCACGAACAAAAGGTTAACGACGGTTTTAACGAAATAAACGAAGCTTTGTATGAAAATAGTTTTAGAGCTCATGCAAACGCCAATATGCTTGGCCCTATTTTAATGAATATAGGTAACGTTTTATACGTTTTAATTGCTATGGTAGGAGGTGTTTTGTGTCTTCTTGGTAGCAAGGTTTACAACGTTTCATTGCTCGGTGAGTATCCAGTAATTAAAGTAAGTATCGTAATCGCTTTCCTTTCTATGACAAAGCAGTTTACTGCAAACGTAAACCAAGTTTCGCAACAAGTAAACTCAATAGTTATGGGTCTTGCAGGCGCTGCAAGAATATTCAATCTTGTAGACCAAGTTCCTGAAGTTGATGACGGTTACGTAACCCTAGTAAATGCTGATTATGATGAAAATGGCAACTTGATTGAGTGTGAAAAGCATACAGGCAAGTGGGCATGGAGACACCCACATATTGCAGACGGTAGCGTAACTTATACCGAACTTAAAGGTCGAGTTGAGATGACTGAAGTTGATTTTGCTTACGATGAGAGCAAGCCAGTCCTTCACGACGTTTCAGTTTTTGCAGAGCCTGGTCAAAAAATTGCTTTCGTAGGCGCAACTGGCGCTGGTAAGACGACTATTACAAATCTTATCAATCGTTTCTACGATATTGCAGACGGTAAAATTAGATACGACGGTATAAATATAAATAAAATTAAAAAATCAGATTTACGTCGATCTCTTGGTATAGTTTTACAAGAAACAAACCTTTTTACAGGAACTGTAATGGATAATATTCGTTATGGTAATTTAGATGCTAGTGATGAAGAGTGTGTTAAAGCCGCAGAACTTGCAGGCGCACACGACTTTATTTCAAGGCTCCCACAAGGCTACGAAACAGAACTTACCAATAACGGCGCAAACCTTTCTCAAGGTCAAAGACAGCTTATTGCAATTGCTAGAGCAGCCGTTGCAGACCCACCTGTTATGATACTTGATGAAGCAACGTCTTCTATTGATACTAGAACGGAAGCTATCGTTCAACGTGGTATGGATAAACTTATGGAAGGTAGAACGGTATTTGTTATTGCTCATAGACTTTCTACCGTTATGAATTCTGACGTTATTATGGTTCTTGACCACGGACGAATTATCGAGCGTGGAAACCACGAAAAACTTATTGCCGAAAAGGGAACTTATTATCAACTTTACACAGGCGCATTTGAACTTGAATAAATTTTAAAGGCGTATAAACTTCGGTATGCTGTGTTTCTACAAATTGCTCTTGACTGGGATGACCAACAAGGTCTATCCCATCCAATATCAATTTGAGAGCCTAGCCTACCTTGTTTCTACATTTTTAAACCTTTTTAAAACATGACGCTCGTTGTGACAGATTCTAAAAATTTAAAAGCGCAGGCAAGAAATTGCATGCGCTTTTCATATATTTTTGAAAAAGCATTTACATTACTAAAATTATATAGTATAATTTTAATAGCAACTAAAAGGAATATTTAATATGAAAATTTTTAACGTAAAAGATTTTGGCGCTATTGCAGACGGTGTTACTCTTAATTCTAAGGCAGTTCAAAAAGCTGTTGACGTATGTCACGAAAACGGTGGGGGTATCGTTTTATTTGAAAACGGCACTTTTGTTTTAGGCACTATCTTTTTAAAGTCTAACGTTTATATAGAAATCGCAAAAGATGCGCTTATTTTAGGCGCTGCAAGCTACTACGACTACGAGCAAGAAGAAAAGATTGATTATCCAATTTATCAAGATTCTTCGCATACTTATTTCGACCCTTCAATGTTCGTTGGTAGAAATTGTAATAACATTAAAATCTTCGGCGAAGGTAAAGTTGATATGCGCTCTGTATGGGATGAAGACGGCGTTAGGGGCGCGGCAATTATTCATAGGGGAGCAAAGTGTATTGCGCTCAAAGAGTGTTCAAACGTCGAAATTTACGGTTTAGAGATAAATAACGTAACTGACCTTGCAGTATACTTTGCAGGCTGTGATTACGTTGACGTTCACGGCTTAAAAATGAGAGTTTATATAGACGGTGTATCTCCAGATAACAGTAAACACGTTAAAATTTACGACTGCGACATAGAAGCTGGCGACGATGGTATTGTGTTTAAGAGTTCATATACTTTAAATCGCTTAGACATATGCAAAGATATTCACGTGTGGAATTGTAGACTTAAAAGCCGTTGCAACGCTATAAAGTTTGGAACAGAAACTAACGGTGGCTTTGAAGACGTTTTAATTGAAAATATCGATATTCGCGAAACTAGAATTACAGGTATTTCTATCGAAAGCGTAGACGGCGCTTTAATTGACGGGGTTACCATTAAAAATGTAAAGATGTCTAACGTAAACGCTCCAATCTTCGTTCACGTTGGTAGGCGTATGAGAGGACCTAAGGGGCTTAACATTGGTAAAATTAAGAATATTACGCTTGAAAATATTACGGCAGACGGACCTTACGAGCCATACGATATAATTCCTTGGAATTATTTTTCTTTTAAGGATAACGATTGTCGTCAAGACCCGAAGGTGTTTGGTAGAGCCGAAGCCTTTGACGGTATAAATCCAACCGAGCAATGGCAAATGACTAGTAACGTATGTGGTTTAACTGAAAGCCCACTTGAAAATATAGTTTTAAGAAATATAGATTTAAGGCTTTACGGTGCGGTAGAAGAGTTTGAGAAAGCCGTTCCTACCGAGCCAAAGGTTTATCCAGAAGTTTATACTTACGGGCGTATTTTACCTGCAAAGGGCATTTATTTTAGGCATATAAACGGTTTAACCTTAGATAACGTTAAGGTTTCTACCTATTTTAAAGATAATAGAGAAGATTTTGTTTTTGATAACGTCAAGGTGATAAATGAATAAACTCATTTTAGAGAAACTTTCGCAAATAACTGAAGAAGAAAGGTTGATTTTAAACGGTGGTGCAGTTGATAAGTCTATTTATACCGACGGGGAAGAGTTTACCGTAAAAAGTAGCAAAATTTTAGGCTACGAAAGGTTTATTGAAATGCGCCCACATACTCGCTTTACTAAATTTCCTAAGCATAAACACAACTATATTGAAATGATATATAATTGTAAGGGTAAAACTTGCCACGTTGTAAACGGATCTGATGAAATTGTGTTAAATGAAGGCGAGATTTTGCTTTTAGGAACTGATGCCGTTCACGAAGTAGGATTTGCTAATACAGATGATATTGCTGTAAATTTCATTATAAAACCAGAGTTTTTTAGTTCAACAGTTAATGGTGTTGGCTACGGAAATGCAATTTACAATCTTATTTTAAGTGAACTTTCTAAAGGTGGTGAAAGTTTTATTAGGTTTGACGTTAAAAATATTTTACCCGCCAAAAACCTTATTGAAAATTTAATTTGGTCGTTTATTTTTAATGATGAAAATTCAAACGCCCTTCAAAATATGACCATGGGGCTTTTATTTGCAGAGCTTACTGAAAGAGCAGGTGTCGTTTCTAAAAGCTACGTGTCATCATACGAGCAAGACTTGATTTTAAAGGTTGTAAATTACGTAGAATCGTCTTATAAAGATGCTAAACTTTTAACCATTGCAGATGAGTTAAAGGTTTCGGTTGTATATTTAAGCAAACTTGTTAAAAATAATACGGGCAAAACCTTTAAGGATTTATTACAAGAAAAACGAATGAACGAAGCCGAAAAGCTTATTAGTAATACGAAAATACCTATAACTGAAATTATTTTTTCGGTAGGATACGAAAATACAAACTTCTTTTATAAAATGTTTACTGAAAAATTTGGTTGTACTCCAAAAGAATATCGTAAAAACACGTTAGCTCGTGAAAAGAAAATTTGGTTGTAAAAAATTTTATTAAAAGTTGTTGAAATAGTTTGATATATAGTATATAATTATAGTTGAAATTTGGCGGTAGCACCGCAAACGGAGAAAATATATGGATAAAAAGATTTTACAAGGCTACGAATATGCAAAAGAATATTTTGCACGCTATGGCGTAGACGTTGACAAAGCTATTGAAATCGCAGACAAAACACCACTTTCAATTCATTGCTGGCAAGGTGACGACGTTGGTGGTTTCGAAAAGAAAGAAGGTGCTTTAAGTGGTGGTATTCAAGCAACTGGTAACTATCCTGGTAAGGCAAATACTCCAGAAGAGCTTAGAGCAGACCTTGAAGTTGCTTTAAAGCATATTCCTGGCGCAAAGAAAATTAACATTCACGCTTGCTATTTAGAAGCAGACGGCGTTGTTGATAGAAACGAAATCGAGCCAAAGCACTTTGAAAAGTGGGCTGATTGGGCAGTTGCAAACGACCTTGGTATCGACTTTAACCCAACTTATTTCTCACATCCACTTTCTGATAACGGCACTTTATCTGCAAGAGATGATAAGGTTAGAGATTTCTGGATTGAACACGGTATTAGATGTAGACAAATCGGTGGTTACTTTGCTGAAAGAACTGGTAAGCCTTGTGTTATCAACCATTGGACTCCAGATGGCGATAAGGAATTCCCAATCGACACTTTATCTCCAAGACTTCGTTTAAAAGATTCTTACGACAGAATTTTTGAAGCTACTAAAGACGTAAAAGGCGTTATGGACGGCATTGAATCAAAGGTGTTCGGTATCGGTTTAGAAAGCTTTACTGTTGGTTCACACGAATTCTGTATGGGTTATGTAATGGGCAAAAATGAAGATCACATTATGCTTACTTTAGACTGTGGACACTATCATCCAACAGAAGTTGTTTCTGCAAAGCTTGGTGCAGTTTATGCATTTAGCAATCATTGTCTTTTACACGTATCACGTCCTGTAAGATGGGATAGTGACCACGTAGTTGCTTACGACGACGAACTTAAGGCTATTATGGACGAGCTTGTAAGACTTGGCAAGGTTGAAGAAACTTATATTGCTACTGACTACTTTGATGCATCTATCAACAGAGTTGCTGCATGGGTAATCGGTCTTAGAAATACAAGAAAGGCTCTTTTAGGCTCACTTTTAACTCCTGTTGAAATGCTTAAGAAGGCTGAGGCAGAAGGCGATAACACTTCTAGAATGGCTTTCGCTCAAGAATTTAAGGCTGCCCCTGTATCTCTTGTTTGGGATTACTACTGCGCAACAAAAGGTGCAAGCGTTGGTCTTGATTGGCTTAGCGACGTTAAGGCTTACGAAAAAGACGTTCTTTTAAAGAGATAATTTAATTTTAATGATAAAAGTGGAGTAATTTTTACTCCACTTTATTTTTTTATTGCAATATGTTTAAAAAAGGTTTATAATAGTTATATTATAAATAAAGGAGATTTGACATGATAAAGGTTGACGTTATTTCTGGATTTTTAGGCGCAGGCAAAACAACGCTTATCAAAAAACTTTATAACGACGTTTTTAAAACTGAAAAGGTAGTTTTAATTGAAAACGAATTTGGCGAAATAGGTATAGACGGAGCTTTCTTAAAGGATAGTGGCGTAGAGATTAAAGAAATTAATTCGGGTTGTATTTGTTGTTCGCTTGTAGGCGACTTTTCTTCTTCTATGAAAGAAGTTGTAGAAAAGTTTAGTCCAGAAAGAATTGTTATCGAGCCATCAGGCGTAGGTAAGTTATCCGATATTTTAAAGGCTATCGAAACCGTAGACGCAGACCTTAAG
>JBGUUU010000110.1:0-5706 GCA_045133775.1 Christensenellaceae bacterium
TAAAGTAGATATTTGCAGTAAATGCCATCCGTTCTTTACCGGCAAGCAGAAACTTGTTGATACTGGCGGACGCGTTGATAAATTCAAAAAAAGATACAATCTCTGATTGTAAATGGCTTTTGTCGGCTGATAAAGTCGCAAAATCGGTTTTTCATCCCCTAAGTTTGTTACTTGGGGGTATTTTTTTAAATCGAGCTGAACGATTGTTATACAATCGTTTTAAGCTCAAAGGCAAAGTTTATTATGTGTGCAAAAAATAACGTAAAAACAAAAAAGCGTGGGTGTAAAACTTCTATCGGTGGGCAAGCAGTATTAGAAGGTGTTATGATGCGCGGAAAATCGGGTATTGCCACGGCAGTTAGAGATGCCGATGGTATTATTCGTATAGAAGCCGACAGGTTAAAACCCCAAGAAAAAGTAAGCAGGATAGCAAAACTCCCAATAATTAGGGGTATGGTAAGCTTTTTTAACTCGCTCGTAACGGGCACTAAAATACTCATGCGCTCAGCAGAAGTATATGGCGAAGAAGAACAAGCAGAGCCAAGCAAGTTTGAAAAATGGCTTGCAAAAACCTTTAAGATTGATATAATGAGCGTTGTAATCTTCCTTGGCGTTGCCTTAGGTCTTGCTTTTTCGATAGGGCTATTCTTTGTAATACCTAACTTTATAGGCAACGTTTTTGAAAAATACGTTACTACAAAGCTAATTTGGGTAAACCTTTTTGAAGGTTTAATAAGAATACTTATTTTCGTTGCATACGTTTTACTGACTTCGCTTATGAAAGATATACGAAGAACGTATATGTATCACGGAGCAGAGCATAAAACGATAACTGCATATGAACAAGGTTTAAAGCTCACAGTTAAAAACGTAAAAAAATGTAAGCGCGTTCACGACAGATGTGGCACAACGTTTATGTTCTTCGTAATGATTGTAAGCATTTTGGTTTTCTCAATATTTGGAGCTATATTCCCAATGCTTACAAACGGCGCGTTAAAACTTTTGTCAAAACTTGCTCTTTTACCACTCGTTGCAGGTCTTTCATACGAGCTTTTAAAACTTTTATCAAAAACTGAAAGTTTTTTAGTATATCCGTTAAAAGTCCCTGGTCTTTTAATTCAAAGAATTACGACTAGCGAGCCAGACGACGATATGATTGAAGTTGCAATCGCAGCTTTTAACAAGGTGCTTAAAATGGATGAAGACGCAAACGAGCCAACTTGCAAGTTTAGGCTTCCTGAAAAGGTTTGTGTTTTAACCGAGCGTATAAAAGCTACGCTTTTAGAAGGTGGAATAGAAGAGTCTGCAGAAGCCGACTGGATTGTTTGCGAAGCAACTTCACTTAAAAGAGACGACATAACTTCAGAAAAACTCGTTTCAGTAAAGATGAGTGAAACTGCCGAAGAGTATGCGAGACAAAGGCTTACAGGTAGACCTTTGTGGTATGTTTTAGGCTCGGCAAACTTCTATGGCTACGACCTAAAGGTTGATGAAAGGGTGCTTATTCCACGCCCAGAAACAGAAGAACTTGTAATGCACGCATTAAAAGTTATAAAGCCTAGCGACAGAGTGTTAGACCTTTGCACGGGTAGTGGAGCAATCGCTCTTACAGTATGCAAAGAATCTGGCGCAAAAGTCGTTGCAAGCGATATATCTAACGATGCTATAGCAGTTGCAAAAGAAAACTTTGCAAAGCATGATGCTAACGTAACTTTAGTAAAAAGCGATATGTTTGCAGAGCTTAAAGGTAAATTTAACGTAATTATTTCAAACCCACCGTATATTAGAAAAGACGACGTGGCAAATCTTCAAAGCGAAGTTAAAAACTACGAGCCAACATCTGCTTTAGACGGTGGCAAAGACGGTCTTGACTTTTATAGAATAATAGCAACTCAGGCTAAAGATTATTTGACTGACGGCGGAGTTTTATTTTTGGAACTTGGCATAGGTCAAGCAGAGCAAGTTAAGGCTATGCTAGCAAAAAATTACAAAGTAGAGATAATAAAAGATATCAATCAAATAGATAGAATAATTAAGGCGGTGCTTTTATGATAAGCAAGCTCAGCGGAATTTTAGAGAGATTTAATAAACTTTCAGAACTTGTTTCAGATCCAGAAGTAATCAAAGATATTGAACTTTGGCAAAAATACGTTAAAGAAAGAGCAGAACTCGAAGAAACTGCAAACAAATATTTAGAATATAAAAAATACGAAGAAGACGGCAAGAGTGCAGAAGAGCTTTTAAAGAGCGAAACCGACCCTGAAATGAAGAGTTTGCTCGAAGACGAGTATTATGCTTGCAAGAAAAAGCTTGCAGAAATTACAGACGAGCTTAAAATACTTCTTCTTCCTAAAGACCCAGACGATAATAAAAACGTTATCATTGAAATTAGGGGTGGCGCAGGTGGCGAAGAAGCTGCGTTATTTGCTTACGAGCTTTATAGGATGTATGTAAAATACGCCGAGTCAAACCGTTGGAAAACTGAAGAAATTGACAGTAACGAAACGGAACTTGGTGGTATAAAGGAAGTTGTGTTCTCAATAAACGGTAAAGGCGCTTATAGTAAGCTCAAGTATGAAAGTGGCGTTCACAGAGTTCAAAGAGTTCCAGATACCGAGTCGCAAGGTAGAATTCATACGTCAACTGTAACGGTCGCAGTTTTACCAGAAGCAGAAGACGTAGAAATTCACATTGAAGAAAAGGATTTAAAAATAGATACCTTCCGTTCAAGTGGTGCAGGTGGTCAGCACGTAAACAAGACAGAGTCTTGTATAAGAATGACACACTTGCCTACAGGTATAGTAGTAACTTGCCAAGACGAGCGTTCGCAAATCAAAAACAGAGAAAAGGCTATGAAGGTAATGAAGAGCCGTCTCTACGATTATTACAATACACAATATCAAAACGAATACGCTGCAAACAGAAAGAGCCAAGTGGGAACGGGTGACCGTTCAGAAAGAATTAGAACGTATAACTTCCCACAAGGCAGAATAACCGACCATAGAATAGGTTATACAATTTACTCGTTAGAAGATTTCCTTATGGGTAACATAAGCGATATGATAGAAGCTCTTGCTATCGCAGACAGAGAAGCAAAGCTCTCATCACAAGAGGAGGACTAATGAAATTATCAAAAAGAGTATCTTCAATACAACCGTCTGTAACACTTGAAATATCTGCAAAGGCAAAAGCTCTCAAAAGCGAAGGCAAAGATATAGTTGCTTTTACTGCAGGCGAGCCTGACTTTAACACTCCAGATTACATAATTGCAGAAGCAACAAAAGCTCTTGCAGAAGGTAAGACAAAATATACGCCTACTGCGGGTATTCCAGAGCTTAAAAAGGCTATCGTTAAAAAGTTTAAAGAAGAAAATGGTCTTGACTATAAAGAGAGCAATATCGTTGTTTCTTCCGGTGCTAAAAGTTCGCTTTATCACGCTTTCGAGGCAATACTCGACGAAGGCGACGAAGTTATTATTCCAGCTCCATATTGGATAACTTACGTTGAACAG
This sequence comes from Christensenellaceae bacterium, assembly GCA_045133775.1. Lineage (GTDB taxonomy): Bacteria > Bacillota > Clostridia > Christensenellales > Borkfalkiaceae > UBA10281. Next base: position 3,512 of record JBGUUU010000110.1, read on the forward strand.
GTTTGCCTTGCCGGCGGTGTTTGCAAAATAGTGGAAACAGATGAAAAGTCGGGCTATAAGCTTGTTAGCGAGCAGTTTGAAAAGGCAATAACACCAAAAACAAAGTGCGTGCTTATAAATTCGCCTTGTAACCCTACCGGCATTGTTTATAATAAAGAAGAACTTTTAGAAATTGCAAAGATTGCAGAAAAGCACAACCTTCTTATAATTTCTGACGAAGTTTACGAAAAACTTGTATTCGACGGTGAAGAGCACGTTTCAATTGCATCTTTAACTCCTTATGCAAAAGAGAACACAATTGTAATAAACGGCGTTTCAAAAACATATGCTATGACAGGGTGGAGAATTGGCTATCTTGCGTGTGATGAAAAGCTAGCTAAGGCAATATCTGCAATGCAAGGACATACAACAAGCAACGCTTGTTCTTTTGCTCAATACGCGTCAGCAACTGCAATTGCAGGCGGTCAAGACTTTATTGAAAATATGGTAAAAGAATTTGACTGTCGTAGAAAAATCTTATACGAAGGCTTATGCTCAATCGAAGGTGTAAAGGTTGCTTATCCTAAGGGCGCTTTTTATGTTTTTGCAGACGTTTCAGCATTTTTCGGCAAGAGCTATAACGGCAAACAAATTACTGACAGCGTAAGTTTTGCAGGCGCGCTTTTAGATTGTGGCGTTGCCGTAATACCAGGTCTTGCTTTTGGCGATGATAAGTGCGTAAGACTTGCCTACGCCGTTTCTAGAGAAGATATTTCTAGGGGTGTAGAGAAAATTAAGGCGTTTGTAAACGCTCTTGTATAAAAAATGTGAAAAATTTTTAAAAATTTATCAAAACCTATTGAAAAAATTGTAAATATAGTTTACAATATAGAAAAGAAAAGACGGAGGACAAGAACTATGATTAAACTTGTTTATGGCCCAAAGGGCTTCGGCAAAACCAAAATTATTAAAGATAACGTCAACGCTGCTGCTAAAGAAGCAAAAGGCAACGTTGTATTTATAACAGATGAAAAACTTTATTCAGTAGATATCGACCTTAACGTTAAATGTATCTTTACTGAAGAATACAAAGTAAAATGCGTATGTTGTTTCGCAGGCTTTGTTCAAGGTCTTATTGCTGGTAACAGCGATATCGAACACATCTTCATCGACGGAATTAAGAGAATTACTGGCGAAGCTGACCTTGCTAAATACGAGCAAATGTTTGCAGACCTTAAGAAGATTTCTGAAGAAAACAACGTTGATATCGAACTTACTATCAGCGCAGACAAGAGCGAACTTCCAAAATTCATGCTTGACTATATCGCTTAATAAAAACAAAACGAACGGCGTAGCAAACTGCTACGCCGTAATTTTTTAGGCTCGGGTGCAAAAGCAACCGAGCCTATTATTTTACAAATAATCTTTTTTAAATTCTCCGCCAAGTAAAACGTAAACGTATTCAAAGCCCACGTCTTTTAAAAGTTTGCGAGATTCTTTGATAAAGCAATCTAAATTTTCTTTATTGTGGCAGTCTGTATTTATCATTACCCTGCCACCGTTTTCACAAATTATCTTTAAAAGGTTAAGCGCAGGGTAGGGGCTAGTTCTGTAACCCCTAGCGATAGCGCCTGTGTTCACTTCAAAAATACATTGGCTTTTTAACGCTTGTATTAAATACGTTTCTGCAAGCTTGTTGTATGCGGGGTCGTTAAAAAATGCGAGCCCGTCTTTTTCATCGTATTTCGTAATTAAATCAAAATGTCCAACTATATCTGGTTTGCGTGTCAAAACGTAATTTGTAAAGCCTTCGTAATAAGCTTTAGCAAGAGCCAAACGGTCGCCGTTAAAAGCGTTTAAAAGAGTGATAAAGTGGTCGTGGCTTGAGTCTATTGGTAAAATACCGTTAGGCGTTTTTATGTAATGAGAAGAGCCTAAAATATAGTCGAAATCATTTCTGTTTACAAGCTCTAACATATCTTCTTCAATGCCCAAATAAATTTGAATTTTATCTTTATATTTTTCTTTAAGGCGATTTATTTCCGATACGTAGCTATCAATTGATTGCATGCAATAAGATAGGTCGAAGGAAGTATATCCGTGACCAGAAAAACCTATGGCGCTAAAGCCCTTCTCAATGGCGGTTTTAACAACGTCTTCTGCGCTATTATTGCCGTCGCAAAAATTTGTATGAGTGTGATAATTTGTAAGCATAA
>JBGUUU010000111.1:0-5476 GCA_045133775.1 Christensenellaceae bacterium
GCAACCGAATCTAACTTCCAAGTTTTCGATATCGATTTTGGTGATACAAAGAGCTTTTCAACAATCACGTTAGATGATTCTTTTAGCGCAGGTTATACAAATCGTAGACCAGATTACGTTGGCAAAGAGGTTTCTTTAAAAGACGGTAATACTTCTTCAATTGGCGCAGGCACGGTTGCAGGTGCTTTGAGTGGCGCGGCAGACGGTCAAAGCTGGATGAGTGAAGCAATACCAACAGAAGATGCTCCACAATGGCTTTGGATTTCTTTCAACGAGCCAGTATCTGTTAAAAAACTTGAGCTTAACAACGAAATGAACAATTCCGTGTCTGTTTCTTACGAGCTTTATTATTCTGAAACTGCTCACAACGGTAGATACGAAGATCAATATACCGACGTTTCAACCTACACGCTTTTAAGCAAGCAAACGGACAATACTGAAAATATTATAGAATTAGAAATGGACGAAGCTATTACCATTAGCGACGTGCTTTTAAAGATTTATAGCCAACAAAACGAAGGCGTAGACGTTGTAGCTTCTTTAGATGAAGTTTTAGTATATGGCGAAACTCCTGACGATTATTTTGAAGAACATCAACCTGTAAAATTCTCGTTCTTGGGTTCTAACGATGGCAAAACCTTTGACGTTATTGTTGAAGAAGGTGGAAATTACAACTCAGTTTGGACACATACTTTAACTTCTAAAGTTACTTATAGATATATTAGATATATCGTTTTTGCAGAGAATAACAACAACTATCCATCTATCGGCGAATTGAAATTCCAATAATTATGAAAAGAATTAAAATTGATTTTACAAAAAAACATTTATATCCAGTAGATACGGCTAGCTTGTCTTGTAGTTCGCCAGACGAAGTGTTGTCTTCTGGTGTTAAACCGATTTCTGCGGCTATTCCGGGCAACGTAGAAGTTGATATGCAAAACGCGGGCATTTTGCCAGATTTGTTCTTTGGAACAAACATATTAAAGCTTGAAGATTACGAGCTTTACGACTATTGGTATAATTGCGAATTTTCAGCTCCAAACAACAAAAAACAAGCCTATAGGTTGATTTTTGACGGTTTAGACACGTTGACAGAGATTTGGCTTAACGGCAAAAAGCTTGGCGAAACCGACAATATGTATATTCCGCACGCTTTTAGCGTTGAGCTTTTAGAGCGCAACGAGCTTTGGGTTAGAATTAAAAGCCCTATTCGCTATGCCGATGAAAAGGAATACGAAACAGGTCAATGGGGGCTTTCTTACAATGCGGAAAGCGTGCATATAAGAAAAGCTCCACACTCTTTCGGTTGGGATATCTGCCCAAGAGCGATTGGCGGCGGAATTTTCCGTGACGTTTATTTAGAAGAAGATATCGCAACGGAAATTGAAGACGTATATCTTCATACCCTTTTAGTAGATTATAAGGGCGCGCACGTAAGACTTTCATACGATTTAAAGATTGATGCAACCTTATATCACAAGGCGTATATCGAGCTTGAAGGCGAGTGCAAGGGCAAGAAGTTTACTGCAGGCGAAAAGGTTGTATTTAGGCACGGCACGTTTAATTTTTCAATATCAAAAGACAATCTTTTGCTTTGGAATCCAGTAGGCTACGGCGAGCCTAACTTATACGCTGTAAAGGCTACTGTAAAAGACCGTGACGGCAACGTTTTAGCCGAAAAAACCTTTAAATTCGGCGTTAGAACAGTTGAAATAGATTTTGACGAGCGTGGCGAAGAGAAGAAGTTTTTACTCAAGGTAAACTCAACGCCTATTATGATAAAGGGAACGAATTGGGTGCCACTTGACGCATTCCACTCAAACGACGCAAACCGTATGGCGCAAGCCCTTGAACTTTTAAAGGATTGTGGTTGTAACGCCGTTAGGTGTTGGGGTGGAAATATTTACGAGCCAGAAGAGTTCTTTGATTTTTGCGATGAAAACGGCATCTTGATTTGGCAAGACGTTATGATGGCTTGCAATTTATATCCGTCAACGCAAGAGTTTTATCAAAAGCTCGAAAAAGAATTAAAAGTAGTTTTAACTAGAATAAGAAAACACCCTGCGCTAGTTTGTTATTGTGGCGATAACGAGTGTGATTTAGGTATGTTCTTTAACGGCATCAATCCGTCGTTTTACAAGGTAACGAGAGATTATTTGCCAACTATATTGTTTAGGTTTGATCCGTTTAGAAGATTTATTCCGTCGTCGCCATTCTTTGCAGGCAAAGCGCTTAGAGATAGAGATGAGCAAGCGCTAGCGGAAAATCATTTGTGGGGGCCAAGAAACAACTTTAAGAGCAAATTCTACCTTGAAAATAAAAACGTGTTTATAAGCGAAATAGGCTATCACGGTTGTTCTTCTGTCGAGAGCATAGAGAAATTTATTCCAAAAGAGTCTTTATGGCATTGGGAAAACGACGATTGGATGGTTCATCAAACCGTTCCTGGTGGTGGCTGGGTGTCCGAATGGAATAGAATTAAGCTTATGGCTTACCAAGTTAGAGAGCTTTTTGGATTTGTCCCAGATAACTTGCAAGAGTTTGCAATCTGTTCGCAAATTTCTCAAGCAGAAGCCTTAAAATTCTTCGTAGAGTTTACAAGGCTTAAAAAGTGGGAAAAGAGTGGAATTCTTTGGTGGAATATGTTAGACTGTTGGCCACAGTTTTCCGATGCCGTAGTCGACTATTATTTCGACAAAAAACTTGCTTATTATTATCTTAAAAACGTTCAAAAGGACCTTTGCCTTATGATAGAAGACCCAACCGAGTGGAATGCTCGTTTAGTGCTTGGAAACGATGGAAATTCGACTTATAGTGGCACTTATACGGTAATTGACGGCATTTTAGGCGAAGAAGTTTGCAAGGGAAGCTTTTATAGCAAGGCAAATGAAAACGAAGTTTTAGCAGATATTCCGTTATCTAAAAACATAACCAAATACTTTATCTTAATTGCCGAAGTAGGTGGCAAGCGCTACGTAAATCATTATATAAATTACGGTGGAGCGCTCGATAAAGATGAATACCTTGCGTTTATGAAAAACTACGCGAAATATACTGATATAAAGGTGTTTGATGAAAAATAAGAAAATAGCGTTTGTCGGAAGTATGATAGTCGATTTAGTAAAGACTATTGATTTATGGCCAGACAAAGGTATGCTAGTAACTATTGGTGGAACAGAACGCGCCGTAGGTGGCTTGGTTTGTAACACGGCAGTAGATATAAAAACTATGGATGAAAGTCTTGAAGTTAAGGCGCTAGGCAAGGTTGGCAAGGACGAATACGGCGACTGGGCTTTAGACTTTTTAAAAAGCAAAGGTGTTGACGTATCTTCAGTAAAAAGAAGTGAAAGTAAAGATACTGCTTACACAGACGTAATGACGCTTGAAGGTAGTGGAGAGAGAACGTTCTTTCACTATAGGGGCGCAAATGCAGAGTTTACAATCGACGACGTTGACTTAGATAATTTAGATTGCGATATTTTGCATTTAGGTTATTTGCTCGCACTAGACGGTATCGATGCAAAAGATGAAGAATACGGCACAAAGTCTGCAAGGCTATTGCACGACGCTCAGCAAAAGGGAATAAAAACGTGCATTGACGTTGTAAGTGACCAAAACGGAAGATTTTTAGAAAAAGTTGCGCCCGTTTTAAAATATTGCGACTATATCGTTATTAACGAAATAGAAGGCGGAATGCTTTGCGATATTCCACCGAGAAACGAAAACGGCGAGCTTTTGACAGACAACTTGAGAAAAATCTGCCATGAGTTAAAAGCAAAGGGTGTAAGCGATACGGTTGTATTGCATTGCCCAGAGCTATCTTGCGCTGTTGACTCGAAAGGAGAGTTTTACACGCTCAATTCGTTTGACGTGCCAAAGGATTACATAGTAGGCACGGTTGGCGCAGGCGATGCTTTTTGCGCAGGAATGCTCTATTCCTTTTTAAAAGGCTACGACGTGTTAAAAGGTATGCAACTAGCTTCTTGTTCGGCAGTTTGCAATCTTTCTGCAAAGAATTCTGTTGGCGGAGCAAGGTCTTTAGATAAAATACTTGAAATAGAAAACAAATTCGAAAGGAGAAGATAATGGTAACGAAAAAACAGTTTGCAAAGGCAGTTGACTACACTTTAAAAATGTTTGAAAGCGCAGGAATTGTTATAACTGAAGAAGAAAAAGCAAGAATTGAAGTTGCAGACTTAGGTCTTGGAATATTAGAAGACGTAGGCTTGCAAATTTTAACTTACGTAAACACAGAAAAGTGTTGCGCAAAAGAAATGGTTTTAATGCCATATCAAACTTGCCCAGAGCATCTTCATCCAGACGGAGAAGAGAACGGTGTTAAATACGAAGGCAAAGAAGAAACCTTTAGAGTTCGTAAAGGCATTTGTTATTTATACGTAAGTGGCGAAGGAAAACAAGAAGATATTAAGGCAAGACTTCCAAAAACCAAAGTGTCTGTTTTCCACGAAATAGTTTTAAGAGAAGGCGAGCAATACACCTTAAAGCCTAACACTTGGCATTGGTTCCAAGCAGGCGAAAACGGTGCAATTATAAGTGAATTTTCAACAAAGAGCAGAGATGAAACGGATATTTTCTGTGATGAAAGATTAAAAAGAGCTCCGGAGGTAGAACAATAATGCTTGTAAATTTAAAAGAGATTTTAGAAATAGCAGAGAAAGATAAAAGCGCAATAGGTATGTTTAACGCAACTGGTTTCGACAGTTTGCAAGCTATCGTTTCAGCTGCAGAAGAACTTAATAAGCCTGTAATTATCGCCCACGCAGAAGTTCATAACGTATTTAACGATATATCAATGGTTGGCCCTGCAATGGTTGCCGTTGCAAAACATGCAAAAGTGCCTGTATGTGTTCATTTAGATCACGGCACTTCACTTGATATGGTTTATAAAGCTCTTCGTTTGGGCTTTACGTCGGTAATGATAGACGCGTCGGCTCTTTCTTACGAAGAGAATTTAAAAACAACAAAACTCGTATGCGATATAGCGCATTCTATGGACGTTAGCGTAGAAGCCGAGCTTGGCAGACTTATAGCAGGCGAGGCAGGCTCTGGCGAAGCTATTGCAAATGCAAAACCAGAAGATTTTTATACAAGAGCAGATGAAGCTGAAGAGTTTTGCGGTAAAACAGGTGTAGATGCTTTAGCTATAGCATTTGGAACTTCACACGGCTTTTATACCGCGCAACCAAAACTTGATTTTAACGTTGTAAAAGACGTTGCAAAGGCTACGGGATTGCCACTTGTTATGCACGGTGGTAGTGGCGTTAGTGAAGAAGGCTTTAAAAAATCTATTAAAAATGGTATAAGAAAAATAAATTATTATTCATATATGTCAAAGGCTGGTTATCTTGCTGCTAAAGACGTTATTGAAAAGGGTAACACTTCTTACCTTCACGACGTAGAATACGCTGCAATGCAAGCAATGAAAGAAGACGTTAAAAAGGCAATTAAAGTA
>JBGUUU010000112.1:0-3695 GCA_045133775.1 Christensenellaceae bacterium
AGTTCTTCCTATGTGCCTTAATATATCAAGGTGGGCTAAAAACTCTGCTCCACCCGTTTTTGTAAATTTAAAAAGTATCATACGTCGTACCTATATACCTTTTGCATACCACAGCCCTTACAGCCTGTTTTACAACTGCCCGTAACTTCTGCATTATAAGCCTTCTTTCTCTCTCTTAAAAGGAATTGCTTATCAACGAAAATGTTTATAAAGTCCCAAGGGAGAATTTCATCTTCGCCCCACTCTCTTGTATAGAAAGTCTTATCAACACCCGTTTCTTCAAAAGCTTCGTTCCACTTTTGAGCGTCAAACTTGTCCGTCCAACCGTCAAAATAACAGCCCTTTTCGTATGCTCTTAAAAGCACCTTGCCTACACGCCTGTCGCCACGAGCTAGCACGGCTTCCATTTCAGAAAGCGAAAAATCGTTCCAGCTAATAGAAGTGTTTTTGCTATATAATCTAGTTTTTAAAAGAGAAACCTTGTGCTTAACTTCTTCTTCGGTAATTTGTCTTTCCCATTGGAAAGGTGTAAATGGCTTTGGTATAAAGGTAGATGCAGAAACGCTAATTCTAAGCCTTCTTGCCCTTTGTTGATTTGCAGAATAAATTCTCTTTATTTTGTCTACTATGTCGCAAATAGCCCAAATATCTTCATCCGTTTCGGTAGGAAGACCGAACATAAAATAAAGCTTTATGCCTGTGTAGCCGTTGTCGAAAGCCATTTTAAGCCCCCTTTCAACGTCTTCTTCGGTAATGTCTTTGTTTATAACGTCACGAAGTCTTTGCGTGCCTGCTTCAGGAGCAAAGGTCAAAGAACTTTTTCTAGATTCTTGAACGAATTCTCCGTCAAAGCTATCAAGTCTAAGTGACGGAAGGGCTAAATGCACGTCGCTTGGCACGTTCTCTTTTAAGCTCTTTATAAGCTCTTTTAAGTGTGGGTAATCGCCCGTTGATAAACTGTTTAAGCCAAGCTCGTCAAAGCCTGAATTTTTTACGAGTGAGCAAGCCTGCTCGGTAAGGGTTTTAACTCCCCTTGCTCTAACAGGACGGTATATAAAGCCTGCCTGACAAAAACGGCAACCCCTATAACAGCCACGCATAACTTCTACTATTGCCCTATCAAAAACAGACTCGCAGTTTGGCACGGCTTGAATAGCCGGATACTCTGCCCTGTCAAGGTCTTTAACAAGCGCTTTTTTGATAGGCTCTTTTATAGAAAAGCTTTCAATTTGACCATTTTCTTTATAATTTACGTCAACAAGCGCAGGAACGTATACGCCTTGAATTTGCGTTGCTTTTTGTAAAAACTCTTGTTTTGAAGAGCATTGCATTTTAAGTTTAGCAAGCTCTTGCATACTCTCTTCGCCGTCGCCAATAACGAAAATATCGATAAAATCTGCAAGTGGCTCTGGGTTTACTGCGCAAGGTCCACCTGCTTGAATTATAGGATACTCTTCGCCCCTGTCTTCTCTTTTAAGTGGAATACCTGCTAAATCTAACATATACAAAATGGTTGTATAACTCATTTCGTATTGAAGTGTAAAGCCGAGCATATCAAAATCTTTAAGTGGCATTTTTAAATCGAGAGATTCAAGTAATACCCCTTCGTTTTTTAAAATTGCGCCAAGGTCTACCCAAGGGGCAAAGCACCTGTCGCAAACTGCGCCGTCTACCTTGTTTATAACGTCGGCAACGATACGAATACTAAGGTTGCTCATTGCTACTTCATACACGTCAGGAAAACAAATACAAAAATTAAACTTACCCTTAGTAAGCTTAGGCGCGCCATATTCTCCGCCAATATATCTAGACGGTTTTTCTACCCTTTTAAGAATACTCTCTTTCAAAGCGATATCTCCCATTTTTTATCAGTCACTTATATTAATATAACATATTATAAGTGATTTTGCAAGAAATTTTATAATTTGCTACGTTTTTTGCATAAAAAAGCCCTTGCAACTGTATTTACGCAAACAATTGCAAGGGCTGTTCGTTTTATTCTATCTCTTTGTAATAATAAATGCCTGATACGTATTTTTTACCAGTTTGCTCATCTGCTTTTATGATAAGCAAGTAAAAATCTTCGCTTGACTCGTATGGTATTCTTTCACAAGCTATATAAAGTTCAACGTTTAACTCTGTTGGCTCGGCAGTTATTATAGGCATACAAACCTTAATAGATTTAGCCCTTAATAATTCAGTTTCTTCTGCTTGGCTAACTTCGCCATAAGAGTCTAACCACATATCTTCAGTTAATTGAAAAGCTCTATCTATGCTAGCCACCGTGCCATAGTAAGCAAGTTTTTCTTCGTTGTCTTTAGTATTCTCTATCGTTATAACGTAGGTTTCGGTTTCTTCAACCTCACCTGGCAAAATAACACTTTCTAATACAACGTCCAACTCGCCTGAAAATAGTGGGTCTTGCTCTCCCCAATAGCCTTTTAAACCGTAGTCGCCTTCTAGCGACCAATTTACCACAGGTCTTAAAAGAGTGCTATAAGGGGCTTCCTTAATTTCTTTATCCTGTCTATCCTGTCTAAAATAACAATATCCCCTACAACCGTTTACGAAGTGGTTTTGGTGGATTATAGCAATTTCTTTCGCCGTTTCAAAACTAAAAATATCGCAACTGTAATCATATTGTATAAGCGCGTTGCCATCCCACACCACCAGATAAGGCGAACCACTAGCAGAAAGACAAAAACCCGAAACTAGCATCCCACCATTAGCAACACCTGTAGGCCTAACTGACCCGAAAACGTGCTTACCTTCGTGCTCTCCATAATAGCAAGCATAAGTAAACTCTTTACCCACGTATGCGCTTATTTCCGCCTTAACGTCTTCATCTAAAACAAAGTAGTAAGGGGAATCTTCTGGGTCTATAAGATTGTCAAATTCTGGCTCTTCAACACTTCCGTTTGTTAAAGAAATTGAGCAACTTGCGCTAAAAAGCATAAGAAAACACAATAAACAGCAAATTATACTTTTCTTCATATAACGTCCACCACTTTATTTAGTCCCTTTTTTCTTTATTTTACTAAAAAAAAAAGCGATTTGTCAATAAAAAATTCTAAATTTATACATAGCCACCGAAACGAGCTTTCGGTGGCTTTAAATAATGCGCTTATAACCTATTATTTTATATCAAAACTCTTATAAACGGCTTAGAAGCAAGGGAGCGTGACGCTCCACCCACAATAGGGCTCCCCAAATAATTATTTGTCGAGAAATTTTGGGGCGCAAAGCAGAAACGCAGTATTGCGATGCTTATAACGCTTTGAAAAAAAGTGTTAGAAGTAAGGCAACGTGACGTTGCATCCGTGTTTTATGTCTACAATTTGCTGACAGGGGTTTGGGGCACAAAGCAGAAACGCCGTATTGCGTAGCTTATAACGCTTTGAAAAAAAAGTGTTAGAAACGAGCAAGACAAGGCTCGCAAGGAATTTGCGGGTGGGATAGACCTTTGTGGTCATACCAGTCGTAAATTATCTTGCAGAAACACAGTATTGCGAAGCTTATAACGCTTTTTTGTAGATAGAAAGAATATCTTCTACTGTTACTTCTGCAGGATTTCCACCTGTGCAAGGGTCGATTATTGCATCGTTTGCAAGCATTTGTAAATGCTCTTCTTTTATGCCGATTTCGCTAAGGCGTTGTGGTATACCAATTTTTTTAGAAAGCTCTTTTACTGCATT
>JBGUUU010000113.1:0-13974 GCA_045133775.1 Christensenellaceae bacterium
ACGAGCTAGCCAAGGCTCGTGAGCTTGAAAAGACTTGGTAGACCTTGTTGGTCACCAAGGTTTTGAAAGCGAAACAGTAAACGCAGGATAGCGAAGTAGATAAACCTTTAAATATCAGTCCCGAGTTGTGATAGAGCCTATTTTTAAAGCCGTGTGCTTTTTTCGCTTTGACAAGAAACAGAAGTCTTTAACTGTAATTTGGCAAGCGTTTGTCCTGATAAGCGTTCGTAGTAAAAGTAATGCTTTTGATATAGCGCATCTTCTACTTGAAACAAATCGCAATTAGAGTTTTTTAATTTTTCAAACAGGCTTTGTAATGTTTTTGAAATTTTATCTTCTGCTGTTTTTAAAACTTCCTTTGGCACGTCTGCGGTAGGGTTTAATTTTGATACGTCAACAAGCATATTTGCATCTTCGAATTTACAGTAGAAAACTAAATCAACGCAGTATACTGGCAAGCCGTTCTCTATTTTGAATTTATACTTTTTAGAGTGTTCGTTAATGCCAAGCATTGCCGAAGTAGTTTTGCCGTTTATTTCAATTTCATCAAGACTTATAAAGGTATCAAGCGAGTTTTTATGTTTAATATTAAACATAAGTGTTTCTTCAGGCGTTAGTGTTTCCACTTTATAACCGTTATTAAAAACGTGGGTATAGGTAGCGTCGAAAACGTATTGTTCCTTTCCCTGTTTTGATGACGTTCCGTTTGAGCCACCCCCAGAGCCACCGCTTGAGCTGTCGCCCGAGTTTGGTTTTTCTGAACCTTCAACCTTAATTTTTTTAAGCAATGGCATATAACCACTTTTAGATTTTGAATAATACATTTGCACAAAGTTTTTTATGCTAATATTTGCAATTCTATCAAGCTTAGCAATGTCTTTGCCTAAAATTTTTTGTATAGTAAATGATGAAACGGAGTCTAGTGGGGTGCTAGAAGATAGAAAGTCTTTGGCTTTACCGTCGCAAGCTGCTATATATGCAGAATCTTGTATTTTATCCGTTCTAATAAAGTAGTTTATGGTTTCAATTACGTTTTGTTGCATTAACGAATCTCCCAAAAGCACCAAGTTGCAAAATGAAAGCATAGGATACCAGCCTGTATTTATGCCTATCTTATCAATTGCAGATGCTATCGTTTTGCCTTTTTCACTGATTAAAGAGTCAGAGTTTTCGCCGGATGCCGTAGATGATGGTTGTGGTATTGCAATTTGAGCAGTTACTTCGTATTCGTTTTTGTCTGCATTGTAATCTATACCAAGCGCCATGATAATAGCTGTTCTTTCTATGTTTACCAAGCCGAAGTCGTTCGTTAAAAACAATATAAATATAAATGCTGATGCAAGTAGTAAAAATTTAGATCTTAAAAACTTCATTTGGCTTTTCTCCCTTGTTTAAAAAATATGAGTATAAAAGGTAGTAGATAGCTCATGAAAACTAGAAAATATACTACGAAATACTGCATTATTTTAAACGTTTCAAAATAATAATTTTGAGTTGTTAAAAACAAAGTAGCCATAATACCGTTTGTAATAATGCAAGGTATAATTTTGTGTGAAAAGTTAAACACGTGGCTAAGACATAGCGTAGCGAAAACTAGTGGCAAAGTTACGGCAAAAACGCATACGATAGCAAGTGCAATGCCTGCTACGTAGTCAATTCTTCCTGAATTTGCAACGGAAAGAAAGTATTTTCCCATTTTTATTGGGGCAAAAGATTGTCTTTCGGTAAGTGGGCCAAACTCTCCGTATAAAACGGCTAAAAACAATATAAAAGCTAGAGCAAAAATACCGTAAGAAAGCATAATTTTCGTCTTAGAAAGCCTTTCCCTTTTAAAACTACCTATTAAAAATAGAATATACGTGCTATCTAAATACCACAGCGACGTAAACCAACTGCCTTTAAAAATACTTTTTATTGGTATACCTATTATTGGAAGTAGGTTAGACGGTTTAGATGCAGGCAACGATAGGCTTATTAATATGATAAAAGCAGATGCCGTAAACCATATTAAAACGTCTGCAAGCCTGCCAACGGTTTTTAGTCCTTTATAAGAAAAGAAAGTGCTAATTAAAAAGATAGGCGCAAATATCCACACTACGTGCGTTGTTTCATAAAGGGCAACTTCAATAAAGCTTTTTTGCTCCATTATTGGCGAATACGACTTTAGCAAAAAGTAGACAAAGTATAAAAATAAGATTATTTTTGTTGGCAAATCGCCAAGGTTTTCTTTTAGAATTTGAAAAAAGCTCAAGCCGTCAAATTTGTCGCTTATTTTTAGTATAAAAAATAGCATTGCGCCGTCAATAATAAGGTTTATAAGAGCAGAAATCCATAGACTTTCTTTGGCGTAGCCTGCTAAAACCGACGGCAAAATTATTATTTTCGTTGCTAGAAAAAAGGTTATTACAAATAGGCAAGTTTGCCTAACTCTCATTTTATTCGTAGTCATTTAGAAAACTTTTGTCTCCTTTTGTTTTTAGAGCCGATAGATTCCGGTCTTTTCGTCATGCCAATAACGTCGTTCATAAAAATTCCGTCTTGTAAGTCGTTTGCGATAAACGGTGCGTAAGGGGCGGTATATGGCACGCCATAGTTGTCCATAGAACAAAGATAACAAAGAATAAACGCTATAAAAAGCACCATACCGTATGCTCCCATAGAGCCTGCAACAACAAGGCAAATAAGTCTTAAAACAGACGTTGTTTCAACAAGTTCTGGTATAGCATAAATGCTAATACCAGATATAGCCATAATTAAAATAGTAGGTGTAGAAACGATACCTGCATTTACAGCCGTTTCGCCTAAAACAAGTGCTCCAACAACGGCTAGCGCCATACCTACGTATTTTGGCATTCGAACGCTCGTTTCATTTAAAATTTCAAATATCATCAAAACGAAAAACATTTCTACGCTAGGCGATAGTGGTATTTCTTTTATGCTGTTTACAATCGTCAGTAAAAAGTTTAAAGGTATGAGTTGAAGATGAAATAGTTGCACCGAAACGAAAATACCAGGTAAAAAAAATGAAAAAAGTATGGCGATAATTCTCAATGCTCTAACTAAATTTGCTCTGTATTTAGAAACGTAATAGTCTTCAGATGCTTGCAAATCTTCAAGCATTAAATAGGGTAGGGTTATTGCAAAAGGCGAACCGTCAACAAGTATGCCAATTCGCCCTTCTAGTAGCCTTTCCATAAGCACGTCAGGGCGTTCTGTAGAGCCTGATTGCTTAAAAAGAGAAGTTTTACGCTCGTTTAAAATTTTTGCTACGTAAGAGCTGTCGGGTATGCCGTCAATATTGATTTTTTCTAGCTTTTTTCTAACTTTTTCAATCAATTCTTTATTCGCAATACCGTCGATATATATAAGTGAAATGTCCGTTTGCGTGTATTTTCCTTTTTGAAAGTTCTCAACCTTTAAGTCTTGCGATTTTATATATCTTCTTATAAGGCTTAAATTTGATTTGATACTTTCGTTAAAGCCGTTTCTAGGTCCTTTAATCGTTAGCCCCGTAGGTGGCTCGGAGATGGCTCGCACTTCAAACTTTTTAAGGTCGGCAGAAATAGCAGATTGCTTGCCGTCAAACAAAACAACAGTTTTGCCGTTTAAAACGTTTGATACGCAGTCGTTAATGGTGTTAATTGTTTGAACGTTTGCCAAATTTACCGATTTAGCAAGCTTTTTTACAGAGAAATCGGGGTTGGCGCGCCTAAGTGGAGCAATTAATTCTAATCCCATAGTTTCTTTGTCGGTTATAGAGTCAACGTATATTGCAACGGCGTTATCGTCGCCTATTAAAAAATTAAAAAATATAACGTCGTCGCTACCTGTAATAGCTTTTATGGCTTTGACGTTATAACTTAAACTGTCACTTATTTTCATAGGGTAAGTATTTATATTTCGCCATTTATTATGCAACTTTTCTCAAAATTTATATAATATTTTATAAATCAAAAAAATGCGTTATTTTACAATTGACAATAATTAAAAAGATGTGGTATAAATAAAGGGTAATCCATTTATGGATTTATCAACCAACGATGAGAGGTAAACTATGCAATTTAACGACATTTTAAAACACTTTCAAATAGATGGCGAATTGGTTTCTTGCGAGCCTTATGGTAGCGGTCATATCAATAGAACTTACTGCGCCGTATTTAACACGGCGAACGGCAGAAAGAGATATATTCTTCAAAAAATCAATTCAAAGCTCTTTACAAACGTAGAAGGGCTTATGAACAATATTAAGCTTGTTACGGAGTTTAACCGCGCAGAGATTGAAAAAAGGGGTGGCGATCCGTTAAGAGAATCACTTACTCTCGTTTACACTCACGAAGGTAAGGCTTATCACAAAACTGAAGACGACGAGTATTATAGAGTATACGTTTTCATTGAAGACGCTTTAGGATACGACGTTGTTGAAAAACCAGAGCATTTTTACGAGAGCGCAGTTGCTTTTGGTAAATTTGCCCAACTTTTAGATAGATTTGATAATACTAAGCTCTTTGAAGTTTTACCAAACTTCCATAATACCGTTATGAGATTTGAAAACTTTAAAAAGGCGCTTTCTGCTGATAAATTAAACAGAGCAAAAGACGTAAAAGCAGAAATTGACTTTGCGCTTTCTCAAGAAAAATACGTTTCTACTATCGTTGACCTTTTAAACAGCGGTAAAATGCCATGGAGAGTTACTCATAACGATACCAAGCTTAACAACGTTTTAATTGATACTAAAACAGACAAGGCAACGTGTGTTATCGATCTTGATACAATGATGCCAGGTAGTATTTGTTATGACTTTGGCGATTCAATTAGATTTGGTTGCAACCCATGCCTTGAAGATACTAAAGAGCTTGAAAAGGTAATCTTTAGTATGCCTTTATATGAAGAATACGTTAAAGGTTATTTAAGTGTTTTTGGCGATACGATTACAGACGTTGAACGTAAAACACTTCCTATGGGCGCAATTTTAATGACTTACGAGTGTGGTATTAGATTTTTATCCGACTATTTAGACGGCGACGTTTACTTTAGAACGTCTAGAGAAGGTCAAAATTTAGATAGAACTAGAACGCAATTTAAGCTTGTAAAGGATATGCACGCAAGCTATGATAAAATGTGCAACATTATAGACAAATATTAACAGTTCACACTTTAGTGTGTTTATAAAAAATTTTTGCTTTTCCCATTGACAAAATAGGGTAAAGCGTGTATAATAAAAACGTAAAGGCTTTTACATGACTGACGGATAAGCGGAGAACCGCGTGGAATGTAAAAGAAAAGAGCCGACCGTCTGGGCAAATCAGTAAAAGCTGGTTTGCCTTTTTTTGTAGTTTTGCACCAACAATTCGCAATAAGTTGCACGTGGGTTCAAAACGTTTTGTAGTTTTGCACCAATTATTAAGGGCAATTAACACGTTGGAACAAAACTTTTAGTAGAGAGTTAAACATAGGAGATCAAAATGAAACATTCAAATTGGAAAGGATTTAACAAGGGTGTATGGCAAGACGAAATTAACGTTCGCGATTTCATACAACAAAACTATAAAGAATATACTGGTGACGATTCTTTCTTGGCAAAGCCAACAAAGCGTACCGAAGAAATGATGAAAAAGGTGCAAACGCTTTTTGCATTAGAAAGACAAGCAGGTGGAGTGCTTGATATTGATAATGCAACAGTATCATCACTTTTAAGTTATCCTGCAGGATATATTGATAAAGCTAATGAAATAATCGTTGGTATGCAAACAAACCGTCCTTTAAAAAGGGGAGTAAACCCTTTTGGTGGTATAAGAATGGCTCGCCAAGCTTGCGAAGCATACGGTTATAAGCTCAGTCCAAAGATTGAAGAAGAATTCCGTTATAAGACAACTCATAACGACGGTGTTTTCCGTATGTATACAGACAATATGCGTCTTGCTCGTAAATGCCACGTTATAACTGGTCTTCCTGATGCATACGGTAGGGGTAGAATTATCGGTGACTATCGTAGGGTTGCTCTTTACGGTGTTGACCGCCTTATTGAAGAAAAGAAGAAAGATAAGGCAGATTTGTCAGAATCAACGTTCATTGGCGAAAATTTAAAGCTTTCTGGTGAACTTTCTAAGCAAATTTCTTTCCTTAAGATGCTTAAAGAAATGGCTCAAATGTATGGATATGATATTAGCGAGCCTGCAAAAGACTTAAGAGAAGCAGTTCAATGGACTTATTTTGCTTATCTTGCAGCTATTAAAGAGCAAAACGGTGCAGCAATGTCTTTAGGTAGAGTAAGCACTTTCTTTGATATTTATGCAGAGCGCGATTTAGCAAACGGCGTTCTTACAGAAGAAGGCGTTCAAGAAATCTTTGATGACTTCGTTATTAAACTTCGTATTGCGCGTCACTTAAGAACACCTGAATATAACGAGCTTTTTGGTGGCGACCCAATGTGGATTACCGAAGCTGTAGGTGGTGTGGGCGAAGACGGAAGGACACTTGTTACAAAGGGTTGCTTTAGAATTTTAAACACTCTTTATACTCTTGGTTCTTCTCCAGAGCCAAACCTTACCGTTTTATGGTCGCAAAATCTTCCAGAACCATTTAAGCGTTTCTGCGCAAAGGTTTCTGTAGATACAGACTCAATTCAATATGAAAACGACGACGTAATGCGTCCTATTTACGGCGACGACTATGCTATTGCATGCTGTGTTTCTGCAATGAAACTTGGTAAGCAAATGCAATTCTTCGGCGCAAGATGTAACTTGGCTAAGCTTTTACTTATAGCTATAAACGGTGGTTACGATACTACAAGTGGAATACATATTGGTCCACAAATGCCTGTTCTTGATGCCGACGTTTTAAATTATCAAGAAGTTGAAGAGCGTTTCAACGTGTATATGAGTTGGCTTGCTAACCTTTACGTAAACACAATGAACGTAATTCACTATTCGCATGATAAATATTCTTACGAAAAAATTCAAATGGCTCTTCACGATACTAACGTTGAGCGCTTTATGGCTTTTGGTATAGCAGGTCTTTCTGTTGTTGCAGACTCTCTTAGCGCAATTAAATACGCAAAGGTTAAGCCTATTAAAGATGAAAGGGGTTATATCATCAACTTTGAAACAGAAGGTAGTTTCCCTAAATACGGCAACGATGACGATAGAGTTGACCTTATCGCAAAAGACCTTACTCATACTATGATAACAGAGCTTAGAAAGACCCCTGCGTATAGAAATGCTATTCATACGTTATCAGTTCTCACAATTACGTCTAACGTAATGTATGGTAAAAATACGGGTGCTACACCAGATGGAAGAAAGGCATATACTCCTTTTGCACCTGGAGCAAACCCAATGCACAACCGTGAAGAAAACGGCGCTCTTGCATCACTCAATTCAGTTGCTAAAATTAGCTACGACGATTGCCGTGACGGTATTTCTAATACTTTCTCTATTACTCCAGATGCGCTTGGAAGAAACGATGAAGAAAGATACGCAAACCTTGTTTCTATACTCGATGGATATTTTGCAAAGTCTGCTCACCACATCAACGTAAACGTTATGAATAGAGAAACTCTTATGAAGGCTTATGAAAACCCAGAAGATTATCCGAACCTTACCATAAGAGTATCTGGTTACGCTGTAAACTTCAACAAGCTTTCTCGTGAGCAACAAAGAGAAGTTATTAGCAGAACGTTCCACGAGAGCGTATAATAAAATGTCAATAAAAGGTAGAATCCATTCCATTCAAAGCCTTGCGGCTTTGGATGGTCCGGGTGTAAGATTTGCTATATTTTTTCAAGGTTGTAATTTAAGGTGTGGTTGTTGCCATAATCCTGATACACACGAGATATGCGGTGGGGAAGAGTATTTTGCTGAAGACCTTGTAAACAAGGCTATACGCTACAAGGAATATTTTGGCAGAGACGGCGGAATTACAATATCTGGTGGCGAACCACTTCTTCAAGCTGAATTTGCAACTGAAATTTTTACTCTTGCGCATAGCAAAGGGCTTAACACTTGTCTTGATACGTCGGGTAGTATAATAAACGATAAAGTTAAAAAACTACTCACGGTTTGCGATAGGGTAATGCTTGATATTAAGTATACGAGTGACGAGCTATATAAAAAGCACGTAGGTTGTTCGTTAGAAACACCGCTTGAATTTCTCAAAATTCTTAATTATATGCAAATTCCTACAACGATAAGGCAGGTTATTATTCCTACTTTAAACGATACCGAAGTGAGTGTTTTAAAGGTTGTAGAAATAGCAAAGGAAAATCCTTGTGTAGATAAGATTGAGCTACTTCCTTTTAGAAAGCTTTGTAGCGTAAAATACGATAAAATGAACAAAGAGTTTCCGTTTGCGCATATTCCAGAGCCAACTAAAGAAAAGATGCTAAAACTTGAAGAAATTTTAGGTGAATATAAGCGTTAAAATAATTGGATAGGAAATATTTCCTATCCTTTTTATTGATATTTATCTTTTTTTGTGTTAAAATAAATAAAATGGTTTACGATATTGCAGAACTTAGAATAAAAATTAATAATAGATTGCCTTACACGGATAAATTTTGTAAAGACTACTTATCGCAAGATCAATTAAGTCAAGTTGACATTGAAATAGAAGTTTCTAATGAAGAGTTCTTGGAAGAAAAGGGTAAGTCAACTGGATTTTCTGACGGATATATAGAAAATCTTTGTATATATCGCAAAATGTGTGAGCAAATGCCGAAGTGGGACAGGTTTTTAATGCATACGGCAGTTTTAGAATACGAAGGTAATTGCTATGCGTTTTTAGGTAAAAGTGGAACGGGTAAATCTACCCATACGGGTCTTTGGCTTAAAAACTTGCCAACTGCTAAAATTTTGAACGGCGACAAACCTATACTTTCTTATAAAAACGGAGAATTTATTGTTTACGGCACGCCTTGGATGGGCAAGGAAAGGTTTGGTTATAATGGCAAAGGCGTTTTAAAATCCCTTTGTTTTTTAGAGCAAGCTAAAGCAAACGAAATTAGTCATATTCCCGTAGAAAGGGTTGCCGAAAGGTTGTTTATTCAGCTTTTAATGCCTAAAAATATGGAAATGGTTGCAAGAACGTTAGAGCTTGCTGATATTTTAGTAAAAACAGTTCCATCATATTTATTAAAATGTGATATTTCGGACAACGCGTTTAAAACTTCTTTCAATCGCCTTACGGGAGATGACAATGGCTGAAATAAGAACTGATATAAAAACACTATTAGAAACAGAAGGTAGATTTGTCGGCACTACGGCAGGCGTTAGTATGCGCCCTATGATTATAAGTGGTAGAGACGTTGTCGTTATCGAAAAAAAGATGCATAGATTAAAGCCTTTAGACGTTGCTTTGTATATGAGAAATAACAAAGATTACGTTCTTCATAGGGTATTAGAAGTTACGTCTAGTGGTTACGTAATTCGTGGCGATAATTGCTATTATGATGAGATAGTTAAAGAAGAAGACGTAATAGGCGTTTTAACCCAGTATTTTAAAAAGGAAAAGCCTGTTATGGTAGAAGATAAAAAGTATCTTCGCTACGTGAAAAGAAGGCTTTTTTGGTATAAACCAAGAAAATTTTTCGTGCTTATAAAGTTAAAGCTTAAAAAGGTTGCAAAAAGAATAATTAAAGGAAAATAAAATGAAGAAACAAACCGAAGCAAAAGGAAAAATATGGCTTAGCCATAATATTTCAAAATATAGACCGTCAGTTTGGGCGCTTACCGTCATGACTGTGTTTGCAACGGTATGTTCTGTAGGCTTTGCATATCTTTCAGGTTCGCTATTAAATAGCGCAGTAGATAATAATAGACAAAAGCTTGTTTTTTTTGCATGTATTGTTTTAGGTCTTTTAGTTTTAAGAATATTTTTAAGAGCGTGCACAAATTATCTTGCCGAAAAATGTAGATCAACGATTGTTACAGACTTAAGAAATAAGTTATTCAAAAAGATACTGAAATCTGATTATTCAAGCGTTAAAGACTATCATAGTGGCGACGTTATAACAAGGATAACTGCAGATACGGCAGAAGTTGCTGGCACAACAGTTGGTATTCTTCCACAAGCGGTAGGTATGATTATTCAAATAATAGGCGTGTTAATTGCTTTATTTTTGATTGACGCTTTGCTTGCTTTATTTTTAATTGTTGGAGGATCTTTACTGATAGGGATATCTGCATTCTTTAGAAAAAAGACAAAGAGATATTATAAAGATATAGTTTCCGCAGACGGGCAAAGTCGTTCTTTTATGCAAGAAAGCGTTATTTCATCCCTTACCATTAAAGCATTTGGAGCGGAAGAGAAAACTGCTAAAAAGGCAGAGATGGTGTTGGATTTATATAAAAATTGTAGAATTGACAGAGCAAAGTTGGCTTCCTTTATAGGAATTTTATATAGTGTCGTAACCAATTTAGGCTTGGTTTTTGCAATACTCTGGTGTGTGTTTGGCGTAATGGATGGTATGGCATACGGTTCTATTTTGTCAACCGTGCTTTTGATGGAGCAACTTCAACGTCCGTTAAATAGCATTTCTTCTATTATGCCTGCTTACTATTCTCGCCAAGCAAGCGCGGAAAGGCTTTGCGAAATTGAGAGCTTAGAAGAAGAGCCAATTTTGCCAGAAACCCCAATAGATTATGCAAAAATTAACTCTTTAAACGTTGAAAACGTGGAGTTTTCTTACGATAAAGATCTTGTTTTAGATGGTGTTAGCCTTTGTTTTAAAAAAGGGGAAATTACTTGTATTCACGGCGTTTCCGGTGGTGGTAAAAGCACGCTTTTTAAGCTTTTATTAGGCGCTTATAAGCCGGAAAAGGGTAGTGTTAATATTGATTACGAAGGCGAAAAGATAGAGATTGATTCTACTCGTAGAGATTTGTTTGCATACGTTCCACAAGGTAATTTCTTGTTTACAGGTAGCATTTACGAGAATTTAACGTTCTTTGCAAGCGAGCAAGATGAAAATCTTTTAGAAGAAAGAGTAAAGGTTGCAATAGAAAATGCTTGTGCAGAATTTGTTTACGATTTGCCAAACGGTTTGCAAACGCTTTTAACGGAGCAAGGTGGTGGGCTTTCTGAAGGTCAAAAACAAAGGCTTGCCGTTGCAAGAGCGTTTATTTCAAATAGGCCGATACTTCTTTTAGATGAAGCAACTTCTGCTTTAGACGATGAAACAGAAAAGCGTTTAATTGAAAACGTAAAGAAAATGGATGATAAAACTGTTATAATAATTTCACATCGACAAGCAGTTATCGAAAGCGCAGATAATAGTATTAAATTATAAAAAACACCGAGCGTAGGCTCGGTGTTTTGTTTTGTAAATGATAATTGTAAAAAGAAAAACGGCAACCAAGTGTTGCCGTTTTCTTTAATGTGCGTGATTTCTATCTTTAATGATAGGATTCATAGTCAAGTTAATGCCGAGTTTTTTATAGAATTTCTCGTCGTTATGCGCAAGCATAACTGTTGTGTGCGCTTCACAATTTCTAAGCTTAGGAAGTTGTTTTATTGCCTTTTCAGCATTTTTGTCGTGTTCTGCTGAAGAAGAAAGAGCAATTAACATTTCGTCAATGTGAAGCCTTGGGTTTTTACTGCCTAAATATTTGATTTTTAAATCTTGGATAGGCATAATTGCATTTTTTGATATAAGGTCAACGTGATCAGGAATGCCTGCTAAATGCTTTAATGCGTTTAAGAGCATACTAGACGAGCATCCAAAAAGATTGCCTGTTCTTCCCGTTATAATAGTGCCGTCTTCAAGCTCGATTGCAGCTGCAGGTAAGCCCCTTTCTTCAGAAAGTTTGTTTGCAACTGTGTAAACTTTTCTATCAGTAAGAGAAATGCCACTCGCTTGCATTATAAGGTCGATTTTATCTGACTCGGTAGGTGGTAAGTCGTTTCTTCTTTCGTTTGCAAGAGCTTTAAAGTAACGTCTTAAAATTTCTTGTTTTGCTGCTTCTACA
Organism: Christensenellaceae bacterium; assembly: GCA_045133775.1. Classification (GTDB taxonomy): domain Bacteria; phylum Bacillota; class Clostridia; order Christensenellales; family Borkfalkiaceae; genus UBA10281. The sequence continues at coordinate 11,964 of JBGUUU010000113.1, forward strand.
CATGCATCGTTGTCGCTTATTGCATTACCCGCCATATTTACGCCCATATCTGTAGGGGATTTGTATGGGGATTTACCCATAATCTTTTCAAATATAGCATTGAGCACAGGGAAAATTTCAACATCACGGTTATAGTTTACAGCTTGAGTGCCATATGCGGATAAATGCCATGGGTCAATCATATTTACGTCGTTTAAGTCGGCTGTAGCCGCTTCGTAAGCAAGGTTTACCATATGGTTTAAAGGAAGATTCCAAACAGGGAAGGTCTCATATTTAGCATAGCCAACCTTATTGCCCCTTAAATGCTCTAAATAAAGCTGTGAAAGGCACGTTGCCATTTTGCCAGAGCCTGGACCTGGAGCAGTAATTATAACTAAATCTCTAGTAGTTTCAATATATTCGTTCTTACCTAAACCGTCTGGGCTTACGATAAGTGGAACGTTGTGTGGGTAACCTTTAATATTGTAGTGGTGATATACTTTAACGCCTAACTTTTTAACCTTTTCTTCAAAGATTTTAGCCGCGTCGTTGCTATCTGTATATTGAGTTAAAACAATACTGCCAACAAAAAGGTCGTAACTTCTAAATACGTCTATAAGGCGTATAGCATCTTGGTCGTAGGTTATGCCAAGGTCTGCGCGAACTTTGTTTTTAATAATGTCGTTTGCGTTAACGACAATAACTATTTCGGCTCTGTCTTTTAATTTGCAGAGCATTTTAATTTTATTGTCTGGCTCAAAACCTGGAAGAACGCGTGCTGCATGAAAATCATCAAAGAGCTTTCCGCCGAATTCTATGTATAGCTTTCCGCCAAAGTCGTTAATTCGCTCTATAATTTTTTCAGATTGAAGTTTTAAATATTTTTCGCTATCAAAACCGATTTTTTTCATGCTTCTTCCTCTTGTGAGTTATTACCAAATTATTATAGCAAATTTAAAGAACTTTTGCAATATAAAAATTAAATTATTTTTAAATTATTAAAATTTAAATTGTTCTTGATTTTATCTTTTAATCGGTGTATAATATTTATATAAAAAAGGAGAGCTTTTATGAGATTTTTTACTGTTGATTTATACGACTATTTTAGCGTTAAAAAGCCAGAAGGGGCAAGGGCAGATTTAAGCTGTTACGTTAGAGATAATAGCGTTGAAGTAAACCCTAATAGAAAGAACCCTGCAATGTTAGTTATTCCAGGTGGTGGCTATGGAATGGTAAGCACTAGAGAAGGCGAGCCTATAGCTTTAGCCTTTTTAAATAAAGGATTTAATAGTTTTGTTTTAACTTACTCAGTTGCGCCAATTAGATTTCCTTATCAACTTACGGAAGCCGTTATGGCTATGAATTATATTCGCCTTAATGCTGAAGAACTAAACGTTGACCCTAATATGGTTGCCGCAGTTGGTTTTTCTGCGGGCGGTCACCTTTGCGCAACGCTTGGCACAATTTGTGATTGTGATGCTGTTAAAGCTATTTTTGAAAGTAAGGTTGATGCAAGACCTAACGGTGTTATATTAAGTTATCCAGTAATTACTTGTAACAACGAAAAAGGTCACGTTGGTAGCTTTGTTAATTTGCTCGGCGAAGAGAATAAAGATATGTTTGCAGAATTAGATTTAACTAATTTGATTGATGAAAAGTCTGCGCCCGCATTTATTTGGGCTACGTATGAAGATGAGATAGTTCCTGTAAAAAACGCACTTTTGGCGGCAACTGCTTACGAGAAGGTGGGTGTTCCTTTCTCGTTGCATATTTGGGGCAAGGGAAGACACGGTTTGTCTGTTGCAGATAAAACGGTGTATGGAAAGTCGTATGGTAAAGATGAAACTAGATATTTGTATTTAGATGGAATGTCAAAAAGTGTTCCTACTTGGATAGATATGGCTATTGAATGGCTTGAAGAGATGGGGATTTGTATAAAAGAGTGATAAATAATCATCCACCCGAATATCGGGTGGTTTTTATTTTTCGGGCATAGCCCTTGTTCACTGGCGTAGCACAAATGTGCTCTTTT
>JBGUUU010000114.1:0-11683 GCA_045133775.1 Christensenellaceae bacterium
TCTACGCCACCAGAATCGGTTACAGAATCTGTTCCAGGTGGCTCAACAGGTGGCGTTATTTCAGTTCCTACCGCTAAAAACTTTAATTTAGATAATGCTATTGCAGATAAAGAAAATTGGCTTGGCGTTGAAAAACAAAACCCTGTTTTTGATACGGAAAACAAATTCGTTACCTTCCGTGAAAAATCTAACAACGTAATCACTTATAAAGGTGTTGGTATGAGCACCGGTGATTTAGAGTTAAAGCTCAAGGTAAGAATCAATAAAGATACTACTGCATACGTAGGTTTTTCTAACCAGTCTGAAAATTTAAAGGAATTCTGTTACCGTGAAGGTAGTTATCTTTATACTTTAGAGTTTTCAAGCGACAGTAAGATGTACGTTAAGAAGTGGATTAACGGCGTAGAACACGTTTTAAACGGTTCTAAGTCTTCTGCATCTGTTCCGCTTTCTCTTGCATCAAAGCACACTTCTGTAAAAATTTCAGTAACAGAAAGTGGGTCTTCTGTTGGCATTAAGGTATTCGTTGATGGAAGCGAAACTTTAAACGTTACGGATAACGAAAACGCAATTCTTGGCGGCGGAGCTGTAACACTCTCTTATCAAGGTGCAGGCGGTATGGTTGTAGGCGGTAAGGATAGCGTAGGTAGTAATTACGTTGCCCCTGAAGCTTTAGGTCTTAACATTTACGACCAACCTGCAGTAGACGTTTTTGCAGAAGGAGAATTAAACCTTCTTGAAAACTTTGCAGACAATTGGGTTGGTAGAGAGAGAATATTCAACGTTACAAACGACGGCACAGGCTTTGTATTTACTTCTAAAGATAACCCAGAAGAGCCACAAGCAGGTATTACCGAATATCAAGCTGTTTATACGAATAAGATATTCAAGAACGTAGAAATGGAATATAAATACAACCAAATTTCTAACGGCGAGTGGACAATGTTCTGGTTTAGATGTGTTCCTGAAGAAGATACCGACGTATCTATTTGGGGTAACAAGAAAACTGGTCAATGCACAAACGGCTATTCAATGCTTATTACTGTTGACGGCTACGTTCAAATTCACAAGTGGGCAGACGGCGCACAAATTTGGCTTAACGGTCAAGGAACACAGCTTACAGGTGAAACGGTTGCTCAAATGAATAACCCATCTGCAGTAATTACTGTAAAAATGAGTATAGAAGAAAGAGTTATCGGTGGTAAGCCTGCTATTGAATTTAGAGTAAGCGTAAACGGTTGCTCTACAATAGTTGTTCAAGATTCAGATACTCCATATTTAAATGCTGGATATATCGGTCTTCAAGGCTTTGCAACTAATAACAAAACAGATTCTATTAGACTTTTATCAGCAAAGGCGTATACCGAATTAACAATGGTTTAAGAATCAATCGTAACGGTTGACGCTAAAATATTAAAAGTTTAGCGTCAGCCGTTTTTGATTATAAAAGGTCATAGCCGTAGGGCGCACCTATGGCTAAAAAGAGAGGGAATTATATGAGAAAGAAAATTTTATTAGCTATATCTCTTGTTTTAACAATGATAGTTAGTTTATCGCTATCACTTTTTATTGCTGTTGCAAACGCAGCGCCAGTAATTCATACTGGTGACGAAATGGTAGCGTCGGGCAAGCTTTATGACACCCTTAACGGTGGAAAGCTCAACCCTATAAACGGTGTTGTTACTTCTAGTGGCGACGGACATATTATATATGATGAAGAAGTTGACGGCGTAGATTTTGATATTCGCGTAACTTCTGGCGTAAGTATTTTCTTCACGCTTAGAGCAACTAGCGATAAGGCTGTTTGGGACGGCGGACACGGCTACTTTATGATGCTCAACAAATCTGGCGAACAAACAGATATTCAGCTTTTAAAGGGCGCTCAAACAGGCACTTCGTTTACCGTTATTCAATCATCAACAATAGTTGACGTAGATTTCTTCGATGGCGAAAAGCATAACGTAAGATACGTTGCAGAAGATGTTGATTCTAAGGTTGTAATAAGCTTTTCGATTGATGGTGAAGAACTTTTAACCGCAGAAGATACTGAAGACGTATATCCTGTAGAAGGCTCACACTTTATGGTTTTATCTGGTTCTTCACTTGGTATGTGGAAAATTTATGCGACAGGCGGTGAAGACATTGACGCTTCTGGCGCAGAAGTTACAACCATTACAAGTAAAACGATGCTTTCTAAGGCAAGCAACTGGATGTTAGACGGATCACTTATGGTTGACGGCAATATCGTTGGTAACAGAGACCAAACTAAGACAATATTTGCTCGTGAACTTAAAGACGTTGTTTATGCTTTTGACTTAAAGATAGATGATATCGGTGGCAACTGGGTTGCAATCTATCTTAACACTTCAAAGGCTGACGTTCCTTGGAACGACGGTTTCCGTTCGATAGTATTATTCGTTCGTTCTAGTGGTATTTCAGTAGAATATTGGAATCCACAACGTATACTTGCATCTGTTGACTTTGCATCAAACGATATAACTTTAGATGAAAAATTACACGTTGAAACAGGTTTATATACTGTTGAAAGCGCAGGCAATACTTACACTTATATTAAAATTGCAATAAACGGCAAAGAACTTTATAACCAACCTGTTTTAGATACTACCGTTTCTCTTGGCGCAGGATATTTTGGTATCGTTAACTACGGAACTGCAAAATATACCCTTTACCCAACTGAAAACGAAATAGACGAACTTCCTTCTGCAACTACTGGCGTAAAGGTTGATAGAGCAGATGAAAGCGCTCTTACAAACCCTATTTCTGTAGAAGATTGGGCAATTATAGCAAACAGCTTTGACCCTTATTATTCTTTTGAAGAAGACGTAATGTGCGTTCAAAGCAAGGGCTACGTAACTTATAAAAACAGTTTAAACGCTGAAAAGATTTCATTTAAGATTAAATTTGACGAGCCTAACGCATTAGGTCAAATTGCAGAGTTTGCATTTGGCAAGAGAACTCAAAAATCTATATTAGACGCTAAGCTTGCAGATGATTATACAAACTACGGCTATATGCTTAGAATTGCGCCTTCCGGCACGATTACCGTTGTAAAAACTGATAACGGTGGCAACATGAGAACTCTCATGAATTACGACGCGGCAGCAGACTTTGGCGTAACCTTTGAAGATCTTGAATGGCACACTATAACCGTTTATCGCTCTTTAGAAGATGATAAGATGAAGATAAGCCTTTTCGTTGACGAAGAAGACTCTGGTTATTATACTTACGATAACGACTATTATGCGCCTAACTATCCATTAGACGGATTTGTTTCTTTTGGTAATACAACTACTGCAAGCAAATATTTCGTAAAGGATATTAAGTTTGAAGGAACAGAAACTGACGTAGCGTCTACCTTAAAGGCAGATGCAGTAAACTTCGTAACTTATTTTGAAGCAGACGACGACAGATTTATTTACTTCTGTTTCGATAGCGCATCTTATACTTCAAAGTGGGTAGAAATCTACGAGTCTGACGCGGCAGGCAACAAGGGCGAAATGCTCGGTAGAGTATTCCCTAAACATACAACCTTTGATTTAGCAGATTACGACGGCGAATACGTATTAGTAAAAACCGTAGGCTTTACTGAAGAAGGTAGTAAATATACACACTTAAAGCTTGAAGAAAAAGCTCCTTTATTTGAAGATACTGCAGACGTTAAGCGTATTGCAATAAAGAAGAGCGAAGACGGCGCTTACTTTGTATATAAAGGAACAAACGAAGAGTTTAGACCTGTTGGCGGTAACTATATGGGTCTCCGTGGTGGCGACCACTCTACGTTTGATGCGGCAACAAGCTTTACACAAGCAGATTACGACCCAATAAAAGCAGAAGCAATGCTTAGAGCGCTTTCTGAAAACCACGGTAACGTTATAAGAGTATTCTTAATTGGTAGAACTTCAACTAACCCTGGTATTAGTGGTGACCCTGCTTATTCTTTAGACGACCCTAATTATTATTACGAAGGTCTTTACGTTCCTTATATGGAAAACGTTGTTCATTTCCTTCGCACAGCTCAAAAATACGGTGTATACGTAATGCTTACGTTAGGTGATGCAGACGTTCCATCAAACGACTACTACATTTCACTTCAAGGTGGCGCAGCCCTTTCAAGAAACTATATGTATTTTGATTCAAGGGGTGTAAACGCTCGTAAGACGTATGCTAAAAACGTAATAAGCTACTTTACTGAGAAAGCTCCTGACTGTGTAAGTGGTATCTTCTCAATCGAACTTCAAAACGAATTTGCAGTTTACGGCGACCAATGGCCGTTCCTCCAAACGTCTGGTATGGTAACTACTGCAAACGGCAAGACGTATGATATGGGCGATGCCGATTCTCGTGAGCTTTGCTATAAAGAAGGCGTAACTTATTATATTAACCAAGTTTATAGCGCAATTAAGTCTGTAGATATGAACGTTTTAGTAAACGAAGGAACGTTCACTCGTAATATCGTTGGTAACAATCACGTTTACGGTATGCAAGGTATGACTTCGGGCGATATAAGATTGCCTGCAACGTTCGACACGTATTTAAATACTAATATCGACTTCTTAGACGTGCATATTTACTATGCGAACACTAACGGCAATACCGTTCTTAACTCTTTTGCAGACGACTTAACGTATATGAATTTCTGGACTGATGAAGTGCAAGAACTTCTTAAGAAAAAACCTTTATTTATGGGTGAATTTGGTCCTAACGCAAGAATTTTCCCAACTCCAGAAAAGGCAAGAGAAGTTTGGGTTGAAACTGTCCGCCTTGCAACTGAAAGTGGATTTAAGGGCTTTGCAGTTTGGACGTTAGAATCTCACAATCAAACAGAGTGTTGGAACATTTTAGCAGACGACGGTAAGTTTGATTTATTCTTAGAGCTTGTATCTATTCATACAGGTCTTGAACTTCCTGAAAATGGTGGAACTGATAAACCAGATCAGCCAGAAACAAGCGAGCCAAACCAAGAAAGCGCTCCAAATAGTGAGCAAACGCCAGAATCAAGCGTAACAGCTCCATCTGGTAAGGGTGGTTGTGGCGGTTCAATTGCAGGCGTAGGATTATTCTTACTCATTCTTCCTGCAGCTGTTCTTCTTAAACGTAAAAATAGATAATAGACACTATATTGCAACTCGTGGCCGACGTAAAAATCGGCCGTGCGTTGTGATACGGTTATAGGAAAAAACAATGTTAAAAATATTCAAAAAAATTCTGGCAATTGTTCTCGTTGTCGCAAGTGTGGCGTCAATGGTCATCAAGATAACGAAAAACAATACTGCCAACAAAATAGTTCTTTCCTTTTGGGGAACGAATTTGCCATACCAATACGCTTTAGAAGAAGTGGCAAGGCAATATAACGAATTGCAAGACGAGTATGAAGTTGTTATAGACAAGCAAGATGCAGGCAACTACAGAACATGGATGGGCGCAAGACTTGCAGGTGGCAATGCTTCAGACCTTCTTGCAACGAATATCGTATACGCTAACACAGACGCTTCTAACGGCTATTTAGTTGATTTAAGCAAGTATTTAGACAAGCCTAACCCTTATAACGACTCGGGTAGAGCGTGGAGAGATGATTTTAGTGGAACGTATCTCACGCAAACGGCTTATGCAAACGATATTTCAAAGAATTATTGCGTGCCAACGTCTACGGTATCGGTAAGAATTGTAATCAATACCGATATTTTAAAAGAGTGTGGTATTGCTGTCCCAAACGATAGTTGGACGTTCTCTGAATATAGACGTATTTGCGAAAAGCTTGAAGCCGAAGGTTATACTGCAATGGAAATAGCAAACGCCAAGTATATCAACTATATGGTTGGTTGGATGATTGATATTTTTATGGCTCAACTCAAGTATGATGAAATTACAGGCTACGACGTAAACCAAAATTTACAAGTAGAAGCAGAAGAAATTGCAAGGGCGTTTTTATATGGCGACGATCCGTTAAACCTTTCAAACGACGTTGACTTTAAAGAAGTTTTAACCTTCTTAAAAACGTGGTCTAAATACTGGGGTGAAGGCTTTAACTCAAGAGATGATACGTCAGAGAACTTCTTAAGACAGTCTGTTCCTATGATGTTCTGTGGTAGCTGGGGCGTTTCTGGTATTGAGCTTACTCTCAATAACGAAAACCCAGAAGCAGATAAAACAAACCCTTATAAGGCGTTTAATTACATATCTTTGCCTTTCCCTAAGCTTGAAAAAGAGACGTATATAGATAGTTCAACTAAGTTTACCTTTACAAACTTAAAGGAAGGCTTGCCTTTCCAAGAGCTTGGTGAACCATCGGGCTGTTTCTGTATACCAAAGTCTGTTGAAGACGCAGGCAAATTAGCAGGCGTTGTAGACTTTTTGCAATTTTTCACGTCTCCAAAGATGGCAAGCTATATGGCAAACGCCGCTTATGAAATACCAGTTATTAAAGACGTTGAAGTAAACGAAAAAATGTATGACTTTTTACCACCTGAAGATAGCGAGTCTATAAGAATGAGATTTAATCTCTTTGGGCTTGCCGACGGTGTTGCTGAAGAATATCATTTCAAGCAAGTGCAAATGTATCTTATTGATGAGCTTTCTCTTAGCAAATTGTGTAAAAACGTCCAACAAAGATATATTGACGTAACGTATCTTTTACAGCAAGATAACGAATGGGAGTGGAATTCATGATAAAAGTTAAAAAAGTTACAAAGAAAATAGATTTCACCCCTTATATTATGATTTTGCCAATTATGGTGCTTTTAGCTATCTTTGCTTTTTACCCTATAGCTTTATCGCTTATCAAATCAACTTACCGTTGGTCTGGAACGTTTACAAAAGGTATGGGTAAAAACGAGTTTATAGGCTTAAAAAACTATAGCGAACTATTTAAAGATGAAATCTTTTGGCAAAGCTGGAAAAATACGATTTTCTTCGTTGTATCAGGCGCAGTTGTAAACCTTATTTTCCCATTTATGTGCGCCCTTTTGATATTCTCGCTCAAAAACGGAAAAGCGTCTTATCGTTGGAGAGTAGCGTTTGTTGCTCCAATGGTTGTTCCATCAATGGTAATTTTCCTTCTTTGGCAGTTTATATATGACGTAGATACAGGTGTTGTAAATAACGTTTTAAGTCTTTTAGGCATGAAAAAGGTAGACCTTTTAGGTAATCCAAGGTCTGTAAAATGGGCAATTCGTTTTATGGGCTTCCCTTGGGTAGGTGGAACGTTCTTACTTATCTATATTGCAGGTCTTTCTTCAATAGATAATTCTTTAAGAGAAGCTGCAAGAATAGACGGCGCATCGCCAATACGTTCAATCCTTGCTATTGATATCCCTTTGTCTAAACCACAATTTAAAATGATTTTAACACTTTCTGTAATTGGCGAAATTCAAGATTTCGTTAAAATCCAAACTATAACTGAAGGTGGACCGGGCTATAGCTCATACGTTCCAGGTTTATATATGTATAAAACGGCGTTTGGCTCTAGTGAATTCGGCAAAGCGTGTGCGATAGGCGTTACAATGCTTGTCGTTATGCTCTTCGTTTCGTTTGTAATAAATAAATTATTTAAAACGGAGAGTGCAGACTAATGAAGAATATATCAAAGACTAAAAGAAAAAATAGTATTGTCGTTACTATCGTGCTTACGTTCTTCCTTATTCTTACGCTTATTCCCGTTTACGTAATGATAGTAAACTCATTTAAAACGCAAAACCAAATGCTCGATAACGTATTGTGGTTTTCAACTCCGCTTTACTTTAGAAATTATGCAGATGCTTTTAAGAGAATTTTCCCTTATATTTGGAACTCGGTTACAATTTCCGTTGTTTCAACTGTTGGCATAACTCTTATCGCTGCGTTAACAGGTTATGCGTTTGGTCACTTTGAGTTTAAAGGAAAGAATTTCTTCTTTACGCTCATCATCTTAAATATGATGATTCCAAGTGTATTAACGCTTGTTCCAAGCTACTTGGTTGTTGTTAGAATAGGTCTTTACAACACGCAATTTGCATTGCTTTTACCTTACCTTGCAACAGGCTCTATTATGGGTATTTACCTTGTAAGGGGCTTTGTTGAGCAACTTCCTAAAACAGTCTTTGAAGCGGCTAAAATCGACGGAATTAACGAATTCCAAAGTTTTGTGCATATTGCAATGCCACTTATAAAGACAATACTCACAACTGTTTCCATTTTAGCGCTTTTAAACGTTTGGAACGATATCGTTTGGCCAATGCTCGTTTTAGATAGCGACAATATTCAAACTATACCGTTAGGACTTTTAGAGTTTAACCAACAACAAGGAGCAAATAGGGGAGCGCTTTTTGCAGGCTATATCTTAGCGTCAATCCCACTCCTTATTTACTTTATGCTTAACCTTAGAAGCTTTATGGACAGTTTGGTTGAAGGAGCAATAAAATAAATGAAAACAAAAGTTGATTTTATCCCAATGGGATTTCAATATTATAGAGCCCCAACTCCAGCTCGTTCAGAGTGGCGAAAGGACCTTGAAAACATCAAAAAGTGGGGCTATAACACCGTAAAATACTGGGTTCAATGGCGTTGGAACGAGCCGGAAGAAGGCGTTTACGATTTTTCGGACATAGATGAACTTATGGATTTAGCTCATGAATTTGGGCTCAAGGTTGTTATAAACACTATTTTAGAAGTCACTCCAGTTTGGTTTGATAAAAAATATCCAGAAAGCGCTATGATATCTTCTCGTGGCGAAGTCGTTAAGGGTTACGCATCGCCATACCGTCAAATCGGCGGTATGCCAGGTCCTTGCTTCCATCACGAAAAAGCAAGCGAGCTCAAGGCTAAATTTTTAGCAGAATGCGTAAAGCGTTACGCTAATCACCCAGCCCTTTACATTTGGGATCTTTGGAACGAGCCAGAGCTTACCGAAGGTATTTATAGAGAGCCTAACGTAGAAACCTTGCTTTGCTATTGCGACAATTCAGTTAAAGCATTTTCTAAATGGTTAGAGAAGAAATATGGAACGATAGAAAATCTCAACGAAGTTTGGGGCAGACCTTATCGTTCGTTTGACGACGTAGAACCACCAAAGAGCTTTGGAACTACTGCCGATATGATTGATTGGCGACTTTTCTTCTGTGATACCATTACCGAAGAGTTTGCAAAGAGAATGGCTGTGGTTAAAAAGTATGACACCAAGCACCCTGCAATGTGCCATACCGTTCCTATTCCGCTCTTTAACAGTATAACCTGTTGTAGCGATGATTTTTCTATCGCAAAGCACGGCGATTTAATTGGCAATAGCGTTGGCTCAAACCCTATGGCGGCAGACCTTTTAAAGAGCGCTGCAGAAGGTAAGAACATTATAAACGCCGAAATTCACGCTTGCTACGGCAATGCTTTAAACGGCTTCCGTATGCCAGATGTGAACGATATGATAAAGCATATCTTTATCCCACTCGTGCACGGCAGTAAAGGCTTTTTATTCTGGCAATTTAGACCTGAAATTTTAGGTGACGAAGCTCCTGCTTGGGGCAATACTGCGCTTGACGGCTCGGATACCGAGTGGAATAGAATAGCAATGAAAATGCATGATATTGTAAAGGAGTATTATGCAGAGATTTGCAATTTTGAGCCTAAAAAAGGCGAGATTGCAATTTATTGCGACAAGTCTAGCGAGATATATTCTTGGGAAGCATCGCACGATACAAAGTTGTTCGTTAATTCGCTTATAGGCGCGTATAATATGTTCTATCGCAACAATTATGCCGTTGATTTTATTGATGCGAACGGCATTTTAGACGGAAAACTTGAAGGCTATAAGGCAGTATATTTCCCTGCAACTTTCTTGTTTGATGACGAGAAGATGCAAAAGCTTGAAGAATACGCTAAGCACGGTGGAACTGTTATTATAGAGTCTTTGTTCGGTAGTGTAAACGAATCTACGGGAAGGCACTCTCTCAATATTCCAGGCTGTGGCATGGGCGAGCTTTTGGGCAAGAGAATTGATAAATTCTTCTCAAGCACTATGATAGAAAACGCATACGACTGGAAGGTTTTCACTTCTGAAGACGGAGAGAAAATCCCTATGCGTGATGGCGATAAGACTCTTTGCGGTGGCAAATATCTTATTACTTATACAGGCAATCAAGGCGAAACCCTTGCAACTTTCTCACAAGACAGACCTGCCGCATCAGAGCATAGAATAGGCAAAGGTAGAGTTGTAGATATTGCAACATTATTTGCTTATGGATACTCACTCAGTAACGAAGAAAACAACCTTACTTGGCTTAGAAAGGTTGTTGGCGAGCCTGATTCTAGCTTTGCATATCTTCCTGCAGGTGTTAGAGCAGACGTTGTTTACGAAAACGGCAGGGGATTTGTAGTGGTAGATAATACTACGGCAAACGACGTAACCTTTACCGTTCCATACGAGATTAGCGAAGTTATAGGTAATTGCTCGTTAAACGGAAAAGAAATTACTTTAGAAAAAAATAAAATTGCCCTTATAAAAGTAAAGGGTTAGTAAATTTTAAAATTTTACTAGTAAAAAAATTAAAACAAATGGAAAACTTTACGCCCTTATGTTATAATAAGGGCGTAAGGAGTATTTAGTATGATAGATTTTCACTACGCGTATGATTACGTATACGAGCAAATTCTAAACGAAATAAAAGAAAACGGCAAAGAGACTGTTCTTTGCTCTGAAAAAGAGTATTGCGAAAGGTTTGACGTTAGCTTGACAACGGTAAGGCGCGCATTAGAAAGGCTTTATAAAGAGAATATCATTGTAAAGATTAAAGGCAAAGGCTCTGTTGTTAGTAAAATGGTAAGAAACCTAAAAATGCCGAATAATCGCTTTATAGGCGTGCTTATGTTGCCGTTTGATGATATTCAGTCGCAAAGCGTAGAAATTGGTAAATACGAATACGTCAATCCATATGCGCAAAAAATATACAAAAGCATTTATAACGAGCTTGGAAGTGAATATAATCTTTTGCTCGATACGATAAACGCTGCGGACGTGCCTACTAAATTTACAAAGTCGGTGCTTAATAAAGCAGATAAAATCTTTTTGATTGGCGAAATTAGGGGGCAAACGATAAAATATTTACAATCGCTTGGCAAATGTTTAGTTGCGTATAACTTTTTTGAAAAAGACGTTTCGGTTACAAGAGTAAACAACGACGAAAGAAAGCAGTTTAAGCTTATGACCGAGTATTTAATAGGACAAGGACACACGGAAATAGCGTGTATAAACGGCGACAATCTTTTCTCCGAATCGGTTGAAAGATATATGGGCTTTCAAGACGCTATGATAACGAGTGATATCTATATAGAAAGCAAATTTGTAAAGTGGGGTGATATGACCCCTGAAAGTGGATACGCGCTTACAAAAGAGCTTATGAGTTTAAAGCGCAAGCCAACTGCAATCGTATGTGTTAACGACGGCGTTGCAATGGGCGCATACGACGCTTTAGAAGAGCTAGGCTATAAGGTTGGCAAAGACGTTGTTTTATCCGGTCACGATAACTGTTACGTGCCAGATGCTAAATATCTCGTTTCAACTATAGACCCAGAGTATGAAAAGGTGGGCAAAAAGATTGCCGAAGTTTTAAAAAGAGAAACGTGGATTGACGACGAAATCGTAATGCCATGTAAATTAATAATAAGAAATATGGGGTGAGAAAATGAAAAAAATAATAAG
>JBGUUU010000115.1:0-6309 GCA_045133775.1 Christensenellaceae bacterium
CTGCCGTTTTGTAAAATATACGTTGCGTATGCTTTTTGATTACCGTGAGCAAATAGGGGGTAGCGACGTTATACATTGGAATAACGGTCTTTGGGATATTTCCACCCGTCTTTTTGACGACGGCAAACCTTTTACCAGCGAAGAAGAATACGTAGAAAATATGTTAAGGGTAGCAACCCAACTTAAAAAACTTGGTAAGCGTGTTATTTTTGCAACGACAACGCCTGTTCATAATGAGCACCCTTATAACGATAATACAGTTATAGATAGATATAACGAGTTGATTGTGCCTAAATTACAAGAAATGGGAATTGAAATTAACGACCTTGGCGCAGCAGTTAGTAAGGATATATATAAATATATTTGCGAAGACCAAATACATTTATCTAAAGAAGGCGTAGACCTTTGTGCTAAGATGGTAGTTGATGCTATAAAAAACGAAAGACAATAAAATTTTAAGTAATAGGTTGGGCTTGGTGGAGTGCTAAGCTCAGCCTATTTAATTTTCGCTAAAGGCTACAATAAAAAAAGTATAACGAAGCTTTCGTTATCCTTTTTGTGTGTTTCATGGCGGTTTATCACCGTATTTAATAGCTTTTATGCTTTTCTTTTCTTGCGGATAAGTGTTATGCCCGCAAAAGCAACAAGTGAAGCAAATAAAGGAGCTTCTACAGATGCTCCGCAGCCTTTTGCTGGTGCGCTAGTGCTTGTAACAGTGCTTTCTTTTTCACTCTCCGTGCCTTGTTCAACGCTTGCCACTTGTTCCTTTAATTGGTCAAGAACGCCATCGAATTCTTCGTAGGTTGTAGCATTTTTAATAGCATTTAAGGCGCTTTGAACGTAGTCTTTTATTACGTCTGCGTTTGCTTTTGTATATAAGCTGTAGTTAATAGTTTGAGCGTAAGCGTTAATTTCTGCTTCTGCTTCAGCTTTGGCACTGTCAAGAGCTTTTTTTATGTAGTCTGCATCAGTCTTTAAAGCATCTAAAGAATTGTATGCAATCGCTAATACCTGACCAACATTTTCTAAGCTGTTAATGCTATTTAAAGCAGATTCTGCATTAGCGATAATGCTAGTTATTTCAGTTTGCTCAGCTTCTCTGTAATCAGTTGGAGTTAAATATTCTCCAAGAGCAGCCACTGCAGCTTGCTTGGCAACATCAAGTGTTATTGTGGAAGCGTCTTGCCAAATTTCACCGTTCCAAATAAAGGTGCAATCTTTAACGTAATATAATACGCCTTTATCGTTGCAAACGAATTTTCCGCCAATAGTGAGAACGTAGCCAACCTTTGCAGACGTTCCAAGTGAAACGTAAAGAGTGCTATCTATAGATCTAACCTTAGCGCTAGCAAGAGTATCGCCATTTAATTTTACGCCTGTGCCGAAAGCCAAAGTGAAAATATCTTCATTCTCCCAGCTGTCGATAGGTAAAACTAAAGACGTGTCTGCAGGGAAGAAGTAAATAAACTTTTCTGTAGTAGCATCAGCAAATGGGGTAACGTGACCTAAACCGTATTCTTCATAAGTGCTAACGTAAGCCTTCCAAGCGTCACCTTCGTAGATGAATGCGCTTTCTTCTATTACGTAACGAACCTTTGTTGCTACGTTATAGAATGCACCGCTAAGTCTTATAACGTCGCCTTCTTTAGCTGTAAAGCCTAAGTTAATCGTCAACTCGCTTGCAGTTGTTCTAATCTTAGGAACGTTTACTGCTTCGCCGTTTAATAAAAGACCGATACCACTTCCACCGAAGTAAGTAAATTCTTTTGATATATCGTTGATTGCAAAGTTTTCGTCATCAACTCTTTCTAAGTTGAGAATAGAAGTTGAAGTAGCGCCAGTTGTTGGGCGTAATTGACCAACGTTGTGTTCGTTGTATTCAACGTAAGGAATCCAAGCTGTTCCGTCCCACTCAAACATACTTTCTGTAATGATGTATTTTGTAAGAATCTCGTCGTTATAGAAAGCTCCGCTGATTTTTAAAACGTCGCCTTCTTGAGGCTCTGCCTTAAAGGCAATAAACATTTCGCTAGGGAATTTTACAGTTGCAGTAACAGCTTTGCCGTTTATTGTGATGCTATCGCCGTCCCAGTTGAAAATAAGGCTCCAATGCATGTCGTTTTCTTTGCTGTATATAGGAATTTGCTTGCCGTCAGCTCTCTTAAGATAAAGATATCCATTTGGAATAGGTGGGTTATTGTTTGTTTGCGTTACTTTGCTAAATGCTAACGCGCCTATTTCGTGAACTACGTAGTCAAGAGGTGCTGAGCAGGTTGTCCAAAGTGAACCGTTCCAAGAAAGAGCGCAGTTTACAAACTTAAGTGTGATTGCAGTGGTTGCATTGTAATATTCGCCGTCAAGAACTAAAATATCGCCGTTTTTAGCCGCAACGCCAAGTGGAACGTATAAGTCGCCGGGCATTTTAATGTTGACGTCTGTAATCTCTACGCCGTTTAAGGTTAAGCCTTTGCCGCTACCTGTAACTAAAGAGTAAACGTTTTGCCAGTCGCCTTTTTCTTTAGGGAGAGAATCTCCACCTTTAGAGTAGATGTTTACAACACTTGCCGTGCTAGACGTTGTTGCGCCGATTGAGGTTATTGTAAATTCTGTACCTTCTATTGAAGTGTTAAGACCAGACCAAGAAGATCCGTCCCAAATAAACGAGCAGTCTTCAATGGTATAAGCTGCTAAAACGTCTTCGTTGATGAAAGTACCGCCGATTGTGACAACGTCGCCTACGGCAACACCTGCGCCGCCGTTTAATGCTGCAATATTATCAAGATAAAGACGGAAGAAGTTTTCTCCATTTTTATCTGAACCGCCAGGCCCATGCTTAAAGGAATTTAATTTGTTTACAGGCTCGCCGTTTACTAAAATGCCAGTACCACTCTTGTGGTAGAAGTAAAGGTTGTTGTGCTCGCCCAATAAAGTGCCGTCCTCTGCTTTTAAATATAAGCGGCTTGCAGCAGGTTCAGATTCGCTAAGGTAGGTTTTAACTACAGTTCCTAGCTCTATAAGGTTATAACCCGTTAATTCCTTGTCTTCTTCATTTCCGCCTTCAGAAGAGCTTTCTTTAGTTTGCCAACGAGTGCCGTCCCAAATAAACTCACATTCTTCTATAATGTAGTATGTTGTATATTCGTCACAGCCAAAAACGCCCTCAATTTTTACAACGTCGCCTTCAACTACCTCTCTACCAATACCAATGTAGAAAGAGCCGGGTGCGGATTTTACGCTGTTATGCATATTAATCATTTCGCCGTTTAAGGTTATGCCGTTACCTGAAACGTAGCTAAATGGAGCCTCCCAGTCTGATATAGGGAATTTTACAGTGCTATCTACAGGTATAAGGTATAAACTTGTTTTGTTAGACACGTGTGCGCCTGCAACTTGAAGCTTGCCTGTGGTAAACTCTGCCCAAGTTGAGCTTAAGTACGTTGAGTCAACGTCACTTCTTTCTAAAGAGCACGTGGCTATCGTGTTATCAGGGAAGAATCCCCCAACATCTATATCACCATAGAAAATCGCCTTAACAGCGTCAATTTGCTCTTGTGTAACGCCATTAGCAAGCGCCCAGTTTTCAGCGTTTTCTTGCAACGTGTCGCCACCGTATTCTTTAAGACCTGCAAGGAATGGTTGGAAATAGTCTCTATATTCGCCTGCTTGAGTGTTTCTAATTCCGTATGAAGAGAAACTTGTTAATTCGTAATCTTGAATACATTGTTCTTCAGGAACACCTAAAATAGCTTCTAATAAGAAAATAACTGAACCAGTTCTATCTGCACCGCCTGTACAATGCATAAATACAGGGTAGCTTTCCGGCTTAGAAAGAATTGAGAATAAATCTTGCACTTGCTTAGGGTAGTTTGTTAAAAGGCTCTTATAACCACTTAAAGTAAGGTAATTAAGAGATGCGCCCGGAATAACGCTACCTTGTTCTAAGGTTATGCCTGCTTCAGCAGCATTTCTAAAGTCGATTTCCGTCTTTATACCCATTACTTCGCTCATGTATTTTTTGCCGTCTTCGGTAATGTTGTTTAAATAGTGAACGTTTCCTGGGGGAGCTGTAGGAGAGCCACCGCGATATGCAATGCCTTGTGCTAAAACGTGACCGTCTTCCGTTATGTATCCACCGATATCACGAAGGTTGCGAACGTCGTCAACGTACATAAATCTAGGCCCAAGGTCAGTTGTTTTAATTGCGCCTACAGTTTGATGAAGAGTTTCGCCTTTTGCGTTAACTGCAGAAATACGAACGTAATAAAAGCTTGATTTATACAAGTTGTAAATATTAACAGAACGCTTTGCTGCGCTTGCTTCTACTGAAATGGCATCTAAAAAATTTGCATCTGTAGCATATTCAATTATAAATTTTTTAGCGCCTTCTGCATTGTATTTCCATTTGATTTGAACAGGAGTTGCTTGGGTTGTAATTGGTGGATTGTAGTAATCGCCAACGCTTGCGCCCGCACCTGCTTCAAGGTAATTTTTTACACCGTCTATATACGGATAAACTTCTTCGGTTGGGGCAACGAAGAAGAGCATTTGCTCCTCAGGCTCAGGGTCAGGCTCTGATTCCGGCTCCGATTCGGGTGTTGATTCCGGCTCAGATTCTTCCAAGCTTTCGCTAGGTTCCGAGGTTGGTAAGCTCTCTTTCTGTGGGGTTGATGTTGGGACTGCTTGAGACCTTGAACAGCTCGCAAGCCCGATTGAAAGAGCGCATATTATTGCACATAACATTAATAAAAAACGAGAGTGTTTAGTGCTTTTTTGCATATTTTTCCTCCAACGTAGGTTTTGAGTTTATTATACATTAGATTTGCCGTATTTTCAATAAAAATGAAAAATTTTATAATTGTATTATAAAATATTTGCAATTTCTTTATAGGTGCAAAGATGTTTGGTGAAAAATTTGGCATAATAGGGCTACAAAATTAAGCAGGTAAAAATTGCGTGATATTTTGTTTAAACAAGGCAATAATCGACTTATAGATAGGGTTTTATAATAAAATATGAGAAAAAATTAAAATTTGTTGACTTGCAAAAACAAAAGTGTTAGAGTATATATTATTGAAGGGGGCTACTTAAATGGAGTTTTACGTGGCGCAAGCGATAAGCGTTGCTATGGCGCTTTTTGCTCTTGCATCGATGCAATTTAAAAACTTAAAAATGGTTTTAGCGTGCCAAATTGTATCAAACGTGCTTTGCGCTTCTACGTATTTTTTATTGGGTGGTTTTTCTGGCGCAGGCATTTGCTTAATTGCAATACTTCAGTCGGTTGTTTACTTTATTTTTAATTATAAAAAGATTGAGCCGCCATTATACGTGGCAATTATTTTCGTTTGCTTGTTTATAGGTTGCTCGGCAATTTACTATAAATCGCCAATAGACCTTTTATCTGCGGGCGCGGCTATATGTTTTGCAATAAGCATGGTGCAAAAGTCTTCTGCAAAAACTCGTATCGTTTATTTGCTAAATCCAATTTTTTGGACGGTTTATGATATATTTACTTTAGCTTACGTAAACACTTTTATTCACGGCGCAATATTTGTTTCTACGCTCTTTGCAATTATAAGATTAGACATTTTGAAAAAAGAAAAGAAAAATAAAAAAGTTGGGTAAACCCCAACTTTTATTTTTAGCTAAAAATGGCGATAATTAGCATATACGCTAACTTTTAGTTCTAAATTTATATAAATCTAGTGTATATTTGTATATGTTTTAAGTTTGGTAGGGCAGGGGTGGATATTATCTTTTGTAGCCTGAGACTACTTGCGACAATCTTGTTTTTGCACGAAAAAATAAGAAATGGGAATTGAGCGGAGCGTCACGCACCCTACGGAATGCGTTCAAAATGCTATAATAAAGAAAATGTAAAATAAGAGAAGGGCAGGGGTGGATATTGCCGTTTCCCACAAGTGGGAGCCCCTCGGCAAGATTTCCTAACGGAAATGCGTTCAAAACACTATGTGTTGCATTTAAGAAAAGTGATAGGGCAGGGGTGGATATTGTCTTTTGCAAGCAAAAGCCAAGATTCCTACGGAATGCGTTCAAAATGCTCAAAAAATCAATTGTAAATCAAAGTAGGGTAGGGTGGATATTGCCGTTTCCCACAAGTGGGAGTCTCTCGGCAAGATTTCCTAACGGAAATGCGTTCAAAATGCTACGCATTTTGCTCGTATTCACCCACTGTCCATAAACCAAAAAGAGCAATGCGTATTGCATTGCTCTTTTTGGTGGTGGGCAGGGGTGGATTCGGACCACCGAAGTCAGTGACGGCAGATTTACAGTCTGCTCCCTTTGGCCGCT
>JBGUUU010000116.1:0-9379 GCA_045133775.1 Christensenellaceae bacterium
GTCAAAGTTTTGTATTGTTCTTTCAATGCATTATTTATATTTTTATCTGTATTTTTGTACTTGTAATACCGCAAGTTTGTCTCCCCCTTTCCTGTTTAAACAGTTGGACAAATTCTTATTTATCGGTGTGTTTATTATATCAAAAAAGCCAGCTTAATGCAAGTGATTATGCGTGGGTAAAAGAAAACTCGACTTATCATAACTTTGCGTAGCAAAATATAACGCCGTAGGCATATAACTTGCCTATAGGCAAATATAACTAGTGCGTCAGTAATAATCACTATTACTGACGCACTAATTCGCTTGCTTTTATTTTTATCCTTTGCGTTTTAACACGCGCCTTTATCTATAAAATATTTTAAAGCTTCTTTGTATCCGTCAAAGCCCTTGCCTGCAATTACCTTTTCGGCATAAAGACTTATATAGCTTTTGCGCCTAAACTCTTCGCGAGTATATATGTCGGTTAAATGCACTTCCACCGTAGGAATACCAACTGCTTTTAACGCGTCTAATATTGCAATGCTAGTGTGAGTATAAGCGCCTGCATTTATAACGATACCGTCAAATTTATCATACGCCTTTTGAATTTTAGTGCAAATATCGCCTTCGCTATTAGATTGGTAATGAGAAACCTTTATACCAAGCCTTTTGCCTTCGCCTACGATAGTTTTAACAAGCGCTTTAAAATCGCTCTTTCCATAAAGCTCCGGCTCACGAATGCCAACCATATTTAAGTTTACACCGTTTATAACTAAAATTTTCATAACGCCAAAATCTCCCTTATCGCTTTATCAATTTCGCCGTCGTTTGACACTTTTTTATCGCAAACGCTCTCATATATAGGCTTTCTTATCTCAAATAATCGACTTATAGCTCCGTTTTTTGATAAAGGTCTATCTTCATCAATAAGTTTTTCAATCGCTCTTTCAAGATAGAAAAGCGTGCCGTTTCGCTTTAGATTAGTAACGTTTTCTTCTCTTAAAACAGCCCCGCCACCCGTTGCGATTATAACGCCTACGTTTTCGCTTGCTTCTTTTACGGCAATGCTTTCTATATCTCTAAAATGCTTTTCGCCAAACTCTTCTATTATCTCAGACGGTTTTTTGCCTTGCATTTTAAATATAAGTTCATCGGTATCTACAACGCCTTTACCAGTCTTTTCTGCAAGAAATTTCGCAACAGTAGTCTTTCCACAAGAAGGCATACCAATTAAAACAACGTTTCTCTTTTCGTTTAAAATTGTATTTAAAACACTCTCGTAAACGCTTATATCAATGCTCTTTTCAAGCCATATTTCTTCTGCTTTAAGACCTTGACCTACAAGCATAGGAAGACCACCCGAGCATTTAATTTTAAGCCCTTCTGCCTGCAAAATAAGGTTAGTTCTAAGTGGATTATACACGCAATCAAAAACCCCTTCTAAGCCCTTGAATCTAGACAAGTCAACTGGGCTTGCGTGGGCGTTTGGATACATACCGACAGGGGTTGTGTTTATAATTACGTCAACGCTTTTTTGATAGCAGTTTTGGTAATTTATCTCTCCGCTACGAGAAACGTAAACCACTTCTTTAGCCCCAGCTCTTTTGCAAACTTCAGTTGCCGTGAGCGACGTGCCACCCGTGCCAAGTATCATAACTCTTTTATCTGCAAGATTGATTTTGGCTCTATTTAAAGCAAATTCCATACCAAAAACATCGGTATTATAGCCGCAGCGCTTGCCGTTTTTTACTAAAACGGTGTTTACTGCCCCAATTTGCTTTGCAGACTCTTCAATCTCATCTAAAAGTGGAATTATATCTTTTTTGTAGGGAATGGTAACGTTAAACCCGTCGTAATCCCCTTTGATAAACTCGCCAAGCTTACCTTTTTCAACTTCTACGAGAGAATAGTCAAGCCCTTGCAAATTGTGGATTACTTTAGAATAACTATGCCCTAATTTTTCTCCAATTAAGCAATATTTCATTAAACTGTCTCTTTATAACTACCTAAAAATACGAATTTGTCAGAGCTGTTTTCAAGCTCGCCCAAAAGATTTAAAACGTCGTCTGATTCAATATCCCCTTCAAAGTCAAAATAGAACATAAACTCAAACTGACTGTTTGCGATAGGTCTTGATTCAAGCTTTGTAAGGTTAAGCCCAAGCGCAGAAAAACGACTGAGCATCTTATTTAAACTACCAGATTTATTAGCAAGGCTTGTCATAACGCTTATCTTGTCTGCGCCTTTAAAAACTTTAAGTGTTTTAGAAATGCAAATAAATCTTGTAAAGTTGTTGCCGTTATCTTGCATTGCGCGCTCTAAAGTGCAAAGATTATAAATCTCTGCGCAGCTATCTGAGCAAATTGCAGCGATACTTCTATCTTCACTTTCTGCAACCATTTTAGCGGCAACTGCAGTATTTTCAACTTCAATCGTTTTAACGCTCAAATTCTTCAAATGCTCTGCGCATTGCATAAGCGCTTGGCTATGAGAATATACCGTTTTTATCTCGCTGAGTTTAACACCCTTTTTAGCGCAAAGAGCGTGACTAATTTGAACCCTTACACTCTTTACGATATAGAAATTATATCTCTTCATAAGGTCGTAAACTTGCGAAACCGAGCCTGCGTTACTGTTTTCTATAGGAAGAACGCCATACTCGCAAAGCCCTTTATCAACAGCGTTAAAAACACCTTCAAAGGTTTTAAAATAGGTAACGTCGCTTATATCGAAAAGCTTTTCAGTAGCTTCGCCAGAATACGCCCCATTAACACCTTGACAAGCAACGGTTGCCGAAACGGGAAAGCCTTTTCTTTCGCTTGCTAAAATTTCTTTTAGCGTGTTTACGGTATCAGATTTTGTTTTTACGACCTTACCTTGATAATTTTTGCTTTGAAAAAATATTGTGTCGTATAAAAGCTTTAAATATCTCTTCATATCGTCGCTTTTGCCGTCAGTAATTCTATTTACTACTGCTTTTTCTCTCTCAGCAACGTTTACAGACGAGCCTAAATTTGCCTTTTCTATGCCGATTTGCTTGCAGACTTCCATACGCTTTACGTATAGCTCTGATAATTTATCGTCTATCTCGTCTATTTGTTTTCTTAACTCGTCTAAGCTCATTAATTTTTCTCCCCAAGTATAGCGTCTAAAATTGCTATTGCAACTGCACACTCAACAACGGGCACAGCCCTTACAGCCACGCAAGAATCGTGCCTACCTTCGATTTTGATTTGAACGTTTTCTCTCTTTTCAAGGTCAACGGTATCTTGTGGAATACTTATCGAAGGAGTAGGTCTAAAGCCAACCCTAAGCGTTATTGGATTTCCGTTTGAAATACCACCGTTTATTCCACCTGCATTGTTAGTTACTATATTAATCTCGCCGTTTTCTATTCTAAGTGGGTCGTTTGCCCTGCTTCCTTTCATTGAAGAAAGGTCAAAGCCCAACCCAAATTCAACCCCCTTAACTGCAGGGATAGAATATACAAAGTTAGAAATTTTACCTTCTAACCCTTCAAAAAGGCTACCACCAATAGAGTGTGGCATATTATACACAATACACTCTACGATACCACCAACAGAATCCCCTTGCGACGTAGCATCTGAAATTTCTTCAACCATTTCTTCGCCATTTGAAAGGGCAGGAAATTTATCATAAGTCGCCTTAATTTCTTCTTCTGCTATCAATCCGTCTTTGTAGGACCTACCTTTAATCTCGCCTACCTGCGACAAATATGCAAGCACTTCTACACCGTAATTTTCTTGCAAATACTGCTTTGCAAGCGCGCCAACCGCGCACAAAGGAGCTGTGAGCCTTGCAGAAAATTCTCCACCGCCACGATAGTCCTTTTCGCCGTTTTTTAAATATCGCACGTAGTCTGCGTGCGATGGTCTTGGCTTTGCATAAAGAGAGTTATAATCGTTACTTTTTACGTCTTTATTATAAATAACAACTTCAAAATCTCCGTCTATAATACCGTTATCAAGCCCTTTTTCAAAAACAGGCTCGTCTTTTTCTGCTCTTTTTGTCGAAAAAACATTATTAGACGGAGCTCTTCTCTTCATCACGGCATTTAAGCTTTCGCTATCTATTTTAAGCCTAGGAAAGCCCTTCACGCACGCGCCTATTTTATCTGCGTGTGACGCGCCGTATATACGAATATTGAGTTTTTCTCCGTTATACGTAGACATCTGCATTTCCCCCAAGCTTTTTATAATCTTTGAAAAATTCAGGGTAAGATTTAACTATTGCTTCGCTACCGTTTATTATGCTTTGTCCGTTTGCAACAGACGCCATAACAGCAGAAGCCATTACTATTCTATGGTCGTTAGCGCCGTCAAACCTACCACCTTTTGGGCTACCACCCTTTACTATAATTTTTTCATCTATCTCTTCAGCGTAAATGCCAACCGAGTGCAAAATAGCAAGAGTTGTCTTTACCCTGTCGCTTTCCTTTATCCTTAATCTTTGAATACCTGTAAACTGACTTTCGCCTTCGCAAACACCTGCAAGCACAGCGCATACGGGCGCTAAGTCTGGAACGTTATCAAAATCTTGCTCAAAGGCTTGTAATTTGTTTTTTCTAACGGTAATCACGTCGCCTTCTACAAAAACTTCTGCGCCAACCTTTTCTAGCACGGAAAGTATCGCCTTATCGCCTTGGCAAGAATTTACGTCTAACCCCTTTACGGAAACTTCGCCACCTATTGCGCCGAGAACTAACGGAAAGGCAGAGCCCGACCAATCTCCTTCGCAAACGACTTCATCAGCAAGTAAATACTCTTGATTTCCTTTAATAATGATGCTATTGCCAAGCTTTTCGTATTTAATGCCCGACTTTTCAAGCACGGAAAGGGTTATGTTTATATAATCCTTACTAACAACTTTACCTTGCAACTCAATCTCGCTGTCTTCTTTTAAAATAGGCAAAGCAAGTAAAAGCCCCGTTATATATTGCGAGCTAACTGATGCGTCAATAGTAAACTTTCCACCTGTAAGCTGTCCACTCAAGTTCCATTTCTCAACTTTTATTCCGTGGTTTTTAAGTTCGCCCAAAAGTGCGTCGTTAGGGCGTGACAAAAGCTTAGCGCTACCTGTAAACGTAGCGTTTGAACCGAGCGCGCAACTAACTGAAAGTAAAAATCTAAGTGTAGAGCCACTTTCGTTACAATCTAAAAACTGACCCTTTTGAATATCCTTTATTCCTTCTACCGTAGCGTTTCCATCTTTTAAAGAAACGTTAGCGCCAAGAGCCTTTAAACAATTGCACGTTGCTATGACGTCTGCCGAATTGCCGACGTTTTTTATAATAGTTTTTCCCTTTTTGAGCGCGGCAACGATTAACAATCTATGCGCAACCGATTTAGACGGTGGCGCAACTATTTGTCCGTTTGCCATAAAAGGGGTAATTTTTACTACCATTACATAAGCTCCATAAGTTTTTCAAGAGAAATTTTTACGATCTCTACATTTGCTATATCTTTAATGAGAATAAGGCTCACAGCCCCACTCTCCGCTTTTTTATCTATCTTTATTTTACTGAGTAATTCCTTAGCAGAATAACTTATGTCAAGGTCGAATTCCGTGCTATTTAAAAGGGCTTTAAACTCGTTTTTCTTATCTTCGCCATAGCCATAATATTTGCAAGAAATATCTATAATTTTATCTATTCCCTTTGCTACGCAAAGTCCGTGAGAAAAGTTATAATGAGAAAGGCTTTCAACAGCGTGGCCTACCGTATGACCAAGGTTTAATTTAGCCCTTTCGCCCCTATCAAACTCATCGTTTTCCACGTATTTTTTCTTAACCTTTAAGCACTTTAAAATCAGATTTTCTTCGTCGCCCTTTTGCACGTCTTCAGCAGTAACTTCCCTATCTAAAAAAGCGTATTTTACAATCTCGCCAAAGCCACACTCAATCTCTCTTTGTGGAAGAGTTTTAAGGGCGGAAGTTGAAATATATACGAGTGACGGAGCATAAAACGCGCCTACTAAATTCTTGCCTTCAGGAAGATTTACAGCCGTTTTACCACCTATTGAAGAATCGACGCAAGACAAAAGCGTAGTAGGGCAAGCAAGATAGGTAATGCCACGCATATACGTAGCAGAAACAAAACCACAAAGATCACCTATAACTCCACCGCCTACAGCCAACACTCCGTCTCCCCTAGTAAAATTATTCTCTGCTAAAGCAGAAAGGAGCATAGCGTAATTTTGCATATTTTTCGTTTCTTCGCCAAAAGGGAGAATAACTTCTACAAGCTCAAATTTTGAAAGTTGAGCCTTTATATCGTTTGAAAAAAGGGGGTGGGTATTTTGATCGTAAACAACTAAAAGTTTACCGTGAAACAAATTTTCCACCTTTTTGCCAAGTAAAGAGAAATCCTTTTCTATAACGATTTCATACTCTCTTTTTAGAGCTTTTACCGATAACGTTTTCATCTAACCTTTCCCTTATCTATCGAAATCTTTAAATCGCTACCTTCTTTTAAAAGGTCAAAAAGCTTTTGCTCATCGTTCTCGCCCAATGCTTTAGAATACTCTGTAAGTCTTGCTATAAGTCCATCAAGCTCCCCTTTAAGCAAATCACGATTATCCATCATAAGCTCGGTCCACATATTAGGATTAAGCCTTGCAACCCTAGTCAAATCACGATAGCTACCTGCAGAAAAACCAAAGTGGCTACTTGCCATAGGGCTTTTTATAAAGGCGTTAGAAACTATGTGACAAAGCTGAGAAGTAAAGGCAATTATCTCATCGTGGCGATAGGCAGTTGAAAATACTGCTTCAGAAAAACCTACCGACAAAAATAAATCTCTAACCTTTTCTAAGGTAAAAATGTCAGCCTTTACCGGAACAACGACACAAGTCGCCCTATCAAAAAGAGTAGAGAGCGACCTGTCTATTCCTGAAAACTCCCTGCCTGCCATAGGATGCGCGCCGATAAAAGATACGTTAGGATACTCTTCAGAAAGCTCCTTCATATCCACTTCTATTCCCCTTTTTATACCGCAAAAATCCATAAGGATTGCGCCGTCTTTCATCCTTGAAAGATACTTTTTAGCAACGTCTTTAAAAGACCTTGGATACACCGAAATAACGAGTATATCTAAGCTTTTTACGTCGTCGTCACAAAGGGGGCTATCGATAGCGCCCACGAGCTCTGCTTTTAAAAGCACGTCGGGATTTATGTCGTAACCAAACACTTTATTCTCGGTTACTTTTTTAAGGCTTTTACCAAAGCTTGCGCCAATTAGTCCAAGCCCAACTATTCCTATATTCATGTTATCTTCTCACTTTATTTACGAGTGGTAACATTACGTCAACAGACTTAACAACTTCGTCAAATTGTTCTGGGCGAAGTGATTGAGCGCCGTCGCAAAGAGCCTTTGCTGGGTCGTTATGAACTTCAATCATAAGACCGTCTGCACCTGCGCCAACAGCTGCTAAAGACAAAGGCTTAACAAGCCTTGAAAGACCAGACGCGTGGCTTGGGTCAACAACAACCGGAAGGTGTGTTTTCTCTTTTAAAAGTGGGATTGCAGAAAGGTCGAGAGTGTTTCTAGTCATTGGCTCGAACGTTCTTATACCCCTTTCGCAAAGCACTACTTGGCGATTGCCTTCAGACATAATGTATTCTGCGCTCATAAGCCATTCTTCAATAGTATTTGCAAGACCACGTTTCAAAAGAACGGGCTTATTTAATTTACCAACAGCCTTTAAAAGCTCGAAGTTTTGCATATTTCTTGCGCCGATTTGCACCATATCTACGTCTTCAAAAAGGTCGATATGCGCAACGGACATAATTTCAGTTACTATAGGCATACCAGTTTCCGCCTTAGCCTTCTTCAAAAGCTCTAAACCTTCTGCCTTAAGACCTTGGAACGCGTAAGGTGACGTTCTTGGCTTAAACGCACCACCCCTTAATAGATTTGCGCCCGATGCCTTTACAGCTTTAGCAACTGCAATAATTTGCTCTTCGCTTTCAACCGAACAAGGACCTGCAATTACTTGGAAATTATCTCCACCAAACTTAAAGCCACCAACGTCTACGATAGTATCTTCGGGATGAAATTTTCTGTTCGCACTTTTGAACGGCTCTTGAATTCGCTTTACGTTTTCAACTATATCCATAGAGCGAACAAGGTCAAGGTCAACCTTTGGCGTATCGCCTACTAAACCTAAAACGGTTGAATGCTCACCAACGCTTATGTCAACGCCAAGACCTTGATTTTTTACCCATTTTATAAGGTTATCAAGTTGTTTTTCATCGCAATTCTTTTTTACTACAATAATCATAAGCTACTCCACAAAAAAAGACCGATATTTAAATATCGGTCTTTACGATTTTTTTATACGCGAAAAATACCGATATTTTATAAAATATGGTCAACAAAATAATATGCAAAATAATAATAAGCGTAAAATCTGTTCATTTTTCGTCCTCTTTTTTTATGAGTATATACCTATTTTGATGAAATGTCAACCAATTTATTAAGATTTTATTATTGTATAATAAAATTGCAACCCTTACTTAAGTTGACTTTTTACGTTAATAGTGCTATATTGTTGTCATTAGGAGATAAAATATGCTAAATGATAAACTTCTTGCCCTTGGCAAACGTCGCTCTGAAATAAGAGAGCTTTTTGAATATGGAAAAACGCTTGTGGCGCAAGGCTTGCCTGTGTGCGACCTAACGCTTGGCAACCCTTCTACAAAAACACCTGACTGGGTAACACAAGCGCTTATAGACGCTCTTCTTATAGATAACGTGCACGCTTACACTCAAGCGCAAGGCTCGCAAAAGGCAAGGCAGGTTATTGCTAAAGACTTGAACAAAAAGCATAACGTAGCATTTAGCGAAGAAGGCGTAATTTTAACCTGTGGGGCGGCGGCATCGCTTTGCGGAGTTATCAACGCCTTAACTGAAAATCCTTGTGATGAAATTGCCGTGCTTACGCCATACTTCCCAGAATATAAGGTTTTTATAGAAAGCGCAGGCGCAAAATTTATACCAATTCCTTTCATCTCAAACGATTTCTCAGTTGATTTAAACGCGCTCAATTTACTCGTTACTAAAAACACTAAGGCTATTATAATCAACAACCCTAACAATCCGTCTGGCAAGGTTTACACCAAAGAAGAAATAGACGCTATTGCAAAAATCTTAAAAGAAAAGCAAGAAGAATACTCTCACCCAATTTACGTGATATCAGACGAGCCTTATAGAGAAATTGTTTTCGATGGCGAAGAACTAACCCCAATTGCAGACGCATATAAAAACACTATCATCTGCTATTCGTTTAGCAAAAGCCTTTCACTTCCCGGCGAGCGTATCGGTTATATTGCAATTCCAAACGAAATTTGCTTATTTAACGACTTATACGCAGGTTTTTTA